>NZ_JBQCDN010000233.1:0-8245 GCF_051961175.1 Trinickia sp. | reverse complement strand
CGCAGCGGTAGCCCTATGGAGAGAGACAAATGAAATCGAGCGAATGGGACGTGGGCTACGAGTGGAAGGCCGTCGTGCTGCTGGCCTTGGGCTTCGGGCTGGTGGGATTGGACCGGTGGCTAATCGCGCCGCTCTTCCCATCGATTATGAAAGACCTGCACCTGAACGCGCAGGACGTCGGCAACTGTATCGGCATACTTGGTCTGTCATGGGGAATCTTCGCTGTGTTGATGGGTGGGCTATCCGACAAGATAGGCCGCCGCAAGGTGCTGATCCCGGCGATCCTTGTCTTCTCATTACTGTCCGCCTTCTCCGGCCTGGCTGGCGGTTTGGTGAGTCTGCTGGCGGTGCGGGCGATGATGGGGGTCGCCGAGGGCTCGTTCTGTCCGACGAGTTTCGCCGCGACTGCAGACGCCTCGCATCCGAAGCGCCGGGGCTTTAATCTGGGGCTTCAGCAAAGCGGTTTCGCATTGTTCGGCCTCGCGCTCTCGCCCATCATCGCCACCCAGTTGCTGAACGTAGTGAGCTGGCGCTGGGTGTTCGCGCTAGTGTCGGTGCCTGGGCTGATTCTCGGCGCGTTGATGTTCCGCATCATCCGTGAGCCGCGATTGACGCCGCAGAAAATTGCGCTTCGTCGAGAAGGCGGCCAGTGGCGTGCCGTGTTGAAAAGCCGAAACATACCCGTCGCCATGGTGGCCCTGTTCTGCGCCATGACCGGCGTGTTCGTGTTAGGCGCCATGCTGCCGCTCTATCTCACCGAATATCTCTCGCTCGATATGCAACGCATGGGCGTCGTCGTCTCGGCGATCGGGTTCGGAGGATTCGTCGGCCAGTTCGGTTTGCCCGGGCTTTCGGATTTCATCGGCCGGCGACTGGCCAGCATTGTCGGTTTCGCTGGGACGGCGGTCATGCTGTACCTGTTCCGCGGCATCGGCGCGCAGCCGTTCACCCTGTTCGTGGTCCTGTTCGTTGCTTCTTTCTTCACGCTTGGACTTGTGTCGCTGATATCCGGGCCGGTCGCGACGGAAGCCGCACCAGCCGGTATGGTGTCGACTTCGATTGGCGTTGTCGTGGGGGCGGGCGAAATCTTCGGTGGTGGTGTGGCGCCGGCGCTGGCCGGTTTCGTGGCTACCCGCTTTGGTATCCAGAACATTCTGTGGCTGCCGATCTGCGCGGTCGTGCTAGGCGTCGGCGTTAGCCTCCTGTTCAAGGAGACGGCACCGGCCCGGACGCGTCAGTCGGTGTTGTCCGGCGTGGACTTTCCGGCAAGCGGGCAACCAGAGTGAAGCAACACAATTGGGTCGCAGTTGCGCCGGGTCCGCTGCACGCAATGGCCATCGCTTGAGGGATTGCGTGCGCCCCTTGCCCAATTTGAAAAGTAAAAATGGTTTACTAAATGATGCAGATTCGGACGCGCTTGTCGCTAATTTTTGCCCTCATGGCGTTGCTATGCGTCGTAATTGCAGCAGTGTCACTGAGGGCCCTGGCTGATGCGAACGCGAGAGCTGAGCGAATGTACCGGGAAATCACATTGCCAGCGAGCTATCTCAGCGAGGAATACACGGCCGTGCTCACGATGGTGCTCCAGGTGTATGAAGCGAATCGTTCGAACGAACCGAGTGCAAGCAAGGCCCAGTTCGAAATAATTGACCGGTTGCTGCCCGTAGTCAAACGGGACATCGTTCTTTTCGATCGGAGCGACAAGCCTGATTCCACCAAACAAGTCGCGCCAGAATTTACGCGCAATCTCCAAGGCGCACTCGACGGTCTCCTTGATGCAGCGCAGCTCTCGCGCAACGGCGACGCGAAGGCTTCAATGGACGCAATGATCACGAAATCTCGCCCATACGGTCTCGCTGCAGGGCCGAACATGGCCCAGTTACAAGCGCTTTTCCACCGGGAGTCGGACTCCGCCCATGAGCAGGCAATGATGGCCTATCGGCGCATGCGCGATTCAATCTTGGCGCTGCTGGGGCTCGGCGGCATTCTTTGCGGATTCGTCTTTTGCATGGAGATGCGCAGGTTCCTCAAAAGCTTGAGCGGCATTCAGGGTACGTTGCTGGCAGCATGTCGCTCGCTTGACCTTACTCAACGCGTTGCTCCTCAACGCGACGACGAAATCGGGCGCGCGGGGACGGCGTTCAATGAACTAATCGCGCGAGTTGGAGAAGCGATCAAGACGGTGCGCAATACGACCGACTCCGTGCGTACCGCCGCCTCTGATATTTCCTCGGGCAACGCAGACCTATCCGCTCGCACGGAGCAACAGGCAGCGTCGCTCGAAGAAACGGCGGCGAGCATGACGCAGCTAACCGAAACGGTGAAGCAAAATGCCGATAATGCGCGCCAGGCTAACGCGCTGGCAACCCGCGCTACGGACTTGGCCGACACCGGTAACGATGCTGTAAAAGACATGGTGCAAGCGATCACCAATGTCAGCGCCAACGCCGAGAAGGTATCGCAAATCACGGCCACCATCGAAGGCATTGCGTTTCAGACAAATATCCTTGCTTTGAACGCAGCTGTCGAGGCCGCGCGGGCGGGCGAGGAGGGGCGCGGCTTCGCGGTGGTCGCGAGCGAAGTACGCAGCCTCGCGCAGCGCTCCGCAGCGGCCGCGAAGGAAATAAAGGAGTTAATCGAACGATCAGTATCGATGATTCAGGACACTGCAAAGCAGGCAGCCGAAGTGGATGCGTCGACGGACGACGTTAAGCGGGCCATCAAACAGGTATCGGATATCGTCGGCGAGATCGCCGCTGCATCGGAGGAGCAGAGCCGTGGCATAGACCAGATTCACGTTGCTGTGTCGCAGATGGACGAGGTAACGCAGGCGAACGCAGCGCTCGTGCAATACGCTGCTGCAGCGGCTCAGTCGCTCGAACAACGAGCGACTGACCTGCAGGAAGCGGTGTCCGTGTTCAACATTGGGGAGACGGTTTTCCATGAGCCGCAGACAGCAACTCCGCAGCACAGGCTGGGCGAACCGACACCGGGCGCGTCGCCGATCGAGACGAAACGGCATGCAGCCAAGCAATCGATCCGTACCAGAGCGAGTATTGCTGGCGCCACGACGGTCGGCTTGTCCGATGAAAAGTGGCAGACCTTCTAGCAGGCTGCTAGCAGGCTGTTGAAATCGATACGGCGTAGATTTCCCCGCCCAATATTGCAACGCGCTCCCCTTTCACAGTGCACGCGGCAACGGTACTATCATTAGGGTCAAAATGCCGATTCATTCCCTCGGAACCGAACGCGCGCTTCCATCAGAGCGCAATAGTCAAGCCGAGAGCAACAAGTCAAGCCGCGCTGAATGATCCTTTTCTTTGTTTGGCACGTCATTCCGTTCGTTGCCTTCAGCTAGTTCTGTGCGATGGAAAAATCTTCGATTGTGTCGTGAGCGGAACGAAATGGCGCTGGTGTCGCGGCACGTCCGTGCAATCCTCTCAATGGCGGACGCCCGATACCGACTGCAGCAGGCCCAGCTGACGTGCGGTTGCGCCCATATACAACTGCCGGTGCTGGACGGGGAGAAGGGGGGAGGATGGACCGATTTCTAAGTATCGAGGCCTTCGTGCGGGTTGCGGAGACGAGCAGCTTTTCCGAAGCCGCGAGGCAGCTGGGAGTGACGAGCTCGGTCGTCACGAGCCGCATCCAGCAGCTCGAGAAGTTCGTCAACGCGCCGCTCTTTCATCGCAGCACGCGGCACGTGCGTTTGTCCGAAGTCGGCGAGGCGTTTTACCGTGACTGCGCCGAAGTCGTGGGGCGCGTCAACGAGCTAACCGACCAGATGCGCGAGTTGCGTGCGACGCCCACGGGTCGCTTGCGAATCCAGATGCTGCCGGGCTTCGCGCTGGGGCACTTCGGCCCCCCGCTTGCCGAATTCAACCGTCGCTATCCGGGCATCCAACTCGACGTCATCGTGAACGACCGTGTAGTCGACCCGATCGAAGAGGGCTTCGACGTCGCGTTCCAGATCTTCCCCCCAATCGCCGAATCGCTGATTGAACGGCGGCTCTTTCCCGTGAGGCGATTGTTCTGTGCCGCCCCCGATTATGTACGAGAGCATGGTGCCCCCGAGCATCCCCGCGAACTGCTGCAGCATGTCACGGCGCTTTATTCGGGTTATCCGTCGCGTAACCGTTGGACCATGACGCGCGGGCACGAGGTCGTCGAAATGGAGCTGCCCGGCATGATCCGTTCGAACTCGGTGCATTTGCTGCGCGATTACGCGCTCACCGGCGGCGGGGTTGTCTGCCTGCCGACGCTCGTCGCAAGTGCGGCGCTGCTGGACGGCTCGCTGGTGCCACTCCTTACGGACTACGTGCTAGCGCCGCTGAATTTTGCTGCGGTCTATCCGGCAACGCAGCGGCAGTCGCTGAAAGTGAAGGCGCTCGTCGAGTTTCTGGCGGAATATCTCGGGCCGGAGCCCGCATGGGATCGGCCTCTCATCGACCGCGGGTGGGTAATCTAGCGGGATTGTTCGCGAAGTGCGAATGGCGTAATCGCCTGCTCGCCAGTTGTTGTCGCCTCCCAGTGCGCCTAAAGTTGAAAGGAACGATTTCTTCCAACAATAGGAGACAGCAATGACCGAGTCGTCATTCCGCACAGTCTTTGGCTCGCTCGACAGCTATAGCAAAGGCGGTATTGAAATCACGAGCGGCGACGCCCGCAACTATGTTTTCTCCAACGTCTTCGAAGTGGCTTCGTCTTCGGAACCCTACGAAAAGGTTGTCGTCGGCAAGAACCTCGAATACGTGATCGAGGTGCTCCGCACCGAAGGCCAATCACAGTGGTTCGCCTGCGCACACGACGAGTTCGTCATCCTCATGGATGGCGAGGTGCGCATTGATTTCATCAAGCTCGATACCCCGCCCAGTGGCAGTACCGGTACGGTGCCCGCTGGCGCGCAGCCCGGAGGGCGTGCGATGGGATACGTCGTACTTCGGCGCGGCCATCAAGCGCTGCTGCCGGCCGGCTGCGCCTACCGCTTCACTGCGCAAAAGGCTGGGGTGGCGCTCGTTCAGACGATGCTCGGCGCGCTCTCAGTGCAAAAGTGGGCAGATATCTGCCTGCACTGACTCGCAGTGCGCACCCATCATCCGTCCATATTGAGGAGACGACACATGGCTACCCTTGAGACCATTTCGCACCCGGCCGGCTTCGCTGCCGACACCGTAATTGCGACCCAGCCGGACGCTGTAACCGGCTATCGCTGCTTTCGCCTCGGCGCATTCGAATTCCTACGCGACGAGTACTTCGTCAAGGTCACCTGGCCGGCAAAAGGCCAGACCCGTACACACGCGATCCCGGCCGACGCGTTTCTGCGCGCGATGATGCGCGATGTCGCGTGGGGTTTCTTCTACGGCTGGGTCAACTTCGACCACGTGTTCGGCACACGCAATCACTACGGCAAGGTGGACGTCTACGCGGGTTCGTTCAACGGCGTCATGAAGGAAGCGGGGATCGACTATCTGGAGACCTTCGAGACGCCGACCATCATGGCGACCTTCAAGGCCATCCTGCACGACTGGACCAACGAGGGCTTCGATCCGTTCGCCGCGCCCGAGGAGACCGGCACCGCGTTCGGCCGAAAGCATGGCGGCAATGAAGCCGCAATCGAGCGCACGCGCATTGCCACGCGCCGGATGCCCGGCCTTGAGGGCGACTCCCCGCTGCGCGACGACCTCCCGGTAAACCGCGCGTTCGCCGACGTCCCGCAGGACGAGCCTGAAGTGCATGCCGAGCGTGGCTTCGAAGGCGAACTGCACGCGTTCAATCTCTTCAAGTACCTGTCGCGTTCGGATGTGACTTGGAATCCTTCCGTCACCTCGGTATGCGGGCAGAGTCTTTTTTGTCCGACGACCGAGGAATACATCCTGCCGGTCTTTCACGGTAATGATCGCGTCGAGTGGTTCCTGCAGCTTTCCGACGAGATCGTCTGGGACATTGGCGACAAGGACACGGGGTCCCCGCGCGCACGAATCACGATGCGTGCGGGTGATATCTGCGCGATGCCGGCGGACATTCGCCACCAGGGCTACTCGACGAAGCGTTCGATGCTGCTTGTCTGGGAGAACGCGACGCCGGATCTGCCGAAGCGCTATGAGAGCGGCGAGCTGAAGCCGTATCCGGTCGAATTCTGAAAGCTGCGCCCCCGCATTGATCAAGGATAACCGATGCAAACCCAACTATTCATCGATGGGCGCTTCGTCGACGCCGTCGACCGCGGCACGATCGATGTGCTCAATCCGCACGACGGCTCGCTGATCACGAAAATCGCGGCCGCCACCGCGGCAGACGTGGACCTGGCCGTCGAAGCCGCCACCCGTGCGTTCCCCAAGTGGTCGTCGATGCCTGCGGCCGAGCGCGGCCGGCTGCTGCTGCGTCTCGCCGACGCGATTGAAGCCAACGCGGAGGAACTCGCGCAACTTGAATCTCTGGACACCGGCCATCCGATCCGCGACTCGCGTGCGCTCGACGTGCCGCGCACGGCAGGCTGCTTCCGCTACTTCGGCGGGATGGCCGACAAGCTACAGGGCTCGGTGATTCCCGTCGAGACCGGCTTTTTGAACTACGTGCAGCGCGCCCCAATCGGCGTCGTCGGCCAGATCGTGCCGTGGAATTTCCCGTTGATGTTCACGAGCTGGAAGATGGGCCCGGCGTTGGCCGCGGGCAATACGGTCGTGCTCAAGCCATCGGAAATCACGCCGCTGTCGACGTTGCGCATCGTCGAACTGATGGCCGAGATCGGGTTCCCGGCCGGTGTCGTCAATATCGTACCCGGCTACGGCCATACGGCCGGCCAGCGGCTCGCCGAACACCCCGGCGTCGGGAAGATTGCATTCACCGGTTCGACGGCGACGGGCCGCCGGATCGTCGAGGCATCGCAGGGCAACCTGAAGCGCGTGCAGCTGGAACTGGGGGGCAAGGGCGCGAACATCGTGTTTGACGATGCGAACCTCGATGCCGCCATCAACGGCGCCGCATGGGCGATCTTCCACAACCAGGGGCAGGCGTGCATCGCGGGTTCGCGTCTCGTACTGCATGAACGCATCGCCGACGAATTCCTCGAGCGTTTCGTGTCACTGGCCTCGTCGATTCGCGTCGGCAATCCGCTGGATCCGAATACCGAGATGGGTCCGCTGACGTCGAAGCAGCACCTCGACCGCGTGCTGTCGTTCGTCGACATCGCGCGCGAGCAGGGCGGCCGCGTGCTCGCGGGCGGCAGTGCACCGCAGCATGCCGCACTCGCCAACGGCTACTACGTGCGCCCGACAGTGATCGAAGCGAAGAGCGCCGCCGACCGCGTCGCCCAGGAGGAAGTGTTCGGCCCATTCGTCACCGTGCTGCGCTTCGGCAGCGACGAGGAAGCGCTCTCGATTGCCAACGCGACCGAATACGGGCTCGGCAGCGGCCTCTGGACCAACGATCTGTCCCGCGCACACCGGATGGCCTCGCAGATCGACGCGGGCATGTGTTGGATCAACTGCTACAAGCGCGTCAATCCGGGCAGCCCGTTCGGCGGCATCGGGAAGTCGGGCTACGGCCGCGAGATGGGTTTCGAGGCGATGCACGACTACACGGAAGCGCGCTCGGTGTGGGTCAACGTCGACGGCAAGGTGCCGCCGCACTTCAAGCGCTGAGGTTGCGATGGAGCGATTCGTCTATCAGGGAACGCCTTCCCGCGTCGTATTCGAATGGGGCGCGCTTGAGCGACTGCCGGACGAACTGTCCGCGCTCGGCGCGCACCGGGCGCTGATTCTGTCGACGCCCGAGCAGCAGCCGCTCGCGGAACGCGTCAGGGAGGTGCTCGGCGAGCGCGCGGCCGGCGTATGTGCGCAGGCTGTGATGCACGTGCCGGTCGAGGTTGCGCGTGCCGCGCGCGAGACGGCGGCCGAGCTTGGCGCGGACTGCTGCATCGCGATCGGCGGTGGATCGACGATCGGGCTCGGGAAGGCGATCGCGCTCGAGTCGTCTCTGCCGATCCTCGCCGTGCCGACGACTTATGCGGGATCGGAGATGACGCCGATCTTCGGGCTCACGGAAGGCCGGCTGAAGCGCACCGGGCGCGATGCGCGCGTGCTGCCGCGTACGGTGCTCTACGATCCGTCGTTGACGCTGTCGCTGCCGCCGGGGATTTCGGCGGCATCCGGCGTCAATGCGATGGCGCATGCGGTTGAAGCGCTCAATTCCGAAGATTCGAAACCCGTGATCAGCCTGATGGCCCAGGAGTCGAACCGCGCGCGCC
>NZ_JBQCDN010000232.1:0-16614 GCF_051961175.1 Trinickia sp. | reverse complement strand
AGCAACGCCGACGCCGTCGAAGCCGCCGCGAATCGCGTGGAAACGGAGTTGGGTCCGATCGATGTCTGGGTCAACAATGCAATGGTGACGATGTTTGCGCCCGTCGCGCGGATGACATCGGCGGAGTTCGCGCGCGTCACGGAAGTGACGTACCTGGGTTACGTCTGGGGCACCATGGCCGCACTGAAACGCATGACCGAACGCGACAAAGGCGTCATCGTACAAGTGGGCTCCGCCCTCGCCTATCGCGCGATTCCGCTCCAATCGGCGTACTGCGGCGCCAAGCATGCGATCCGCGGATTCACCGACGCGTTGCGGTGCGAACTTCTGCATGACAAAAGCGGCGTACGCGTCACGATGGTCCAGATGCCGGCGCTGAACACGCCTCAGTTCGATTGGGCCCCGAGCCGAATGCCCGGCGCACCGCGTCCCGTCGCGCCCGTCTATGAGCCGGAGGTCGCGGCGCGCGCGATCGTCTGGGCCGCCATACATCCTCGCCGCGAACTTTACGTCGGGCTGTCGTCCATCAAGGCCATCGTCGCCAATAAGATCGCCCCAAGCTTCTTGGATCGCTACCTCGCCAAGCATGCCTTCCGGGGACAGCAGCGCAAGAGCCCGACCGATCCCGGTCACCCCGTCGATCTTTGGTACCCCGTTCCAGGGGCTCACCGGCTGCGCGGCTCGTTCAGCGGCGAAGCCAAGTCGCGCTCGGCCGCGCTTTGGCTGGATACCCATCGTGGCGCAGCGCTCGGTGCCGCAGTCGCGCTCGGGCTCGTCGCCTGGCTCGTGCGACACAGGCCGGCGCCGCCCATGTGACACCGTCCACAGCGATTCATCCGGCGTGGGCCGCGCCGATCGGCGGCCACGCCATCCCGCTCAAGATTCCTTCTTACCCGGCAACACCGACGCCATCACCTGCTTCGCCGTATTGACGATGACGCTCCCTTCCTCGGGATCGCCTTCCATCAAGGTGCGCATGAACTTGCGCGCCTGCACGAGCGTCACATGCGGGGGCAGCGGCGGCACGTCGGGATCGGTCTTCACTTCAAGCACGACAGGCCGCCCCGCCGATAGCGCCTCGTCCCAAGCAGGGCCGATCGCCTCCGGCGTATCGACGTAAATGCCCTTGAGTCCGATCAATTCGGCGAACCGATGAAACGGCACGTTCGGCAAATCCTGCGATGCCTCGAATTTGGGATCGCCCTCCATGACGCGCTGCTCCCACGTCACCTGGTTCAGATCTTCGTTGTTCATCACCATGCAGATCCACCGGCCGTCCTTCCACTGCTGCCAATACTTGGCCACGGTGATCAGCTCAGCCATGTTGTTCATCTGCATCGCGCCATCGCCCACCATCGCGATCACCGGCCGGTCCGGATGCGCGAACTTCGCCGCGATCGCATAAGGCACCGCCGCGCCCATCGACGCGAGCCCGCCCGACAGCGAGCACATCATGCCGCGCCGAATCTTCAAGTCGCGCGCATACCAATTCGCGCACGATCCCGAATCGCTCGTCAAAATCACATCCGAAGCGAGCTTCGGTGAGAGCTCGGTGAAGATCCGCTGCGGATTGACGCCGCGCTTGACAGGCTCCTTCGCGCGTTTATCGAGCGTGTCCCACCATTCCGAGGTCCAGTGCTCGATACGCTTTCGCCAGGCGTCGTCGGTTTTTTGATCGAGCAAGGGCAGCAGCGCACGCAGCGTTTCGGCGCTGTCGCCCACCAGATTGACCTCCATCGGATAACGCAGGCTCAGCATGTCGGCGCCGATGTCGATCTGCACGCCACGCGCGTCCCCCTCCTTCGGAAGGAATTCCGAGTAAGGGAAGCCGGACCCGATCATCAGCAACGTATCGCAATGCGTCATCAGTTCCCAACTCGGTTTCGTCCCGAGCAAACCGATCGAGCCCGTGACCCAGGGATATTCATCGGGCACCACGGCCTTGCCGAGCAGCGCCTTGGCGACCCCGGCCTTCAATCGTTCGGCGACAGCAATGACTTCATCCGTGGCATGCAGTGCGCCCGCTCCGACCAGCATCGCCACGTGGCGACCGGCATTGAGCACTTCGGCGGCACGCGCGAGATCCGAGGGTTCCGGCAGAATGCGCGGGCGCGAATAGCCCACGCCCGAATGCGCGGTGCCATGCTTGCGCGGCGGCGGGGTGTATTCGAGTTCCTGCAAATCGCTCGGCAGGACGATCGCCGTGACGCGCCGCTGCGAGAGCGCGATACGCACCGCGCGGTCCACCATGTGACGCACCTGAGCCGGCACACTCGCCTGCTGCACGTACGAACCGGCGACGTCCTTCAGCATCGATACGAGGTCCACTTCCTGCTGATAGTGCGAACCCAGCGCCGCCCGGGCTTGCTGCCCGCAGATCGCGAGCACCGGCATGTGATCGAGCCGCGCGTCGTAAAGGCCCGTGACGAGGTGCGCCGCGCCCGGTCCGGAGGTGGCGATACAGACGCCCAATTCGCCCGTGAACTTCGCGTAGGCGCTGGCCATGAACGCGGCCATTTCTTCGTGCCGCGCCTGAATGAATTCGATCTTGCCGCCCGCGCGCCGCAGCGCGCCGAATACGCCGTTGATGCCGTCGCCGGGGTAGCCGAACATGCGCCGCACGCCCCATTCATGCAATCTTTCGACGATGAAATCGCCTACCGTTTGCGCCATCTGTGCCTCCGATACAGTCGGTCCTGGAGACTCGATGTCGCGCAAAAAGCGCGCCCAGGGACAAAGCCAGCCGCGCCGAGGTTATTGCCCTATTGCCCTTTGATGCCTAGCCGTTCGCGCATTTCGCGCGTCACGCGCTGCCGGGTGCCGACGTAGTCCGCCCATGGGTCGGCGGTCAAAGCCGCGAGCCGTTCGTCGATGTTCTCGACAGTCCATTGCGCACCGCCCGTCGTATCGCCAAGCTCGTCCCAGGTAATCGGCACCGAGACGCCCATCCCGGGCCGCGCTCGCGGGGAAAACGCGGCGACGGTGCTCGAGCCGCGGTTATTGCGCAGGTAATCGACGAAAATACGGCCGCGGCGGTTTTGCGCCCCCATCTTCGCGCTGAACCGGTCGGGCAGCGTCGCGGCCATATGTTGCGCCGCCGCCTGTGCAAACGCCTTGATTTCGTCCCACCCCGCATGACGGGCGAGCGGCACGACGACGTGCAGCCCCTTGCCGCCGCTCGTTTTACACCATGACTGCAAACCCAGTTCCGCCAGGAGTTCCCGGGTGAGCTGCGCGGCTTCGATCATGCGGTCCCATCCGAGCTTCGGATCGGGATCGAGATCGAACACAACGCGATCGGGCTTTTCGATATTCGACGCCACCGCGTTCCACGTATGCAGCTCGATTGTCCCCATCTGCGCGGCGCCCACCAGCGCTTGCGCGCTATCGAGCGTAATCAACGCCGGGTGGCCGGGATCGAGCCCTTCATGCGAAGAGACGAACGGAATCGAAAGGCGATTGCTGTGCTTTTGAAAAAACAGCTCGCCGTCGATCCCCTCGGGCGCGCGCACGAGCGCGACGGGCCGGTCCTTCACATGTGGCAACAGCCACGGGGCAATGCGTTCGTAATAGCGAACGAGATCGCGTTTGGCGAATCCGGTTGTTTTGTCGATGATGCGCGAGGGGTGCGAAATACGGACGCCCGCTACCGTGTCGCCCTCTTTCAACGGCGCCTGATTGTCTCTCGTCGTCTTGTTCATGGCATCGATATCGCCGGAACGTGTGGATTGCTTCGCCTTCGTGCGTGCCTGGCTCGTTGCCGGCCGATCGTCGTCACGCTTGGCGCCGCGTTCCCGCTTCGCCGCCTGCGCCACATCCGCCGCGCCGTCGGGCTTGCGCGGCGTTTCATGCACGATCTCGCGCGCCGGCTTATCGCTGCGCAAGCTGATGAACGAGGCTTGACGAACGATGCCTTCGCTCGTCCATTCCGAGAAATTGCATTCGGCGACGAGCTCAGGCCGAACCCAATGCACCTTCGTCCGGCTGCGCTCGGTGGGCGGCTCGGCAAACGGCGAGCGCGCCGCCTCCCGCTCATCGAGCGCCTGCTTGATCGAGCGCAGCAGGGCCGTATCGAAGCCCGTGCCCACGCGCCCCGCGTAGTGCAGTTTGCCGCGGGCATCATAGACGCCGAGCAATAATGCACCGAAGCCCGTGCGGCTGCCGCTCGGCTCCGAAAAACCGCCGATGACGAACTCCTGGCGGCGCCGGCAACGCAGCTTGATCCACGAGCCACTGCGCCTCGACGTATAACGGCTGTCGCACCGTTTGCCCACGATCCCTTCGAGTGCCATTTCGCAGGCGCTATGCAGCAGGTCATGCGGATCGAGCGCGAAATCCTCGGAAAAGCGGAGGGTGTCGCCGCCGAACCCCTCGAGCAATGCCCGCAGCAACGCCCTGCGTTGCACGAGCGGCACCTCCCGCAAGTCGTAGCCGTTCAGATAGGGCAGATCGAACGCGAAGATGACGATGTCCTGTGCGCGATGGGCATCGAACGCGTTTTGCAGCGCCTGGAAACTCGGCACGCCCTGTTCGTCGAGCACAACGGCCTCGCCGTCGATCCAGGCCGTTTGGACGTCGAGTTCCGCGAATGCCTGCGCTTGCCGTTTGAATTTCGCGGTCCAATCGAGGCCGCTGCGCGTCAATATCCGAACAGGCTTCGACTCGCTATGGTCGATACGCGTCAGCGCACGATAGCCGTCGAATTTGATTTCATACAGCCAGTCGTCACCGGAAGGCACATCGTCCACGAGCGTCGCAAGCTGCGGCTTCAACGATTGCGGCAAGCGCGCCTTCACCGCGCCTTCGATCGACGGCGACACCGCCAATTCGCGCAACGACTGTGTCGTCCGCGTGGCAACGATATCGGGGTGACCGGACGACGATCGGCCAGCACGCGCCAAGTGTGGGATCGCTTGTTCCGGCTTAGTTGCCGCCTTGGTTGCCGGCTTAGTTGCCGGCTTGGTTGCGGTTTTTTTTGCCGCCTTCTTCCCCGATTGCTTCTCCGTCTTCTTAGCCGCGCCATCGCCATCCGACAGCGCGCTGCCCGGCTGCTCCGCCACGATGTCGTACTCGCTCTGAGGCCGCGCTTCGTCGTCGCGTTCCTTGATCAACAACCACTGCTCTTTATCGCCGCTGCCACGCATGCCGCTTCGTACGAGGGCCCATCCGCCGTGAAGCTTCTTTCCGTGCAGCGTGAACTTGAGCCGGCCGGTTTCATACGCCTTGCGTGCCTGTTCGACGCCGCCCGCGGGCTCCCAGGTACCCCGATCCCAGACGATAACGGTGCCCGCGCCGTAGTTGCCGGGCGGAATCTCGCCTTCGAACGAGCCGTATTCGACCGGGTGGTCTTCGACATGGACCGCGAGCCGCTTCACCGAGGGATCGAGGCACGGGCCTTTCGGCACGGCCCACGACTTCAGCGTGCCATCGAGTTCCAGCCTGAAGTCGTAATGCAGGCGCCTCGCGTGATGCTCCTGGATCAGGTACGAGAGCGCCGGCCCGGCGCCGCGGCTCGTTGCCGCGCGCTTGGCGCGGCGCGCGCGTTCGCCGCCCGACGGCTCGGGCGTTTCGTTAAAGCGCCGCTTGTTGCGATAGGTTTCGAGCTTGTCCGCCATGGTGGTCCGCTCATCAGGATTCGATACAACCCGGTCCGATACGAGTGGGCTCGATTCGATGCGCTGAGTTCGATCCGGGGCTCGATCTCACGCTCGATCTCACGCTCGATCTCAGGGGCGCTCGCATCATGCCGCGTGCTTGCCCTTGCCGCGTCCCAGGCTGCGTTTAAGCAGTTCCGATAAATCGACGACATCCGCGGTCGTCCGCGTTCGCGCCGGCACACGGGCGCCTTCGACGATCTCGTGGGTCTTGCCTTCGCGCACCTTGCGATCGACGAGCGCCAGGATGTCATCGCGGAACGTATCGTGGTAATGCTCCGGCTCCCATTTCTCGGTCATGTCGTCGATCAGTTTCATCGCCATCTCGAGTTCGCGCGGGCTGACACCGGCGGCCTTGGCCTCGGCCGGCGGCAGCGAGAGATCCCCGATATCCAGCACTTCGCCGCCCCAACGCAACGTATTGAGCGCAAGCACGGGACCGGCCGGAATCAATGCCGCCAAGTGCTGTTTATTGTGCAGCACGACATTGGCGATACCGATCTTTCCGCTCTTTGCGAGCGCTTCCCGCAGCAGTGCGTAAGCCTTCTTTCCTTGCCGCTCGGGCACGAGATAGTACGGCGTGTCCAGGTACAGGAACGACACCGAATACGCTTCGACGAACGCGAGGATATCCACCGTCTGGGTCGCTTCCGGGCTGGCGGAACGAATTTCGTCATCGCTGAGAATGACGTAGTTGTTTTTCTCGTATTCGTACCCGCGCACGATATTGTCGCGGCGCACTTCTTTGCCTGTTCGCTTATTGATCTGCTTATAGCCGATCGGGTCGGCCGTCTCCTTGTCGAGCAGGTTGAAGCTCGTTCGCTCGGTTCGGGTCGCGGAGTGCAACTGCACCGGTACGTTGACGAGACCGAAACTGATCGCCCCTTTCCAAATCACGCGTGACATGGCGGTTCTCCTTTCGCCGATAGCCGCGCAGAAAGCGGGCCATCTATCCGGCGAAGCACGCCGTTGCGAGGGCCCGAAAACGATGCCGGCGAGCACCTGGCATTCCTTGCAACATGCTCGTAATCCCTGCAACGGCGATGACTATTATTCTCCGATCCATTCTCCGAGTGGCGTCACCTGAATACGCCGATCAACAGCGTCGCCAAAAAGATGACGATGAAGATGAAGAACAGGATCTTCGCGATCTCGGCCGCGCCGGCTGCGATGCCGGTAAAACCGAAGATGGCCGCAATGATCGCTATGATGAAAAATATAATGGCGTATCGAATCATGGTTGTGTCCTCCTGATGAATGCCGGCGCGCCGGCTTTGGCGTCGCCGCCGCGCGCTGGTTCACCGCGGCAGGCACCGAGCGTTGTGATTCGTTCGATGCAACGCTCGATCCCATACTGCAATGACTATGCCCATTGGGCGACCGCAGCTCCCACGTCGCAGGTCGTCCATCGGCCGCGCACGCCGCACGAGGGCACAGGGCCGGCCCGGACAGGCGCGGCCCTGCATGACATCGATCGGTGAAGGAGAGAAGGAAAGAAGGAGATGCAGTCGTTAGCTGCTAACGACTCAACGGTTGACGGGCGCCTCGGCGCGCGCTTCAGCCGTGGTCGTAGCGGACGGCGCCGTGATCGGCTCGACATCCCGGGTGGGATCGAAATCGGCCCAGCGCCCGTGCTGCCAGCGGCCATGGGCACGCTCCACTTCCAGGCTTCCGGCCTCGCGCAACACGCGCGCCGCTTCGGCTTGATTGTCGGGCGACACGTGAACGGCAACGAGCACCCCGGAATCGCGCGCTTCGTGCGGCACCGCATGCTCGGGCACCTTGCCGCCACCTCGCGTATGCGACATCGCACCGGCCAGCGAACCGATATACGCCCCCACACCCGCGGCCACCACCAGTACCAAAAACGGTGACGAAAACGCACTGAACAAAGCCACGCCTATCACTGCGCCAATCACCGCACCAATGGCCCCGCCTTTACCGGCCCCCTTCGATGTGCGCGCCGCTTCAGGGTCGACGTACCGATCTCCGCCGATGGGAAACCGCGCATGCTGCCCGCGCGGATTGACGAAGAACAGCGTAACGTCCTCTTGCACGAACCCCGCTTCGAATAGGCGGTTGGCGGCGGCTTCGGCATCGGCAAACGTCGTGAAGCGGCCTGCGACGATCAACGACATGACACGTCCTCCTTATTTCGTTCGTTCGACATGCGCGCCATTCAGGTCGGTGCGATCCGGAACAAGCCGCTGCGCAATATCACGGCGGCGCCGCCGCTCTCTTCGATCGCGCGTTTGCACACATCGTGGATGCGTTCGCGCCCAGCGGCGAATGCGCGCAAAAGCTCGGCTTCGAGCGTCGAACCCGCGCCGAAATGATCTTCGAGCGCCTCGGCGGTGATCGCGCACGAGAGCGCCACGCCGTCGACCATGGCGATGAATCGCACCACCATCTGCGCTCCATCGAACATCGGCGCGTCCTCTTGAAACGTCACGCGCATAGCTGCTGGCCCCGCCGTCCGCCTCGCGCCGGGCGCTGCACGGCGCTCATCGCGCCGTGCCCCGATGTTCGAGTTGGGCAATGAGTTTTTGATTGAAGGCCGGGATGTCGTCGGGCTTGCGGCTCGTGATCAGATTGCCGTCTTCGACCACCTCCTCGTCGACCCAGGTTGCGCCCGCGTTGCGAAGATCGTCTTGCAGGCTCGGCCAGCTCGTCATCGTGTGTCCCTTGACGATGCCGGCCGAGATCGGCAGCCAACCGCCGTGACAAATCACGGCAACGGGCTTGTGCGCTTCATCGAGCGCGCGCACGAACGCCTGCGCTTCCGGCACGGTGCGAATGGCATCGCCGTTGACAACCCCGCCCGGCAACACGACTGCATCGTATTGCTCCGGCCGCACCTGATCGAACGTCGCGTCGACGGTCACCGTGCCGCCGCGCTCCGTATGACGGAACCCCTGAATCTGCCCGGGTTTCTTCGAGATCACATGCACCAAAGCGCCGGCTTCCGACAGCGCCCGCTTCGGCTCGGCAAGTTCAGCCTCTTCGAAGCCGTCCATCGCCAGCATGGCGACCTTGCAACCTTCCAGCGTTTTCGTCTTCGTAGTCATGGGCGCAACTCCCCAATATGAAGTGAAGTGCTGCCTGCACCGCAGCAAATGCGGTGCCCACAGGGCCCGGCGTCTCGTCACGCCGCAACGGCTCCCTTACCGCTTGAGATCGCTCGGCAGCCCGGTCAGCAGGTCTGCCATGTCGTCGGCGTGCTCTTCCTCCACCGACAGGATGGTTTCCATGATGCGGCGCGACGTGGGATCTTTGTCGCCAAGGAAACTGACTATCTCTCGATAGCTGTCGATGGCGATACGCTCGGCCACCAGGTCTTCCTTGATCATGTCGACGAGCGACGTGCCTTCCACATACTCGGCATGGCTGCGCGAGAGCAATCCGTCGGGCGAAAAGTTCGGTTCGCCGCCGAGCTGCACGATGCGCTCGGCCAACATATCGGCATGCCCCTGCTCCTCGTTCGAATGCGCGAGAAATTCGTCGGCAATGCTCTTCGAATGAATGCCCTTGGCCATGAAATAGTGACGGCGGTAGCGCAGCGTACAAACGATTTCAGTCGCCAGCGCGTCGTTGAGCAGCTTCAACACCGCCGCGCGATCCGCCTGATAGCCGGCGGTCACGGCCCCTTCTTCAATATGCTCGCGCGCACGTTTGCGAATGGCCTGGACGTCCGACAAAAACGGTTGATTCGCCATGGGTTTTCTCCATCGATTTGTATTTACGAAACACGGCTTCGCCCGCGACGGCCCGCAGCCAAAGGCTCGCTCGCCGGGCCGTGCTGGAGATGCATCAACCGTGCCAAATTCGAATCGGATCCTTCATGTGTTGGCATGCGCGTTGCGTCGAGGGAACAATGCGCCGCGGCACGGGCCTCGCGGCCTACTCGCACTCGCTCACCGAGCCCCCATCTCCCAGTCAGGAACGAACCGATGGCTTCCTCGTCTCCACATTCGTCGACGCGACGCCGCGCCGGTCACCCACCGCGGCAGCGTCACGCGCAAAGCCGCGCGCACCACGAAAAACAGCACGCCGCTTCGAGCCGAAGCCGCGCGCCGCGCCGCTGGTCGCACGAAGTCATGGAAAAGAGCGACGCCCTCGATCTCGAACAGGGCATTTTCAAGTCCGGCAATGCCGAGGAAATCGCGCAATCGCTCAAGCGCTCCTCGCTTGCCAGCAGGAGACGGCGCGGCACGCCGTACCAATCGGCGATGTCGATGCTGAATTTCTATATCAACCGTGCGGGCAGGAATCTGCCGAAATCCCGCCGCGACGTGCTGCAAGCCGCCAAGGGCAAATTGCGCGAAGCGTTCGGGCGCACGCACTGAGCCAGCGCCCGGTCACTCCCGATGCGCGAGACGATCTGGTTTCTCCTCGTCGGCGGCATGTTCGTCGGCATGGGCGTGGCGAGTTCCTTGTTCAAGCGGTTGCCGCTGACGGGCGCCATGCTCTATCTGGCGGCGGGCTTCGCACTCGGGCCGAACGGTGCGGGCTTGCTGTCGCTCGACATCGCGAAACACGCACCGCTCGTGCGGCTTCTGAGCGAAGTGGCACTGCTCGCCTCGCTGTTTGCCATCGGCCTGCGCCTGCGGGCGCCGATCTTCGCGTCGCTGTGGTCGCTGCCGGTGCGTCTTGGGCTGCTTGCGATGATCGTCACCGTGCCGTTGCTCGCTTTATTCGGCAGGTGGGGGCTCGATATGGCATGGGGACCGGCCTGGGTGTTGGCTGCCATGCTCGCACCGACCGATCCCGTGCTGGCTCACGACGTTCAGGTGCGCGATGCCAACGATCTCGACATCGTGCGTTTCTCGCTATCGGGAGAAGGTGGACTCAACGATGGCGTCGCGCTGCCCTTCATGCTGGCGGCGCTCGCATGGTGCGCGAACGAGGCCGCCGGCGGCCCAGGCGTATTGATTCCGGGCATGCTCCTCGAAGCGGTTTGGGGAATCGTCGGCGCGCTCGGTATCGGTGCGCTGCTCGGCTTCGCGACGACACACGCCGTCGCCTGGCTGCGCACCCGCTATGCGCAGGCGCTCGGTCTGGAGGGCTTCTTCGCGCTCGGGCTCATCGAGCTGTCGTTCGGGATCGCCGAATTGCTCCATACGTTCGGCTTCCTCGCGGCGTTTGCCGCGGGCGTAGCCATGCGCCGCGTCGAACATCGCGCGACGGGCGCACGTTCGCCCCAGGATGCGATCGGATCGATCGACTCTTCGGATGTCGCGGCGACGGCTGCGCATCCCGACAAGGCGCACGCCTACATGGCGGAGTCCGTGCTCGGCTTTACGATCGAACTCGAACGCATCGCCGAGATGGCCATGATGATCATGGTGGGCAACTTGCTCAGCACGCTGCCGGCCCCGCTCTTCACGTGGCGTGCCGTGGCGCTCGTGCTCGCCCTGTTCGTCGTCGTACGCCCGATCGCGGTCGAGCTGTCGCTGCTCGGCTCACGTGCGCAGCCCCTGGCACGCCGGATGATGAGCTGGTTCGGCATCCGCGGAAGCGGAACGGTGTATTACCTGGCGTACGCGCTCGAGCACGGCCCTAAGCGCGACATCGCGCCGCTCGCGCCGTACGCCCTGGCCGTGGTCGCAGCCTCCGTATTCATCCACGGGATGTCCGCCATGCCCTTGATGAAACGCTACAAGCGCTTACGCGCGCCAGCTCGGCGAAACCGTCGGCACGGCTCGGCGAATCAGCCGCCGCCAGGGGGATAAGCTGTCTTGTCAGGATCCGCGAGCGTGCGGTACGGCAATGCATCGGACGCCGGATCGGCTGTCGTTTCGTCGATGACGCGCTCGACATCGGCGGTTTTGGCAAGCTCCGACAAGAACGCCTGTTTGTCGAAGTCGGGCGCCACGCAGCCCTGCACATAGATGAATCGCCGCTGGAGCATCAGCCAAAGCGTCGTATGTTCGCGCCAATGCGTCGACGGTTCGGCGTTGGTGAGGCGTCGCTTGGCCGCTTCCTCGATTCCCTTATCGTACAGATAGCTGTTCGGGAGCCGGCAGCGCCCTTCCCACCAGCAGCTATTGCCGCGTTCGATCCGGTAATGCGAATCAGCCAGCCATTCCTGCTCGGTTTGGAGCGGCCCGAGCGGAACCGGGCAAGCCGGAATCGCTTGCGACACCTGAAAAAAAGGATCGTCGCCGTGGTTGGCACGCGGTGCGCCGGCCCACGCGGAAATGGCCGCCAATGCCATGGCCGTTGCAACGACATTCGCATGCAACCGATGCTTCACGGTCTCCTCCCGCGTGCGTACTCGATACCGTGCCGCCGCGATGGCGCCGGCTCGGCGCGATTCAAGCACGCCATTTTTCCGTTCGCAACCACCGCCAGCGGGCATCGCCCACGCATGCGTAACGATTCCGCTCCGTTGTTTTTCGGTTTAAGAAGCCCGTCTCCGCGCCGTGCTCGTCGCCGCTTCGCGCTGCGCACGTCGTCTCTCGGGACCTCGCGGTGGCCTCACTGCACCAGCCGTCTGCAGTGGCTCACAGGCCGGCGCGGGATTCGCCGTCGTCAGCACCGCCGAGGTCGTCCGCGACGCGATGCGAGCCTTCGCTGGCGAACTCGAGCACGCGCAAAATCAATTGCGGTGTGAGGGGCTTCGCGCAATGCGCGTCGAAGCCGGCATCGCGCGCACGCGCCCGATCCTCGGAGGAGGCGTAGCCGGTACAGGCGATCAGCAGCATATGGGCAGTGGCCGCATCGCTGCGCAGCCGCCGCGCCACCTCCAGGCCGTCGAGCCCCGGCATGGCGATGTCAAGCAGCACTGCGAACGGCTGCCACTCGCGCGCAATGACGCAGGCGTCATGCGGATCACTCGTCGCACGGCACTCGAAGCCGTCCGCATCGAGCAAAAGTTGCAACGCTTCGGCCGCGTCGCGGTAGTCGTCCACGACGAGTACGCGGCGGTGATTGGCCATCGCTGGCCTGATCGTGCGCCAGAGCACGACATCGTCGGTCGGTGCGGCAGGATCGCGCTCTGTCACTTCCTTCTCCCAGGGTGGTCTCGACGCAGTCGCGAACCGCCGCAAATAACGAACCCGCGGCAGCGCCTCGCGTGAAAAAAAAGGGCATGCGCATTGCTCTGAGGTCTGGCACGATTTGCCTACCACTATCGATAGCGATATCGAATAAGGACAAGAGCTATGTCGACCTCTCATGCGGCATCGCGCCTCGCCTTTGCCGGAGCGCTGTTCACCGCGTTCGCCAGTGCCCCGGCTCATGCGCAGACGCCTTCCCCGCTCGCCGAGTGGCAATACTCGTCGGGTATTTTGCTCGAGCAGATGTTCGAACCGGCGCTGCCGACATGGCGCATCCGGCTCGGCCCGTCCGCGAGTTTCCAGCCCCGCTACGACGGTTCCGACCGCTATCACACACTGGCAGGACCGAGCATCGATATCCGCTATCGTGATCGCTTCTTTCTGTCAACGGGAGAAGGTATCGGCATGAACGTGCTCACGGGGCCGAACTGGCGCGTGGGTGTGGCGGCAGCCTACGATTTGGGCCGGCGTGCGGCGGACGATCTCGACCACTTACACGGCATGGGTAACATCAATCCGGCGCCAAGCTTGCGCCTGCTCGGCGAATACGCGGTGTCGAAATCGCTTCCGATCGTACTGCGCGCCGATCTGCGCCGCAATTTCGGTGGCGACAACGGGTGGATCGGCGATCTCGGTGCCTACATGCCGATGCCCGGCAGTTCGGAGAAATTCTCCTGGTTCGCCGGCCCGACGATGACGATCGCCGATTCCCGCTACATGAACAGCTGGTTCGGCGTGAGTGACGTGCAGTCGGCTCGATCTGGCTACCGTCAATACAATGCCTCGGCCGGCATTCGCTCCGTCGGCTTCGGCGTGTCGGCCTCGTACTCCATCAACAAACACTGGGTCGTCAGCGCCGACGGCGCGTTTCAGCAGCTCGTCGGCTCGGCCGCGCATAGCCCGATCACCCAGACGCGCGCATCGGGTGTGTTCAATATGGCCGTCAACTATCAGTTCTGAATGGGCCGGCTCCTAGGCCGCGCCTAGGCCGGCTCCTAGGCCGGCACCTCGACAGCGTCGCGCGGCACGGACAAGCGGACGGCGAACCCGCCGCTCGCGTCGCTGCCGATCACAACCGAACCGCCCAGCCGCCGCACCCGGTCACGAATGCCCGCCAGGCCGGACGGACTGGGACGTCCGGCGTTCCCCTCGGCCGCCGATCGGGTTCCTATCCCGTTGTCGCGGATGGCGACGTCGCACATCGTCGCGGTGCAGATCAGGGCGACATCCACGGCCGTCGCGCCATGCGCATGCCGCACGACATTCGTGAGCGCTTCCTGCACGATTCTGAAAATCGCTGTCGAGGCTGCCTCGTTGAATACGACGTCCTCGGCGTTCGTCGCCATGCCGATGCTCATGCGCGAGCGCTGACGAAAATCGTCGACGAGCCATTCGAGTGCGGGCAGCAAACCGAGATCGTCGAGAACGGCCGGACGCAGTCCCGCCGCGAGCCGCCGAACCGAAGCGATCGCGTGGTCGACGGCGCCGCGCATTGCCAGCGCGCGTACGCGCGCCGCGTCCAGTGCTTCGGACGGATCGTGCGCGCGCGGCATATCCTCGGCGGTCAGCGCGGTCAGATCCATCTTCAGCGCGGTCAGCTGCTGGCCAAGGTCGTCGTGCAATTCGCGCGCAATGCGCTTTTTCTCTTCTTCGCGTGTCGCCTCGATCCGCGACGCCAATTCGCTCGCGTATTCGAGTTGTCGCAGTTGGTTGCGTTCTGTGATATCCCGCACCACCTTGGCAAACCCGACGAGTTCACCGGCCACGCCAAACACGGCGGTGACGACGACGTTCGCGCAAAACCGCGAACCGTCTTTACGCAGCCGCCACCCCTCCTTCTCGATCCGGCCGTACGCGGCCGCGTCGGCAAGCTCGCGCTCGGGCTCGCGGCCAGCGATACTTTCCACGGGGTAGAAACGCGAGAAATGCCGCCCGATGATCTCCGTGGCATGAAAGCCGAGCACCCTGGTGGCGCCGGCGTTCCAGCTCGTGACCTGGCCGTGCGGGTTGAGCATGAAGATCGCATCCTCGACAGCGTCCATCAGCCGGCGCATCCGCTCCTCGCTTTGGCGCAGTTGCTCCTCGTTGCGGCGCCGCTCGGTCAAGTCGCGCGACACCTTGGCGAAGCCCACCAAGTCGCCGTTTTCGTCGCGCAGCGCCGTAATGACGACGTTGGCCCAAAAGCGCGAGCCGTCTTTGCGGACGCGCCAGCCTTCGTCCTCCCAACGGCCCAGTTCGCCCGCGCGGCGCAGTTCCTCGGCGGGATAGCCGCGCGCCGCGACGTCCTCGGGATAAAACACCGAAAAATGGCGGCCGATGATTTCCTCTGCGCGATAGCCCTTGATCCGTTCCGCCCCGGCGTTCCAGGTGGCGATCCGGCCCTTTACATCGAGCAGAAAGATCGCGTAATCCTTGATGGCGTCGACCATCGCGCGATAGCGCGCTTCCGGCGAGATGCGCGCGACCGACGGACCTCCGCCCTGGCCTTGCGCTGGTATCGGCTCAGTGTTCACGGACCGGCTCCGGCTTCAGACAATACCTCAGTCTAGCGCCAGGGGCTGGTTACCGCTATGTGGAATGGGCAATTTCGCAAACGTTTGCCCGTAAACGGGTGTAAGGCTTCTCCGACAGCCCGGCTAAAAGCCCCACACGAATCAAGTCCGTGGCTGATTTTCACGCCTTGCGGATTCACGGACACTCAAAGCCATGTCCTTGAAACCATCCGTGTGTTGCCATGAAGGTACTACTCGTAGAAGACTATGCGCCCATCCGCGAGCGCCTGTGCGATCTCGTGCGGAGCGTGCCCGGCGCGCATATCGCGGCCGAAGCCGACGAACCGTCGGCGGCTCTTGCCGCCATCGATGCGAGCGAGCCCGATCTCGTCATCATCGACTTGCAGTTGAAGGCGGGCACGAGCGGCCTGACGATTCTAAAATGGTTGTACGAGCATCGACCTTCGACGCCGGTGATCGTGCTCAGCAATTCGGCGTATGCGCAGATGCGTAAGGTCTGCTACGACCTGGGCGCGAAGCTTTTTCTCGACAAGGCGAGCGAGTTCGCTCAATTGCGAGGTGCGTTGGTGGAATTGGCGAACGGTGGCCCGGCGAATCGCACGCCGCTTTAGGGCACGCAGCGTCAGCCATTGAACGGCGATCAGCGCCAGCAAGCTGACCGTCATGATCTTGCTGGCCAGATCTTTTTTTGCGGTCCATGGCGATGGAGCAAGTGGAAACCCTCCCCACTGTACGCGGCGAGGCACCTTGCCCATTGAGGTATGTCAAAGTGTCGAATCGATGCTTTTCTATAGTGAGACCGTTACCCGAGGAGGTTGCGATGCAACGAGTCCATCACTTTCACCCCGAACTGCGGCATGCCACGAAGCCGACTTACGTCGCCAGCTACGTGTTCCCGCTACTTTTCGTCGTCTACGAAATTTATCGCGTTGGCTATTGGATCGCGATACACGGCGTCGATTTCTCCAATTTCAACTCGATGGGCTACGAGTATCTGCTGATGATCGCGCTGTTCGCCGTGCAAGTCGTGGCGGAAAGCGTGTTTTTGGCGGCCGCATGGCTCGGCCGCCATCCCGATCTCGAGCACCGGCTCACCAATCTCGCGATGGGGCTCCTGTGCTCGCTCATCGTATTGGGCTTCGATTACGGGCTGCAAGTCGCGTTCCGAACCGCGGCAACTTCGTTGGGCTGAAGCTTGCGTTGAAGCGTCGGCCAACGCTCGGCCAACGCACCTCCGATCGCCGTCGTCCCCTAGGGCCTGTTCACGCTAATTCCCGGCTTGCGCTGGCTCACAGAACGGCCCCGCGCCAGGTATGCGACGAACGGGATAGTCGACGTATTGGCATGGAGCAGGACGCCGCGAGCGGGCCGTCTGGGGGCCCGCCC
>NZ_JBQCDN010000231.1:0-2262 GCF_051961175.1 Trinickia sp. | reverse complement strand
AAACCCGGCGCGCGGCCGGGTCGGAGGATTTCAATGCATGACGTGCTGGTGTTCGGGCTCGTAAAGCTCGCGATCGTGGCAGTCGTCTCATTTGTTGCCGGGATTGTTGAGGCCGCCAAGAAGCCCGTTCACGGCGGCTGGACGCCCGTAATTCAAGAGCCCTTGCATAAGCGGGCCTGGAACCGACTGCGCCGCCGCGGCAGCACGAGCATCGAGGAACGGCAGCGCAGCATTCGGATCCATCAGAAGGCCCGTTAGGCGGTCCTGCAGGCGGTTGCCGACCATCTGGCCGATTTTTCCTATTCCGCCTGCAGCAGCGAGCCCCGCCCAAGGATGTCCGGCTACTGCCGGCCCAATCCCCGCTATGGCGCGCCCAAGCCCCCCCGCACCACCAAACGTCGGCCCATAAAGCTGCCGCGCAAGCCAGCCATTGGCCGCCAAGTTGTATGCGGTATCGCTGCCCGGCGAGCGGATCGAGTTCGATACCGTCGCGCGCTGCAAGTCTTGGCCGATTCCCTGAAGCGTGTTCAACGCATTGGCGTCGATGCCGTACGGCGCATTCTTCATGGCGCTGGTGAGCGCCGAGCGATACGGCATCAGTTGAATCTCCGGCGCCCCGCCCGCGTTCATCGAGCGCGTGCCTAGGCCATTCGCAATGGCCTGCCCAGCCTCCATCGTATTGATCGGCACGCTCGCTTGCGCATACGCTTGGGAAGCCTGACGCTGTGCCGGAATGAACCGCTGCGTCCATCCCTGAAGTTGTGACTGCGCGTCAGCAAGCCCCGCGGCGAGCGACTTGTTGCCAGAGGCCTTAGCCGCTCCGATCATGTCGCCAAGCGCCTGATTCGTGTAGTCGAGCGCGCGGCCGCTGATGTCTTTGCTCGGGGACTTGTAGAGCGTTCCGGTAGGACCTACCTGCGGCCAGACAAGGGTTTCTCCGCGATTGGCCGCGAGCTGATCGGCCTGCTGCATGGCCTGCTGCATAGCGGGCCGTTGCGCGAGTTTCATGAATCCCGGCCCCACGCCAGCCGTCTGCGTCGCCGCCTGCTGATATAGCGGCGTCGTGAGTGCTTCGCGTGCGTCCTGCGCCGCCTGCAACGCCTGCGGCGTCTGCGCTACGCCCATCAACGCCTGCCAGCGCGCATCGTTGTTGTCGATCGCGCGTTGCGCCATCGCCGTCTTGAACCCCGGCAGGTTGCCGGCCGCCTTCTCGGTCTGCACCATGACCGGTGTTTGCGCGACCTGCGCCGTCGTGGGCATTGATCCGGGCACGAACTGCTGCGCGCCGCGGATATTGGCCGCCGCCTGCGCCGCTTCGGCCTGATCCATGGCGTTTGCCAGACCCTCGCCGACGTATCGAGTCGGCTGCACGACGGGTCGCACCGCGTTCCAGAGCCCCTGGCCGGCCGCACGCGCGCCGGCGGCAACGAGCGGCGTTGCACCGCCCATCAGGCCGCCCAGACCAGCCTGCTCGGCCTTCTGCGTCCAGTAGTTATCGCCCGGGTTCTGCACCGGCATCATCGCGGCGCCGGCCGCGCCCTGGGCAGCGCCCAGACCCAGCTTTCCGGCAAGAGACAGGCCGGCATACTCCGGGCCAATCATCATCGTGGGTGCCGTGCCCGCGATCTGGCCGCCGATATTGCCCGCGCCGGCCGCGATCGGATGAGCGCCCGAGTACGGCGCGTATTGCGCGTCGAGGTTCGCGATGCCATGCTGCGCGTCCTGCGTGAGCCACGGTCCGACATGATCGGAGCCGAGCGCGGTCAGCCCGCGGCCGAGTAGCTGCTGTGCGACGAGCACCGTCGAGCCGAATCCATGGCCGAGGCCGGCGCCGAGAGATGCGAGCATTCCCGGCTGAAAACCCTGGACTTGCGGCGCGCGCAGCGCGGGCGGAACGGCTTGATTCGTGGCGTCGCGGGCGAGCAGCGCACTAACGTCTTGCGGGCCACTCGCGGGCGCGGCGCTCGAGGCGGCGGCTGCCGGCTGAGTCGCAAGGAAGTCGTCGATCGCGCTCATCGGAGTTGCCCCGTACGAACCATCAAATCGAGCGCCGCTTTCATCTGCGGGTCTTGAATCGCCTGCTGCAACGCCTGCGTGCGCGCGGGGCTCGCCGGCGCCGAAATGATCGGCAACAGCTTGGGCATCATCTGCGGCGTGACCGTCTTGTCGAACTGCGCGCTCAGGTCGGTGTATGCCTTCTCGGCCCCTTGCTGGTAGACGGGGCTGAGCGTTTGGCGCTTGAGGTGCGCCAGATCGAGCTGA
>NZ_JBQCDN010000230.1:0-13409 GCF_051961175.1 Trinickia sp. | reverse complement strand
CTTCAACGCGGCCGGCGGCGGCGACCCGATCATGTACCAGCACATCTTCTGGTTCTTCGGGCACCCCGAGGTCTACATCATGATCTTGCCGGCGTTCGGGATCGTGTCGCAGGTGATTCCGGCCTTCGCACGCAAGCCGCTGTTCGGCTATAGCTCGATGGTGTACGCCACGGCGTCGATCGCCATTCTGTCGTTCATGGTCTGGGCGCACCACATGTTCGTGACGGGCATGCCCGTGACCGGCCAGCTGTTCTTCATGTACGCGACGATGCTGATCGCCGTGCCGACGGGCGTGAAGGTGTTCAACTGGCTGGCCACGATGTGGCGTGGTTCGCTCACATTCGAATCGCCCATGCTGTTCGCGATCGGCTTCCTGTTCGTGTTCACGATGGGCGGCTTCACGGGTCTGATGCTGGCGATGGCGCCGCTCGACATTCAATACCACGGCACCTATTTCGTGGTGGCGCACTTCCACTATGTGCTTGTGGCGGGGTCACTGTTCGCGCTCTTTGCGGGCTGGTACTACTGGGCGCCGAAGTGGACGGGCTGGATGTACAACGAGACGCGCGGCAAGATCCACTTCTGGGCGTCGATGATCTTCTTCAACCTGACGTTCTTCCCGATGCACTTCGTCGGTCTGGCCGGCATGCCGCGTCGCTATGCCGATTACCCGGCGCAGTTCACGGATTGGAACCAGGTGATCACGATCGGCGCGTTCGGCTTCGGCCTGGCGCAGGTCTACTTCCTGTTCGCTGTGGTGCTGCCCGCGTATCGCGGCGGCGGCGAGCTCGAGAAGGCGTCCGACAAGCCCTGGGATGGCGCCACGGGTCTCGAATGGACGATTCCGAGCCCGGCTCCGTTCCATACGTTCGAGAACCCGCCGACGGTGGAGTAATGCAGTAGGCCGCAGCTTGCCGGCTCGGGCGCACGCACACATGCGCGCACCGGCAAGCCGCGAGCTTCGGCCTTCATCAGCGAAGCGACGAAGCAACGAAGCAACGAAGCGACGGCCATGCGCCGTCGCTTGAAGTCACGAAATTGACGATGAACCATTCACAAAAAAGACGCTCGCCGGAGCAGGTGCGCACCGGCAATCTGCGGCTCGGTTTGATCTTGTTCGCCATTGCCGCCGTCTTCTTTGTGAGTATCGTTCTGAAGTTTTCGCTCTCTCATTGAGGCGCGCGCCGGACGTTTAGCGAGAAGGACGGGCTGGCGAACGCGAGCGGGGATGAGGGGCGGCCGATGGCCGAAGCGGCGCAAAGCGGGACGGGCGCCGCGTGACAAATGACGATGAGCAGGCGAATGGGACCGGAGACCGGTGCGATGACTTCAGGCGGCAAAGCCAGTTTTGCCAAGACGATGAAAGCGGTGCTCTGGTCGTTCTTCGGTGTACGCCGGCGGGCCGACCACGAAGCCGATATGCAGCTCAATCCGCTGCATGTGATCGTGGCGGCGCTGATCGCGGTGGCGGTGTTTATCGCGGTGCTGATTGCCGTGGTGCATGCCGTGACGAGCTGAAGCAGGCGCCGAGGCGAAGCAAATCAAAAGCGAAGCGGTGCGGTGTCGAACATGGGCAAACGCGCCGGCAAATTGCGAAACAATTGGACTGAAGTGGAGAATCAACAATGAGCGGTCAAAACGAGAGCCCGTATTACTTCGTGCCGAATCCGTCCCGGCACCCAGTCACGGCGTCTATCGGCGTCTTCGTGATGCTCGGATCGTTGGGGCTGTGGATCAACGACACGCCTTGGGCTCCCTTCACGATGTTCGCGGGCTTGCTGTGGCTGCTCTTCGTGTTGTGGCACTGGTTCGGCGATGCGATTGCCGAATCGGAGACAGGCATGTACGGCAAGCGTGTCGACCGCTCGTACCGCTGGAGCATGAGCTGGTTCATCTTCTCCGAAGTGATGTTCTTCGGCGCGTTCTTCGGTGCGCTGTTCTATGCACGCGAAATCGCCATGCATCAGCTCGGCAGCCTCGATTTCAAGCTGATTTGGCCCGACTTCACGGCCGTGTGGCCGAATGAAGGCCCGGCGCAGCTGGCTGGCCATTTCAAGGCAATGGTGCCGTGGCCCGTGCCGACGATCAACACGGCGTTGCTCTTGAGCTCGGGCGCGACGCTGACCGTGTCGCACCACGCGCTGCGTGACGATCATCGCAAGAAGGCCATCGCCTGGCTGGCTGCGACGGTCCTGCTCGGCGTGACCTTCTTGTTCATGCAGGCGTTCGAGTACATCCACGCGTACAACGAACTGAATCTCACGCTCGCCTCGGGCGTCTACGGTTCCACGTTCTTCTTGCTGACGGGTTTACACGGTTTCCACGTGTTCCTCGGCGGCACCATGCTGACGGTCGTGCTCGTGCGTTTGATTCGTGGCCACTTCACGGCGGATCACCACTTCGCCTTCGAAGGCGCTGCGTGGTACTGGCACTTTGTCGACGTCGTCTGGCTTGGCCTGTACGTCGTCGTCTACTGGCTGTAATGTCCGATACGGCCTGTCTTGTCGACGATAGTCGACGAGCCGGGCCGCCAGCATGGCCGCTTGTTCATCGCTCGCTTAGTGCTGCTGAATGCGAGGCGGAACGCGCGGCGATGTTGACGAGATGAAGTCCCCACTTGCGTGCGCCGCCTTCGGTTCGATCGAGGCGGCGTTTGTGTTTTTGAGGGGCGATGCTGCGGCAATGTGCCGCAGCGATGGGGGCACCGCGAGGGGCGTTCGCGGCTGAACCAGTGGTGTCGTTCAGCGGCCCAGCGGCACGTGGCTGTATTGAATCCAGCCGAGCCAATGGGCTAGCCAGAGAAAGAGGAACAGCGAGATCGACAACCCGACGCGCGTGGCCAGCGACCAAACCATCCGCTTGGTCTTGCCGCGGTCGTGCATCATGAAGTAAAGGGCCGACACCATACTGGCGATGATGAGGGCGAAAGCGACGGCAACAAAAATGTGCATGGAACCAACCGATGTTCGGAATCGACGAAAAACTACCGATGCAATTATCGCACCGACGTTACCTGCTCATGCAGTCACGGAGGGCCGGATGGCGCTCATGCAAACATGCGCGTGTTCGGCGATCGCGCGAAGCGTGCCGCGTCTGATATGAAAATTCGTCTTGTTCCCACGCTGCTGATTCTGCTCGTGATGGCGGTGACAATCCGGCTCGGATTCTGGCAGCGCGATCGCGCGCATCAAAAGGAAGCGCTGCAGGCCCATATCGAACAATACGAACACGCACCGGCGCAACCGGTGGGGGCACAGCCGATGCCGGTCGCCTCGATCGAATATCATCGGGTGCGGGCCATCGGCCGTTTCATGCCGGAGCATGTCGTCTACCTCGACAACCGTCCGTACCGGGATCAACCGGGTTTTTACGTCGTGATGCCGCTCGCGTTGACCGGTGGCGGCTATGTGCTCGTCAACCGGGGCTGGCTGCCGCGCAATGCGGATCTGCGCACGGCGATTGCGCCCTATCGCACCCCATCGGGCGAGGTGACGATCGAAGGCATCGCGCGCGCCAACGCGTCGCGCGCGTTCGAGCTCGGCGAGGGCGGATCGGCTGCGCATCAGCCGATCCGGCAGAACCTTGATGTGGGCGCGTTCGCAAAGGAAACGGGCCTTGCGTTCCAGCCGTTCGTGATCCAGCAGACGAGCGACGACGGCGATCGCCTCGTGCGCGATTGGCCGGTGCCGACGATGGGCGTCGAGACCAACTACGGATACATGTTCCAATGGTGGGGCATGGCGGCCGCCGCGTTGGGCTTTGGTTTGTACGCAGCCAGACGGGCTGCGAAAAAAGGAAATTGAGAGGGAGTCACGCTTGTCGATGTCATCTGAACGCTCCCGCGCGCAACGCCGCGCAGCCGATCAAAACGGCGCCGTCTCGTCCGCGCCCGCTCGGGCCCGCGGCTCTTGGAAGAGCGGCCGGTGGGTGGTGCTCGCGATCGGGCTCATGTGCGCGGCGCCGATCATCGCGTCGTATCTGACGTACTACGTCATCAAGCCGAAAGGCGGGGCGACGAATTACGGCGCGTTGATCGAGCCGCAGCGCCCGATTGCGGACACGCTGATCGTCAAGGACGAAACCGGCAAGCCGATGCCGCTCGCCTCGCTGCGCGGGCGCTGGCTCATGGTCAGCGTCGATCGCAGCGCTTGCGATAAAGCGTGCGCGACGAAGCTTTATTTCATGCGGCAGATCCGCGTGGCGCAAGGCGGCGAGCGCGAGCGCATGCTCACCGTTTGGCTGCGCACCGATGCCGATACCGTGCCGGACGTGATCGAGCGCGCCTATCCCGATACGCGCAAGCTCATCGCCGATCCCGCTGCGCTATCGGCATGGCTGCCGGCCGATACGGGCACGAGCGATGTCGATCACATCTATCTCGTCGATCCGAACGGCAACTTGATGATGCGGTTCCCGAAGAACCCCGATCCGAACAAGGTCAAGAGCGACGTGACGAAGCTGTTGAAGTGGTCGAGTATCGGCTGACGCGCGACAAGCGACGTGTGACGCGGTTCGCCGTTTGGCTGGAGGGTAACGATGTTCTTGCTGCAACTGGGCGCGACGGGGATTTGCATCGCGCTGCTTCCTCTGAGTTACGTCTGGATCAAGGGGAGCGACGATAAATTCCGGAAGCTTGTCTGGGTGACGACGTTTCTGACGCTCGATCTGATCATGTTCGGCGGCTTTACGCGCCTGACGGATTCCGGGCTCGGCTGCCCCGACTGGCCCGGCTGCTACGGCACGGCCTCGCCGTTCCTTGCGCACGCGCAGATTGCCGCCGCGCATGCGGCGATGCCGAGCGGGCCCGTCAGCATGGTGAAGGCGTGGATCGAAATGATCCATCGCTATTTCGCGACGGCCATCGGCGTGCTGATCATCGCGCAGACGGCCAGTGCATGGGTGGCACGCATCAAACGCAAATCGTTGCATGTCTCGCCGTGGTGGCCAACCGGGCTGCTGCTGTTGATCGTCGTGCAAGGCGTGTTCGGCGCGTTGACCGTGACGATGAAGCTTCAGCCTGTGATCGTGACGACGCATCTGCTGCTCGGCCTGACGCTGCTCGGCACGCTGGCGTGGTTCGCCGCACGTCTGACGCCGCTGCCGGCCTATGAACCCGAGATCGCGCGCTATCGGGCGTTCGCGCTCGTGGGGCTTGCGCTGCTGGTGCTGCAGCTTGCACTCGGTGGTTGGGTGAGCACGAATTATGCGGTGCTCGCCTGTACCGATTTCCCGACCTGCAACGGTCAATGGCTCCCGCCGATGAATTTCGCGCAAGGCTTTCACCTGTGGCGCGCGCTCGGTATGACGGGCGATGGCGAGGCCATCACCCAGGACGCGCTCGTGGCGATTCACTGGACGCATCGAACTTTCGCGATCGTCGTCATCGCGTACCTGGCTGCGCTCGCCTGGAAGATGCGCGGCTATGAGTCGCTGCGCCGCCCCGCCACGGGCGTGCTGATCGTGCTCGCGCTCCAATTCGCGACGGGCCTGTCGAACATCGTGCTGCAATGGCCGTTGCCGATCGCCGTTGCCCACAACGGCGGCGCAGCCATCCTGCTGCTGCTTGTCGTTGTGCTAAACTTTCGCACCGCTTCCAGCCAGCTTGGCCGCGCCGCCGTTTCGTCGCGCGAGGCCGCACCCGCGTGATCCCCATGGAAAGCACCACATTCGCTCGCCATCCGAGCTCCCGAATCTCCCAATACCTCGCGCTCACGAAGCCGCGTGTGACGCAGCTTGCCGTGTTCTGCGCGGTCATCGGCATGTTTCTGTCGACACCGGGCATGGTGCCGTGGAAAGTGCTGATCGGCGGGACCGTCGGTATTGCACTGACGGCCGGCGCCGCCTTCGCGATCAACTGCCTCGTCGAGCAAAAGATCGATGCGATGATGCGCCGCACGGCGTGGCGTCCGTCCGCGCGCGGCGAAATCACCACCACGCAGATCCTGCTGTTCTCGGCCGTCCTGGGCGGTGTCGGGATGTGGACGCTGTATGCGCTCACGAACGCCTTGACGATGTGGCTGACGGTCGCCACGTTTATCGGCTACGCGGTCATCTACACGTTGCTGCTCAAGCCGGCCACGCCGCAGAACATCGTGATCGGCGGCGCGTCGGGCGCGATGCCGCCGGCGCTCGGCTGGGCGGCGGTCACGGGTCACGTGCCGGGTGACGCCTGGATCCTCGTGCTGATCATCTTCGTCTGGACGCCGCCGCATTTCTGGGCGCTCGCGTTGTATCGCCGCAAGGACTACGAAAACGCCGGGCTGCCGATGCTGCCGAATACACACGGCGAGCAGTACACGCGGTTGCATATCTTTCTCTATACGGTGATTCTGTTCGCGGTCACGCTGATGCCGTTCGTCTCCGGGATGAGCGGGCTCGTCTATCTGGTATCTGCGGTTCTGCTCGGTGCCGTGTTCCTCGGCTATGCGTGGAAGATCTATCGCGAGTATTCGGATGCGCTTGCGCGAAAGACCTTCCGGTATTCGATCGTCTATCTGTCCCTGCTGTTCGCCGCGCTGCTCGTCGATCACTACGCGCGCGGTTTGATCGGCCTGTGATGCGTCCTGTGTCCAAGCTTTCGACGATGCGCGCCGCGCGCGCGCTGCTCGCGGCGTGCCTCATCGGCAGCGCGCTGTGCACGGCCGGTTGCGGCAAGAGCGAGCCCGCGTTTCAGAACCTGGATCTCACGGGCAACAAGCAGTTCGGGACGGATTTCACGCTGCCGGATACGAACGGCAAGATGCATTCGATCGCCGATTACAAGGGCAAGGCCGTGGTCCTGTTCTTCGGGTACACGCACTGCCCCGATGTCTGCCCGACAACGATGGCCGAACTGACCCAGGCGATGCAGCAGCTCGGCCCCGATGCGCAACGCGTTCAGGTGCTGTTCGTGACAGTCGATCCCGCGCGCGATACGCCGCAGGTCCTCTCGCAATATGTTCACGCGTTCAGTCCGTCGTTCGTCGCGCTACGGCCCGATGACGCGCAGCTCGCCAAGGTCGCGAAGGATTTTCGTGTCTATTACGCGAAGGTGCCGGGCAAGACCCCGGACGACTACACGATGAACCATACAGCCGCGAGCTATGTGTTCGATCCGTCCGGCCAATTGCGCTTGTTCGCGCGCGACGGGCAGGGCGTGCAGCGCTGGGTTCACGACCTCAAGCTGCTGGTCGATTAATCACCCTCCGATTTTTCGTTCCGGCTTCCGCTCTCACTGTGGCTCGATTCGAGCCGCATGAATGCACCGTTATTATTTGGTTGTCCTAATTAAATAGAACAAAACGCATACCCCCGCGGCCCATCGGCGCGCCGCGCGGCATATCGATATGCGATCAACGTATTTCCCTTCGAAAGACGGCTATGACACCATCAGGCCGGTCTTCTTATTTTTTCTATAAAGAAAGCGAGATTTTATGCAACGCAGAACGCTTCTCAAGCTCCTCTCGTCGGTCGCCGCCACCGCGGCATTCGCCATCGGCTCCGTTGCGCAGGCGGACCAGATCGTCAAGGTCGGCACGATCGCGGGCCCCGACGAGCAGACGTGGGCCGTCGTGAAGAAAGTCGCAAAGCGCGAGGGGCTCGATATCAAGATCGTTACGTTCAACGATTACGTGCAGCCGAATGCGGCACTCGATGCCGGCGATCTCGACGCGAACAGCTTCCAGCACCAGCCCTACCTCGACAGTCAAATCAAACAACGCGGCTACAAGATCGTGACCGCGGGCCTCACCTATATTTCGCCGATCGGCATTTATTCGAAGAAGGTCAAATCGGTGAAGGCACTGCAGGCCGGCGCGAAGATCGCGATTCCCAACGATCCGTCGAACGAGAACCGCGCGCTGCTGCTGTTGCAGGCGCAGGGACTCGTGAAGCTCAAAGCTGGCGCCGGTTCGAACGGGAACAACGCCACGACGCTCGACGTGGCTGAGAATCCGAACAAGTTCAAGCTGCTCGAACTCGATGCGGCGCAATTGCCGCGCTCGCTCGGCGATGTCGACGCCGCCGTCATCAACACGAATTACGCATTGTCCGCCGGCCTCTCGCCGACCGATGACGCGATCGCACGCGAAGACGTCCATAGCCCGTACGCGAATTTAATTGCCGTGCGCACGCAGGACAAGGATAAGCCGTGGGTGAAGAAGCTCGTCGCGGCCTATCACTCGCAAGAAGTGCGTGACTTCATCCACACCCAGTTCAAGGGTGCGATGGTGCCGTCGTTCTAAACAAGCCGCAGCCCGCGAGCTGCGACGCGCTTCTACGCGAGCCCCGCCAAGTGGCGGCTAACAGCCGCCGTTGGTGGCGCAATAGCGACCGCGCGCTCAAGCGTGTCTTGACCATCCTACTTCGACGGCCTCGGCGTACCTCGTCTCTGCTAACCTCAACTTCTTGAACCGCCCGGTGCGGACCCGCATGCCGGGTGCTGTGGCAGGGGTGTAGCCTGTTGGCGACCCCCTATGCCAATTACCAGCGACAACTGGCTTTAGAGCTTGCGCTCCCAAGTCTGCGCGATCAGATTGCGGCCGAAGCGCCGCTCCGGTTCCGTTGAGACGCAGCGGAATCCCGCGCGCTCGAACACGCGTTCGCCGTCGTTGAGCACGCCGCAGGTGGTCAGCGTCAACGTGTCATATCCGGCTTGTTGCGCGAAACTGATGCATTGCGTGACGAGCAGCGTGCCGATCCCGTGACCGCGCGATTCCGGCTCCACATATAACAGCCGCATTCGTGCGGCGCGTTCCGAAAGCGCGGCGACGAATGCGGCACCGACGACCGTTTCCTGCTGCTCAGCGATCCAGCACATCGCGCGTTCATGATCGTGCCGCCGCGAAAATTCCGCCATTTCCTGCGCGGCGAACGCTTCGAAACCCATATCCGCGCCATATTCCGCGCCGAAGAGCAAGGCTTGCCGATGGACGAGCCAGCCGTAATCGCCGCCCCTCGGGGCGCGCAGCGAAACGGCTGCACGCGCGGGGCCGCGCCCGAGCAGCCGCTCGATCACGCGCATCGCCGCAATCAACTGTTCCTGTCCGGCGACGGAAAGCCCCTTCAATAGCGCGCACACTTCGTCGACGGCCGCGACTTCGAGCGGGGCATACGCGGCGCGCCCGGCCGGTGTGAGCTCGAGCAGCGACTGGCGCGCATCGGCTTCCGATTGGCGCCGCGTGATCAACTGCCGCCGTTCGAAGCTCGTCAACAAGCGGCTCAGGTACCCGCTATCGAGCCCCAGCGTACGCGCAAGCTCCGTCGCCGTGGAAACGGTCCCCTGCGTCAATTCGCGAAGCACCCGAACTTCTGTCAGAGAGAACGGACTTTTCTGTAAAAACTCATGCAATACGCCGATGTGCTGCGTATAGAAGCGATTGAAACGGCGCACCGCTTCCGCGCGGTGGTGCAAAGTGGTTTCGGTCAATGCGGGCGTCACCGTATCGTCTGGATTAATCAGAACTATATGGGATCGTCGCCAACAAACAAGTTTTGCTCGACAAACCGGTGGTACTAAACCGGTATCTATGCATGCGGGCAAGGCGCCGCCGTCATTCGCCTGCCTCGCCGGTGGGGCAGGATTGGTATGCGGTGCGGGTAAATCCCGATGCCCCCATACCAGCCGAAAACAGGCTCGTTTTACGGCGGCGCCTTGCCGGGCAAGCGTTTGACACCCATCGCAAGGCGCGCGCAGGGTGGATTGACTGGTACTATTCTGGTTATATAATGGGCTCCAACATCATTGCCCTCACGCGTGCTGCCGCTGCAGGCGGCGCGCCCCGGAACGACAGCGCGCATCCCCATCGCGCGTTCGAGCTTTTTTTGAGATAGCAATCCCATGCTGAACGGAAATATCCTCACGCCGGACGGTTGGATTCGCGGCACGCTGCATTGCGAGAACGGCCGGATCACGGCGCTCGAAGGCGTGGCTGTCGATCCCTCGACGAATGGCGATCCCTACATCCTGCCGGGCTTCATCGATTTGCACGTCCACGGCGGCGGCGGCGCCGACGTCATGGAAGCCGGTACTGCCATCGAAACGATAGCGCGCACCCATGCGCGCCACGGTACGACGAGCCTGTTGGCGACGACGATGACGGCGCCGCGTGACGAACTGCTCGCCGTCGTCTCGGGGCTGGGCGAAGTGACACGCACGCGCACGCCGGGCGGTGCGCGCGTGCTCGGGGTGCATCTCGAAGGCCCTTATATCAACCCGGGCAAGCTCGGCGCGCAGCCCGACGCGGCCGTTTCGGCCGTACTCGACGAAGTGCTCAAGTACCTGTCGGTGGCACCGATCCGCGTGGTGACGCTGGCGCCCGAGATCGCGGGACACATGGAAATCATCTCCGAAATGGTCGCGCGCGGCGTGCGGGTGCAGCTCGGCCACTCGCTCGCCACGTACGACGATGCCGTGGCGGCGCTCAAGCATGGCGCGGGCGGCTTCACGCATTTGTTCAACGCGATGTCGCCGATGCATCACCGTAACCCGGGCCTCGTCGGTGCCGCGCTCGCCCATGCGGAATTCGCCGAAATCATTCCCGATCTGCTGCACGTGCATCCCGGTGCGATCCGTGCAGCCCTGCGTGCGATCCCGCGCCTGTATGTCGTGACCGACAGCACCTCGGCGACGGGCATGCCGGACGGCGAATACCGCCTCGGCAGCCAGCACGTCACGAAATGCCTGGGCGGCGTGCGTCTGGCCGACGGCACGCTGGCCGGCAGCACGCTGACGATGGACGATGCGTTGCGCAATCTGGTCTCGATGGGCCTGCCGCTCGCCGACGTCTCGCACCGTACGTCGCGCTATGCCGCCGATTACCTCGGGATTGAAGACCGGGGGCGTCTGGTGCGCGGCGCATGGGCCGACGCGGTGGTATTCGAACGCGATCTCACGCTGGCTGCGACCTACGTCGAAGGGGAACAGATTGTCGAATATGCTTAAAGAGGCGCTCGCCGCGAGCACGGTCGTCGCCGCTCAGTGCGCCGACAGCACGCGCGTCGAACAACTGGCGGCGCTGCTCGCTGGCGCGCCGCGCCATGTCGCGCTCACGATCGCGCGCGGCAGTTCCGATCACGCCGCGAGCTATTTCGCGAGCCTGGCGATGAGCCGGATCGGGCTGCCCGTCGCTTCGCTGCCGATGTCGATTGCGACGTTGCAGGCCGCGCCGCTGCGCGTGGGCGGCGAATTCGCGATCGCGTTTTCGCAGTCGGGCCGCAGTCCCGATCTCGTCGACACAATGAAAGCCCTGCGCGATGCCGGTGCGCTGACCGTCAGCGCGGTCAACGCCCCCGACTCGCCGCTCGCCGATGCCTGCGAATGGCAATTGCCGTTGCTGGCCGGACCGGAACGCTCGGTTGCCGCCACCAAGAGCTACATCGCCATGCTGTCGATCTCGGCGCAACTCGTCGCGTACTGGCAGCGCGATCCGATGTTGATCGACGCGCTGCGGGCGCTGCCCGATACGCTGCGCGATGCGGCCGCGCTCGATTGGTCGGTGGCGGTCGATACGCTGCGCGACGTCGAGCGCATGATCGTGATCGGCCGTGGCCTCGGGCTCGCCGTCGCGCAAGAGGCGGCCCTCAAGCTCAAGGAAACATCGGGCATCCAGGCCGAAGCCTTCTCGAGCGCGGAAGTCCGGCATGGCCCCATGGAGCTCATCGATCGCGACTACCCGTTGCTCGTCTTCGCCCCGCGCGGCCCGGAACAGGCTGGATTGATCCGGCTCGCCGCCGATATGCGCGGGCGCGGCGCGCGCGTGTTGCTGGCCGCGCCAGCCGATATTGCCGAGGCGGCCGGCTTCCATGCGCACTTGCCGCTGGCGGCTAGCCGCCATGTCTCGCTCGATCCGATCGCGGCGATCCAGACTTTCTACGTGATGGCCGCGGAACTTGCGGCCGCCCGCGGGCGCGATCCCGATGCGCCGCGCCACCTGAACAAGATCACTGAAACCCACTGAGCGAGAGATCCGGATGGAACGTGCTGAGGAGTCCCGACTAATGAACCAATCCCCGGACAAGGTGATCCTGCTCGCCCCGCTGACGGGACCCGTCGTGTCGCTCGCCGATGTGCCCGATCCCGTCTTCGCGGGCGGCATGTTCGGCGACGGCATCGCCGTCGATCCACTCGACGGCCGCCTCGTCGCACCGTGCGACGGCGTCGTCACGCATCTCGCGCGCACCGGCCATGCCGTCACGCTGCAAACGCCCCAGGGCGCCGAAATTCTGCTGCATATCGGCATCGATACGGTCGAGCTCGGCGGCGCCGGGTTCACGGCGAAGGTGGCTCAAGGCGATCGCGTGCGCGCGGGCGATCTGCTGATCGAATTCGACCAGGATGTGATCGGCATGAAAGCGCCGAGTCTCGTCTCGGTCATCGCGATTGCGAACTCCGACGCGTTCGATGTGGTCGAGCGCGCCTCGGGGCGAGTGACGGCGGGGGTGACCCCGCTTCTGTCCCTGCGCGCAAAAGGCGGCGCAATCGGGATCGAGGCGCCGAGCACGCCGCCCGCCGACGTGAAAGTGCAGGCGAGCCGCACGATCACGCTCGTGCAGGCGGGCGGCCTTCATGCCCGTCCGGCGGCACGCGCGCGAGAAGCCGTGCGCGGGCTCCATGCGCGCGTGGACGTGCATCACGGTGCCCGGCAAGCGAACGTCGAGAGCGTCGTAGGGCTGCTCGGCCTCGGCGCGGGCGAGGGGACGACGGTCGAGGTGATCGGTACGGGCCGCGATGCGGTGCAAGCTGTGGACGCGGTCGCGCGCGAGCTCTTGCGCGAGGTGCATGGTGAGCTGGAGGAAACGCCGGCGCGCGCAAAATCGCCGGCGCCGAGGCCCGCGGTGCGTCCGGCAGGCATGCCGCTCGATCCGAACACGCTTGCGGGCGTGTGCGCGGCGCCGGGCATCGCGGTGGGCAAGCTCGTGCGCTGGGACGACGCCGAGTTCGCCCCCCCTGAGCGTGCCAGCGGCACGTCGGCGGCCGAGAGCCGATTGCTCGATCGCGCGCTGGCCGCCGTCGATGCGGAGCTGAATACGACGGTGCGCGATGCATCGCAACGCGGCGCCGTGGGGGAAGCGGGTATTTTTGCCGTGCATCGGGTGCTGCTCGAAGACCCAACGCTCGTCGATGCGGCGCGCGATCTGATCAGCCTCGGCAAGAGCGCGGGATTCGCCTGGCGCGAGGCGATCCGCGGGCAGATCGCAGTCTTGATGCAAGTCGAAGACATGCTGCTGGCCGAGCGCGCCGCAGATTTGCGCGACATCGAAAAGCGCGTTTTGCGCGCGCTCGGTTACGTGAATCCGGCGGTACGCGCGTTGCCGGACGAAGCCATTCTGGCCGCGAACGAATTCACGCCGTCGGATCTCTCTTCGCTCGACCGCGCGCGCGTGACCGCGCTCGTGATGGCTGCGGGCGGTGCGACCTCCCACGCGGCGAT
>NZ_JBQCDN010000229.1:0-7629 GCF_051961175.1 Trinickia sp. | reverse complement strand
TCGCCGCGATTGGCCAAATTGCGGAGCTGAACGCCGATTTCGAGCGGATTGCGGCGGCCGAAATCATGATCGCTTTCGGCTGTATCCTCCGTCGGGCCATTCGACTGATTGGTATCCATGGGCTCGGTATGCAAACTTGCGCGGCGTGCACTGCACGTCGACGCCAAAGCTTTCGGATGCGTTACAGCGATCCGAACAGGGTCTCGTCTGATTAGCGGCATCGTACGTGCAAAGTTTAGAGGCATTCTCGAAATATTTTTTTACTATTCGAGCAAACACCCGGTTATTGGCTTGGGCCGGCAACCGTTCCTCTATCGCTCACGCCGATGATCGGCGCCATTATCGTGCGCCTGATGCGGCTCTGTCCATTGCCGCATGCACGACGCGGCTAGGCCGGCTGCCTTCCGGCGGCCGGCCTCGATGCCGTCTTTTCCCCGCTTGGCCCCGTCGCGCTTCGTTGGCGCTCCCCGTAAAAATCCGCGATACCGGCAAAAAAGCCGATATCGGTCAAACCGTCAAATCGTTAAACCATCTGCTTCATGATCGAAATCAGCTTCTTCGCATAGTGCGGATCCGTGGCATAGCCGGCCTTTTGCATGCCGTGCGCGAAACTGGCCGCATCGTGCGAAGTGGAGAGCACCGACGCGTAGCGCGGATTGTCACGCAGCATCTTGGCGTAATCCGTCATCGCTTCGGCGTATGAACCGTATGCGCGGAATTTCTGAACCACCTTGCGCGCCTTGCCGTTGATGTACTCGGTCGTGACCGCGGCCACCGTCTTGCCGGTCCAATCGGACGTGGCCTTGATGCCGAACACGTTGTGACTCGCCGTGCCGTCGGCGTTCTTGATCTCGCCCTTGCCCCAGCCCGATTCAAGCGCCGCCTGGCCGACGATGAAGCGCGCCGGAATGCCCGTTGCCGCGCTGGCCGCCTGCGCCGGCGCCGCCATCTTGTCGACGAACGCATCGACCTTCGTCGATTCGCCGTTACCGCGCAGCGGCGGCGTCAGTGCGCTTTGCGACGAGTAGCCCTTGCCGGATGCGAGCAATCCGTTCGATTGCGCATTCGAATACGCGCGCGCCAGTGCGTTAAGCATCGCCGTATTGCCGGCATCGCCGCTGCCGCCACTGCCACCGGCCGCACCCGTCGCACCGCCGAGCATAGTGCCGAGCGCGCCGGCGCCACCGGCACCGCCCGCGTCGCCCATGCCCATGTTGCGCGAGAGTTGCTTGATCAGCGCATCGGCCACTCCGACGCCCTTCGACGAGAGCTGCTGCGCGAGCTGCTGATCGAGCATCGACGTGTATTGCTTGCTGTCGTTCGAATCGAGGATGCCGTCCTCCGGCGTGGCCTCGCGCATGCTCTTGAGCATCATCTGTATAAACACCGCGTCGAACTGCCGGGCGGTGGACTTCAATGCTTTCTGCGGATCGGCGCCGGCCTGGGCGCGCAGTGCGTCGAAGCCCTGGACATCGAGCGCGAAGCGGTTCGAGATATCGGTACTGGTGCCGGTATCGACCTTGCCGCTATACGTGGTGTTCGGGTTCATCTGGGCACCTTCTCTTTTCTCTTAGATGATCTCGAGATCCGCGCGCAATGCGCCCGCGGCTTTCATGGCTTGCAGGATCGACATCAGATCGGCCGGCGTCGCACCGAGCGCATTGAGCGTCTTCACGACATCAGCCAGATTCGCACCGGCCGTCACGAGCTTGAGCGAACCGTTGTCCTGCTTCATCGAAATCTGCGATTGCGGCGTGGCGACGGTCGTCCCGTTCGAGAACGCGCCCGGTTGGCTCACGGCCGTCTGCGTATTGATGACGACCGACAGGTTGCCGTGCGCCACCGCGCAGCTTTGCAGCGTCACCATCTGGTTCATGACGATCGAACCCGTGCGCGAATTGAGGATCACCTTCGCGGCCGCTTGCGCCGGGCGCACGTCCAGATTCTCGAGCTGCGCCATGAACGCCACTTGCTGGCCCGGATCGACCGGGGCACGCAGCTGGATCGTGCGGCCGTCGAGCGGCATCGCCGTGCCTGCGCCGAACGCGTTGTTCACCGCAGCCACGATCCGTTGCGTCGTGTCGTAATCCATGTCGTTCAGCTCCATCTGCATCATGCCGCCCGCTTGCGACACTTGCGTCGGCACCGCGCGCTCCACGATCGCGCCGCCCGGAATCCGGCCGGCCGCGAGCTGATTGACTTGCACCTTGCTGCCGTTGGCGCTCGCACCGGCGCCGCCCACGGCCACGTTGCCCTGGGCCAATGCATAGACCTGCCCGTCGGCGCCCTTGAGCGGCGTGAGCAGCAGCGTGCCGCCGCGCAGGCTCTTCGCATTGCCGAGCGAAGAAACGGTAACGTCGATCGCCTCGCCCGGCCGCTCGAACGGCGGCAAGGTGGCCGTCACCATGACGGCCGCGACGTTCTTCAGCTGCATGTTCTGCGCCGGATTGACGCCGTTCGCCTGGCCGCTGTTCAATGAGATGCCGAGGTTGGCCAGCATGTTCGTCAGGGTTTGCGTCGTGAACGGCGTTTGCGTTGTCTGGTCGCCCGTGCCGTCGAGACCGACGACAAGGCCATAGCCGATCAGCGGATTGTCTCGCACGCCCTGGATCTGCACGAGATCCTTCAAGCGCTCGGCATGCGCTGCGCCGGCGGCGGCGAACGCCACCAACAGAGGCAGGCCCACGAGCAGGAGGCCGCGGCGCAACACGCGCAAGGCGTAAAAGACGCGGCGAATCGAAGTCAACGTCATCGCGATCACCATGGCGCCAGGTTGAGGAAGAAGCGCTGCAGCCAGCCCATGGTTTCCGCTTCGTTGATATAGCCCTTCGCCGAGTATTCGATGCGCGCGTCGGCCACTTGTGTCGACAGCACCGTGTTCTCGCCCGACACGGTGTTCGGATTGACCACACCCGAGAACCGGACGAACTCGTTGCCCTGGTTGATCAGCATCTGCTTCTCGCCGCTCACGACGAGATTGCCGTTGGGCAACACGTTCGTGACTGTCACCGTGATCGTGCCGTTGAACGTGTTCGAGGCGTTCGCACCGCCCGAACCGCCGAACGTGTTCGCACCCGATGCGCTCAGATCCATGTGGTTGAACAGGCCCTTCAGGAAGCCCGCCGTCGGCACCGACAGGCTCGAAGTGCCGTTACGTCCCGCGGCCGCGGCCGAGGACTTCGTCGCATTGATGTTTTCGGAGATGACGATGGTGAGGATGTCGCCGACGTTGCGCGGACGCTGATCCTCGAACAGCGGATGACCGGCATAGCCGGGGTTGTAGATCGACCCCGGCGGCTGCAGTTGCGGCGGCACCGGCGGCGTCGCCGTCATCGGCTGCTGCACGATCGGCTCGCGGTGCTCGATCTGCGCGCATCCGGCGAAAGTGCCCGTCAGCACCCCTGCGAGCGCACTCGCATAGGCCAGCTTGGCTGCCGCGCGCAGCCCGCGCACGCGAAAGGGGATTCGGCTCGTTTGCCACATCTTCGTCTACCGCCTGCTCATCAAAATCTTACGGTCCTGCTGCCTCAAGTTCTCTTGCCCCCCCTCGGGGGGCCTGTCGCGCAGCGACAGGTCAGGGGGTACTCACTATTAAACCGACATCTGGCTCAAGGTCTGCAACATCTGATCCGACGTCTGGACCGCCTTGCTGTTGATTTCGTACGCGCGCTGCGTCTCGATCATGTTCACGAGCTCTTGCACGACGTTCACGTTCGACGCTTCCACATAGCCCTGATTGAGCGTGCCCGCGCCGTTCAGGCCCGGTGTCGTCACGTTCGGCGCACCCGAGGACGTCGTTTCTTGCATCAAGTTCTCGCCCTTCGATTCAAGACCGGCCGGGTTGATGAACGTCGCCAGCTGCATCGTGCCGATCGTCTGGTTGTTGGTCGAATTGGGCAGCGTGATGCTGACCGTCCCGTCGCGCCCGATCGTCATCGACGTGGCGTTCTGCGGAATCGTGATCTGCGGCACGACCGGGTAGCCGCTCGAGGTCACGAGCTGGCCCTGCGCGTTCGTCTGGAACGAACCGTCGCGCGTGTAAGCCGTCGTGCCGTCGGGCATCTGCACCTGGAAGAAGCCGTTGCCATTGATGGCGACATCTTTCGAGTTGCCCGTTTGTTGCAGGTTGCCCTGCGTATACAGACGTTCGGTCGCGACTTGCTGGACGCCCGTGCCAACCTGCAGGCCCGAGGGCAGTTCCGTCTGCTGCGTCGAGTTTGCGCCGGGCTGACGCAGCGTTTGGTAGATGAGATCCTGGAACACCGCGCGCGAGCCCTTGAAGCCGTTGGTGCTCACGTTGGAGAGGTTGTTCGAGATGACATCCATCTGCGACTGCTCCGCGTTCATGCCGGTGGCGGCGATGTAAAGCGAGCGATTCATGGTAAATCTCCTGGTACTGGCTATTCGGTTCTAGGTTCTGGTCGAGAACCGATCAGGTGAACGAGAGCAACTGGTTGGCGGTCTGATCGTTCTGATCGGCCGTTTGCAGCAGCTTCGTCTGCATCTGAAACTGACGCGCGTTCGAGATCATCGAGACCATCGCCGCGACGGAATTCACGTTGCTGCCTTCGAGCGCACCTTGCGCAACGGTGACGGCCGGATCGGCGTCGGCCGGCTGGCCGTCGGCGGTCCTGAACAATCCGTCGTCGCCGCGCGTCATCGAGCTCGGGGCGGGATTGACGAGCTTGAGCTGATCGAGCACGACGATCTGCGACGGCGAATCGCCGGCGCCGAGCGCCGAGACGGTGCCGTCCCTGCCGATCGTCACGGATGCCCCGGGCGGCACCGCGATCGGGCCGCCGGTGCCGAGCACAGGCAAGTTCGTGGCCGTCACCAGCTGGCCGTTTTCATCGACGTGCAAATTGCCGGCACGCGTGTAGGCTTCCGAGCCGTCCTGCGCCTGCACGGACAACCAGCCCTGACTCGTGACCGCGACATCGAGCGGGTTACCCGTCTGCGAAATCGCGCCCGGCGCGAAGTCCGAGCTCGGCGTCGACGTCAGCACGAACGTACGCGTCGTGTCGTTGTTCACCGTCGAACCGTCGCCGAAGCTCATCGGAACGTTGCGGAAGTTCGCGAGCTGCGCGCGAAAACCCGTCGTCGACGCGTTTGCCAGATTGTTGGCCACGACGGCCTGCTGTTCGAGCGCCTCGGAGGCGCCCGTCATCGCGGTGTAAATCAGTCGGTCCATGACTCGCCTTCTCTTACGGTGCGTGCGGCTAGCAAGCTAACCCGCTTACAGGTTGATCAGCGCTTGGTCGACGGTCTGCTGCGTCTTGATCGTCTGCGCATTCGCCTGGTAGTTGCGCTGCGCCGTGATCAGATCGACGAGTTGACTCGTCAAGTCGACGTTCGAGTTTTCCACCGCGCCGCCCGTCAGCGTGCCGTGGTTCGTGCTGCCCGGTGCCGAGATCTGCGCCACGCCCGAAGCCGCCGTTTGCGCGAATTCGTTGCCGCCGAGGTCTTGCAGGCCGTTCGGGTTGTTGAAGTTCGCGAGCACGATCTGGCCGAGCGATTGCGTGCGGCCGTTCGAGTACGTGCCCGAAATCGTGCCGTCGGCGCCGATCGAGAAGTTCGTGAGCTGGCCCGAAGCAAAGCCGTCTTGCGCCAGATTGTTCACGCCGTCCGAGCCGCCGTACTGGGTCGTGCCCGTCATGTTCAGCGTGACCGATTGCGGCGTCGCACTACCGTCCGTATTCGGGATCGTGAACGTCAGCTCGCCCGTGGACGGGCTCGTCGCCGGCGCCGTGGCCGTCGTCGTCGTCAGCGCGCCTGCGGTGCTGAAGCCCACCGAGCCAATCTTGCTGATCGCGCCGGAAGCAGGACCGGAGTAGACGTCCCACGCGTTCGCGGCCGTCTTCACGAAGTACATATTGACCTGTTGGGAGCCGCCGAGCGAATCGTAGGTCTGGATCGACGTCGAGTAGTTGTACGTCTGCGAGTTCGTCGACGAGAACGGCGTCACCGCCGGCACCGTGTCCTGCGAATTCAGGTTCAGCTGCGCCGTGATGTTCTGCGTGGCGACCGGCGCGATGTTGGTCGTCGGAACTTGAATCGGCACCGTCTGCGCCGAATTGATGACGCCGTTCCCGTTCGCCGCGTAGCCCATCAGCTGCAGCCCTTGCGCGTTCGTGATGAATCCGTTTTTGTCGAGCTGGAACACACCGTTACGCGAGTACGTCAGCGTGCCCTTGTTCGACATCTGGTAAAAACCCGTGCCGTTGATCGCCACGTTCAGCGCCTGGCCCGTCGTCGTGAACGTGCCTTGCTTGAAGTCCTGCTGAACGCCCGCGAGCTGCGTACCGATACCGATCTGATCGTTGACCGAACTCGCGATCGTGTTCGCGTACAGATCGGCGAACTGCGCCGTGCTTTGCTTGAAGCCGGTGGTGTTGGCGTTCGCAATGTTGTTGCCGATGACGTCGAGGTCGTTCGACGATGCGGACAAGCCGCTCAAGCCTTGTTGGTAGCCCATTTAGCGGTCTCCCTTCCGATGAATTCTTAGGTTCGTTACAGAATGGCGGACACGCTGGACATGCCAATCGTGTCGCCGTTGTTGAGCTTGAGGCCCGTGCTGCCGTCGCTTTGTTGAACGACACTTTGGACTTGCGCGCCGGTCAGCGCTGTCACGGTCGCAGTCGCACCGGTCGTGCTCGTGCCGGCCGCCGAAATCGTGTAGGTGCCGTCGGGCAGCGTGTTGCCCGACGAATCGGTGGGCTTCCAGGAAACGGGAACCGTCCCGGCCTGTTGTGCGCCGAAATCGAGCGTATTCACGATCGTCCCCGAGGAGTTTTTCACCGTGACCTTCAGGTCCGACACGGCCGAGGACAGCGACACGCCGAAGCCCGACGAGACACCGCTCGCGACCGTCGTCGTCGCGCCCGTGGATGCGGCGGGGATGAGCACGTTCTGGCCGATCAGCAGCGAAGCCTGGGCGTTTTGCCCGGCGGAGAGCTGCGAGGCCAGCGACGTCAGCGTCGTATTGAGCTGGCTGATGCCCGTCACTGTATTGATCTGGGCCAGCTGCGAGGTCATTTGCGAGCTGTCCATCGGGTTGGTCGGGTCTTGGTTCTGCAACTGCGTGACGAGCAGTTGCAGGAACGTTTGCTGAAGGGAACTCGGGGAATTCGGACTGGCCGATGCGCTGGTGCTCGACGAGCCGTCACTCGACTTGGTCCCGTTGACGGCATTGAGCAATTGCTGCGAAATCGTACCGCCGCCGCTGATGGTGGTGTTGGATGACGTCACTACTATTCTCCTCAGGTGCCGATCGTCAGGGTCTTCAGCATCAGGTTCTTGGCGGTGTTCAGCGTCTCGACGTTGGCCTGGTACGAGCGCGAGGCCGAGATCATGTTCACCATTTCCTGCACGGGGTCGACGTTGGGCATCGTCACGTAGCCGTCCGCGTTCGCGGCCGGATTGGTCGGGTCGTAGGTCGTCTTCATCGGGGTCGGGTCGTCGATGACATTGGTCACCTGCACGCCGCCCACTTGCTGGCCGCTTTGCGTATGCGCGCCGCCGAGCGGCTTGACCCCGAACACGACTTGCTTGGCCCGGTACGGCTGGCCGTCGGGGCCCGTCGTGCTGTTGGCGTTCGCGAGATTCGACGCGGTGACGTTGAGCCGTTCG
>NZ_JBQCDN010000228.1:0-30555 GCF_051961175.1 Trinickia sp. | reverse complement strand
GGGACGGCGCCCTTGAGCTTCATCCAATGCAGCGCGGCGCTCGTGTCGAGGCCGCCGGAAAAGGCGATACCGACCTTCTGGCCAGTCGGGAGGCTTTCAAGAATAGTACTCATGAAGGAAACCGTTCTATCTAGGATGGAGGGTTAAATCGCGCTAACCGGCCGTCTGGAGCCCGCGCCCCGCGTCCGCGCCCGAGGCGGGCGCAGGCGATGCGCAAAACGCTATTGTAGCCGGTGCGCGGGGCGGCGCCGCAATCGGCGGCTGGGCCGGGCGAATATCACCTCGAAGGCTCGCGGGAATGCGAGTGCGAGGCGTGCGTGCGGCCGCCTCGCCCGAAGGTCAATCCGGCCGCGCCGATTCGGACAGGGCCTGAAGGTAGGCGTGAATCTGGCTGACGACAGCCGCGCCGTCGCCTACGGCCGACGCCACGCGCTTCGTCGATTCCGCACGCGCGTCGCCGATCGCAAAGAGGCCGGGAATGCTCGTTTGCAATGGAAAGGCGCCTCGGCTATCCACACGGGCGGGCGCGCCGGTGAAACCCGTCGATACAAAACCGTTGCGATCCAGCTCGACGCCGCTCGATGCCAGCCAATCCGTCTTCGGATCGGCGCCGATGAACAAAAACAAATGCCGCGACGGCACCCCTTCCCGTTCCTCGCCGCGCCGGATCACGACACGCGCCAACCCGGCCTCGTCGCCTTCCAGCGCATCGAGCGCGCAGCCGGTGCACAGCGACACGTTGGGTAGCGCGCCGATGCGATCGATCAGGTATTTCGACATGCTCGATTCGAGCGAGCTGCCGCGAATCAACACACGAATGCTGCGCGCAAAATTCGCGAGAAACACAATCGCCTGGCCCGCGGAGTTGCCGCCGCCGATGAGGACGATGTCCTGGCCCTTGACCAACTTCGCTTCGATCGGGGACGCCCAGTAGTAGATTCCACGCCCTTCGAACCGATCGACATTCTGCACGGCAGGCTTGCGATACGCCGCGCCGCTTGCGATCACCACGGCCCGTGCGCAGACCGTTTGTCCGTCCGCCAAGGTCAGAACGAAGCGGCCGTCCTCGCGCGCCACGGAGGCGACCTTGCTTGGAATCGCCACATGAGCGCCGAATTTCATGGCTTGCTGATAGGCCCGTCCCGCCAGCGCCTGCCCCGAAATGCCTGTCGGGAAGCCGAGATAGTTTTCGATCCGCGCGCTGGCGCCGGCTTGACCGCCCGGCGCGCGTTCGTCGAACACGGCCACCGACAAGCCTTCGGTGGCCGCATATACCGCAGCCGCAAGGCCTGCGGGACCCGCGCCGACGATCGCAACATCGTAGAGGCACGCCGATTCAAAGGACGGCACGAGCCCAAGACAGGTCGCCAATCGAACTTCATCGGGCGCGCGCAGCACCGAGCCGTCGGGACAAAAGACGAGCGGAAAATCGTCGGGGCCGACCGTGATGTCGGCCAGCAGCGCAACGGCTTCCTTGTCCTGGCGCGCGTCGAACACCGTCGAAGGATGCCCGTTTCGCCGCAGGAAACCTTGAAGCGCGATCACGCGCGGGTCGAGACCGTCGCCGACGATAATCGGCCCGAGCCCCATCTGGATCAGCCCGATACGCCTCAATATCAACGCTCGCATGATCCGTTCGCCCAGTTGCGCATCGGCGACGATCAATGCGCGCAGCTTTTCCGGCGAGACGACGAGCGTTTCGCAATCGGTTTCGGCGATGCCATCGACAAGCGCCGGCTTGCCGGAGAGCTGCGCCACTTCCGCCATGAAGCTGCCGGCCTCGTGCTCGGCGATCCGTCTCAGGTTGCCGGACCGGTCGCGCGAGCACACCTGCACCCGCCCTTCCAGCAGAAGGTACAGTCCCAAGGAAACGTGTCCGGCCCGGAAGAGGAAATCGCCTTCCTTGAACGACATCGGCGTCGCGAAGCGGCGCAAGCTGGCGATCTCGGCGGCGGACAGCTTCGGAAACAGCTGATGCTGACGGTGTTCGAGCGACGAATACGGAACTTCCTCGTCCTGCACCGGTTGGCCGGCAGGAGAAACGATCTCTGGGCTGTTCATGGCGGGCCTCGGCGTTCTCGGTTGATGCCGCGACGCCCGGGCGTTCGTTGCTCGATCGGCCCTTCCGGCGCTGGCGAGGGCCAGCTTAGCAAGGTTTAACGAAAGATGTCGTTCGGAAACACGTAGGGCCGGCGAGCCGTTGGACAGTGCCGGCACAGTGTCCAGCTTTTGCCTGCTTTCCGGCCTTTTTTCGCGCTTTTTTTCCCTTCGCGGCCCGAAGGTGCAACCGGTCATCGACCTTGCGTCACCAGCGAACAGAATCGCTCGAGATCGATATTGCCGCCGCTGATGATGACTCCGACCCGCTTGCCTTTGAGCGAATCCTTCACATTCAATGCAGCGGCCAATCCCAAACATCCTGTCGGTTCGACGATCATCTTCATGCGCGCGGCGAAGAATTGCATCGCGTTCACCAAATCCGCGTCCGACGCGGTGAGGATATCGTCGACATCGCGCTTGATGATGCCGAAGGTGTAGTTCCCGAGGTGCTGTGTCTGCGCCCCGTCGGCGATTGTTTTCGGCGTGTCGATATGAACGATCGAGCCGCTGCGCAGCGATTGCTGACCATCGTTCCCGGCCTCCGGTTCGACGCCATACAAGACACACTTCGGCGCAAGGGCACGCGTGGACAGCGCCGTGCCGGACAACAGCCCGCCGCCGCCCAACGGGACGAACAGATAATCGAGCGCGCCCACTTCCTCGAACAATTCCTTTGCCGCTGTGCCTTGCCCGGCGAGTACGTCCGGATGATCGTAAGGCGGAATCAACGTGAGACCCTGCTCTTGCGCGAGCCGCTTGCCGATGGCTTCGCGATCTTCCGAATAGCGATCGTAGACGACGACGTGTGCACCATATCCTTTCGTGGCGGCGACCTTCGCGGCCGGTGCATCGTGCGGCATGATGATCGTGGCCGGGATCCCGAGAATCTTCGCCGAGAGCGCTATGCCTTGCGCGTGATTCCCCGATGAGAACGCCACCACCCCGGCCCGACGCTGTTCCGGTGAAAACTTCGATAGCGCATTGAACGCACCGCGAAACTTGAAAGCGCCCATCCGTTGAAAATTCTCGCACTTGACGAACACCTCGCCGCCGACGAGTTCGTTCAGCGTCCGCGACGTTTGAACCGGGGTGCGATGGGCAATGCCGTCGATGCGCGTGGCAGCGGCTTCGACGTCGGCATAGGTAGGAAGGGTGTAGGTGGTCATGTGAGAGTCGCTAGTCAAACTTCGAAATGTCGAAATGTCGAAACGTCGTTTACCAAGGCCACGGCACGGAAGTCCCCAAGCCATTTTCGATCGCCCGCTCGTGAAGGAAGCGCGCGACCGTCAAGTCCTGCAGCGCCAGCCCCGTCATGTCGAACACGGTTACGTCGTGCGCCGCGCGCTCAACCGTGGCGCTTCCGGCCAAGACATCGCCAATCTCGATGCAAGGCAACTGCGGCGCCCATTGGCATTCACCGATGCTGCGCGCCTGATCTCGATCGTCGACAAAAATGCGCGCGCGCTGCAACACGCCTTCAGGCAGCTCGCGTTTGCCCGCCGTGTCCGCTCCCACGCATGTCAGATGGGTGCCGGGCTGAACTGCATCGGCGTCGAACAACGCACCGCCGCCCGGTGTTGCCGTGATCACGATGTCACTGGCGGCCACGGCTTCATTGCGGTCCCGAGCGATATCGATGGCGCATCGCGCCCGGAACGCCGATTCGAACACGGCGTCCGGCGCGCCGCCCACCGTCACGTACCGCACCGTGCAACGTTGGGGGAGCAACGTCAACGCATAGTCGAGCTGCACGCGCGCTTGAACACCTGTGCCAAAGATGCAAATTCTGCTGCTTTCGGGGCGCGCGAGCAACTGCAGCCCCAAGCCACCGGCCGCGCCTGTGCGCGCGGTGGTAATCGCATTGCCGTCCATGATGCACAAGGGGCGGCCCGTATTCGGATCGAACAGGGCGACGGTTGCCTGATGCGGTTCGCCGCCCAGGCCGCGGTTGCTCGACCAAAAGCCGGCTGCTTTGAATCCCAGCAGGTTCTGGCTGGCGACATCGCCCGATTTGATGCCGAATACACCACCGGTATGCAGCTTCTCGCGAACGACGGGGAACACACGGCCAGCCCGCTGACTATGTAAGACGAAGGCTTCGCGAACGGCGGCCATGACTTGCTCGGCCTGAAGGTTGGCCCCGACGACATCACCGTCGAGCAGCAGAAGTTGAGCGTCTGTGGGCATGGTCGGAAGTAGGCGGTATCCGGTGCAATGTGGAAGGGAAGGATGATTTTTATACATTGTGTATAGAATTAGACATTTCGTCAACCATCAAATTGGACGCCCCCGCTCGGCTTACAACGATAAGAAATAGCGCGCCGCTCAGGCTCTTCGCTATCTGTCCTGCTCTGCCCGGCGCTTGCCGGTTCCAGCGAACTTTTCGCCACGCCACTAGAATGGCTCCTTTGCGGGTAAACACCCCCTTGATTGTGGCCATCGGCAATGCACCAGATTGAAGCAGTAAAGAACAAGACGGCCTGGGTTCTCCTGGCCTTGGCCGTCGGCGGCTTCGCGATCGGCACAACCGAATTCGCGACAATGAGTGTCTTGCCCCTATTCGCGCGCGGGCTCGGCATCAGCGCACCGGTGGCAGGGCACGTCATCAGTGCCTATGCGTTAGGGGTGGTCGTTGGCGCCCCCGCCCTCGCCGTCCTGGGCGCACGGCTCGATCGCCGCGACCTGCTGATCGCGTTGATGGCGCTGTTCGTCGTCGGCAATACACTCAGCGCACTCGCACCGAGCTACCCCTGGATGCTCGTCTTCCGCTTCATCAGCGGATTGCCGCACGGCGCCTACTTCGGCGTCGCCGCGCTCGTCGCCACCTCGCTCGTCCCCGAAAATCGCCGCACCGTCGCCGTGGGCCGCATGTTCCTCGGGCTGACGGTGGCCACGATCATCGGCGTACCGTTCGCGAACTGGCTGGGCCATGCCGTCGGCTGGCGCTGGAGCTTCGGCTTCGCGGCATTGATGGGCGCCGTCACGATGACCTGTGTGCGCCTGTTGGCGCCGTCGACTCCGGCGGCGGCCGGCGCAAGCCCCTTGCGCGAATTGAACGCCCTCAAGCGCGCACAGGTTTGGTACACACTCGGTATTGGCGCGATCGGGTTCGGCGGTCTGTTCGCGGTCTACACCTATCTGGCGAACGTGCTCGCCTCTGTCACGCACGCATCGCTCAGCACCGCATCGCTCGTGCTGAGCGTCTTCGGCGTCGGAATGACGCTCGGCAACATCGTCGTGCCGATGTTCGCGGATCGCGCGGTGATGCGCACGGCGGGACTGTTACTCGTCTGGAGCGCGCTCACGTTGCTTGCCTTTCCGTTCGCGGCCTCTCATGTATGGCTGATTGCGGTTGACGTGTTTCTGATCGGCGCGGGGGGTGCGCTCGGCACTGTCCTACAGACGCGCCTGATGGATGTCGCCGAAGACGCGCAAAGTCTGGCGGCGGCACTCAATCACTCGGCCTTCAACACGGCCAATGCCCTGGGGCCGTTTCTTGGCGGGCTGGCGATCGCGGGCGGGTTCGGCTGGACTTCACCGGGGTGGGTGGGTGCGTTGCTGGCCCTCGCCGGCCTCGGCGTTTGGGCCATGGCAGGTTTCGCTCAACGCAACGCCGATCGTAAAGCGATGCGTCCGGATCGGAAGATCTGTTTGGAAACGCAGGGGCACTGACGAAACCACGGCGTTTGCGGCCACTCACCCCTTCCCCGGTGCCTGCGTGGCATCGCCGGCACCCGCGCACGGCATCGGCAGCTTGACCTCGATCTTTGTGCCTTTGCCCGGCGCGCTGTCGATAGCGATTTTTCCGCCGAGCATCAATACCCGCTCCTTCATGCCCGCGAGGCCGAACGAGCGTTTGCGGGACGCGACCGGGTCGAATCCGCATCCGTCGTCACTCACCTCGAGCAAACACTCCGAGCGGACAATACCCAGCGAGACGAACACACGACGAGCGCGGGCGTGGCGCGCAATATTCGTCAGTGCCTCCTGCGCAATACGGAAGACTGCAATCGCATGCGCCTCGTCCAACGGTGAATTTTCGTCCGGCAGCGACAGCCGATACTCGGCCTTCGCCCCCCGTGTAAATTCCGCGACAAGCCATTCGAGCCCGGCGGCAATGCCGGCATCCAATGCTGCCGGACGTAGCGACGACACGGCCTGACGCACGACGTGCATCGTTTGGTCGGCAAGCTGCAGCAGCTTTTGAACGTGTTCCGTAAGTTCGGGATTACCGGGCCCGAAGCGAAGACGAAGCGTCGACGCCCCCATGCGCAGTGCTGTCAGCTGCTGCCCGAGCTCATCGTGCAACTCGCGCGCAATGCGCTTGCGCTCTTCTTCGCGGGCCGTTTCGCGCCGGGAAGTCAGTTCGCGCAGGATGTCGTACGACTCGAGCAGCCGCTGCTCGGCTTCCTTGCTCTCCGAAATATCGCGACTAATGGCCAACACGCTCACGACTGCGCCGCTGACAGAAAATTCAGGAGCGGCGAGGATGTGTCCCCATCCGATTCGTCCGTCTTCGTAGCGCAGGCGGACCTCCTCGGTGACAACTTTGCCCGTCCTGACCACCGTTCGTAACAGGTTCATGTAATGGTGGGGATCGATGAATCGGGACAGTTCGGCGGGCGTCGTTCCTATCACGTGCTCCCTTTCGTGCTGCAGGAGCGACCGCAACGCGGGATTCACGTAGAGGCGCCGACAGTTGACGTCGTACCGTGCGATGTAGTCGGGTGCATGTTCGACGACAGCGCGAAACGCCTGCTCGCTCGCGTATAGGCGATCTTCGGCCTGCTTCCGGTCAGTGATGTCGCGCCCGAGCGCCAGCGCCCCGATCGTTTCTCCCTGACGCCCGCGCTCGGGAAAAATTCGAATGTGGTGATAACGAATACCGTCCCCGGTATCCGGCAAAATCAGTTCGGTGTCGCGCTCGGTTCCGCTCTCGATGACCGCCTCAATCAACGACTGATACGGTGTTAACCGCAAACCGGGATCGTGTTCGTTAGGGGTCTTGCCCAACAGGTCATTCAACGGCCTGCGCAGCAACACCGATAGGGCCGAGTTGGCAAACACCAGCCGGCACGCACGGTCATAGCGACAAATGATTTCGGAAGCACTCTCCGCCAGGCTTCGAAACTGCCCTTCGAGCTGGGATTGCGTCTCGCGCAACGCGTCCGTTTTAGCCCTCAGCGAGGCCTCGCGCTCGGCCAGCCTTCGTTCGAGCGTTTGCACCTGCCGGCGCAACGCAGTGTTCTCCCGCTTCAGTGACGCCGCATCGAGCGACGGTTCGTGCACCGGGTTCTTCATCTGTTGTCCAGGATCGGCCCGTCGCCCACGCGGCGGAAAAGAGGGGGGCGAAAACGATACCATACCCTTCATTCTTCCGATCCGGCAACGAACCACGCCTGCGCGTCAGGCGAGGTCCGCACTCATGCGGTGCTTCAGCGAATCGACGACGGATGCCGGGCCAGCGCCGTCACCTGCAGCTTCATATACGGAAATAAAGGAAGCACCGACAGAATGGCGTGCAGTTCGTCATGCGACTCGACATCGAACACACTGTAGTTCGCGTACTCGCCCACGACGCGATGCAATTGTTGCCATTTTCCGTCTCGTTGCAGTTGCTGAGAGTACGCCTTCTCGCGCGCCTTGATTTCTTCGGCCCGGTCCTGCGGCAGGTCGTGCGGTAAATGTACGTCCATCCTGACGAGATACAACATAATCCCTCCTTGAGTGCGACGCGCTTCTTTTAGCTTCTTTTCATTTCCGGCAAGCGCGTCATGTGAAATGGTGAATCGTGAATGGCGAACGCTGAGCGTTCAACGTCGACATTGAATGTCGACGTTGGCTATCGCCCCGCCGGCCTAACCGCGTTTGTCGCGCCGATAGAACGCCAGCTTGTCTTCGTCGATTTCGAGCCCGAGTCCCGGCCCTTCCGGTAGATGCAGATCGAAGTCCCGGTATAGGGGACGCGCCGTCACGATGTCGTCCTTGAGCAGCAACGGGCCGAAGAGCTCGGTGCCCCACGCCAGCTGCGCGAGCGCACAGAAGCCGTGCGCCGAGGCAATCGATCCGATGCTGCCCTCGAGCATCGTCCCGCCGTACAGCGAGACGCCGGCTGCATCGGCAATGGCTGCTGTCCGCAGCATGGGATAGAGGCCGCCCGATTTCGCGATCTTCAGCGCAAACACGTCGGCACACGCGCCTTGCACGAGTTCAAGCGCGTCTTCAGGCCCCGCCACGCCCTCATCGGCCATGATGGGCACGATAAAACGTGCGGCAAGCCGAGCCAGCGCCCCGCGTTGTTCGCGTGGCGTAGGCTGCTCGATGAGATCGACGCCGGCGGCTTCCAACGCCTCGATTCCGCGCACCGCCTCGACTTCGCTCCAAGCCTGATTGACATCGACCGTCACATTCGCACGGTCACCGAGCGCGGCTTTGATCTTCGATACATGAGCCACGTCATCGCGAACGCCGCGCCGTCCGATTTTCAGTTTGAACGTGTGATGACGGCGTTCGGCAAGGAACATTTCGGCTTCGTCGATGTCGCGAGCGGTATCGCCGCTCGCCAGCGTCCAAAGGACCGGGAGGGTCTTGCGCACTGCGCCGCCGAGCAACGTCGATACCGGCACGCCCAATCGCTTTCCCTGTGCGTCCAGCAGCGCCGTCTCGATCCCGCACTTGGCGACCCGATTGCCACGCGCCACCTTGCTCAGTTTGAGCATGGCACCGTTGACGTTGGTTGCGTCCTGTCCGATCAGCGCTGGTGCCAAGTAGGTGTCGATGGTCAGCTTGATGCCTTCGGGGCTCTCTTCACCATATGAGAGGCCGCCGATGGTTGTCGCTTCGCCAATCCCCTCGATGCCATCGCTCGAACGCAAGCGGACGATGACCATGGTTTGTTGCTGCATCGTCGCCATGGAAAGCTGATGCGCGCGAATGGTGGGCAGATCAACGAGGATCGCTTCGACAGACGTAATGTGGGCGTTCATACCTGGACTGAAGGGTTGGATACGTTGCCCGGAGTATTGCGCGCGCAATCTCCCCGTGTCCAAGACCATCGACGTCTAGTTCCATACCCCCGGGGTATGGCGATAGGTATGACTAAGCTACGCGCCCCCGTCGGTACGGGGCAAGTAGGGAATGCGTTCTTCCTCGTATAGCCGATAAATCAAATCCAGCATTTCCTTGATATCGCGCGATTCGTCCATCGCGCGCATGCTCATGATGAGTGGCGATACGAGCGTCGGATCGTCGAGTTCCTTGTAGCTCACGTCATCGCGCTTCAATCCGTGCACGCTGCTTGGGACGACAGATACGCCTTCTCCCGCCGCCACGAGCCCCAACGCGATCTGCAATTCGCGCACTTCATAGATTCGGCGCGGGGCAAGCGATCGATCCTCGAAAGCGGACAGCACCTGGTCGGCATAGCTCGGCCTGGGCGATTTGGGGAAAATGATCAGCGTTTCATTGACGAGATCCCGCAGCGAGAGCACGGGCTTGGATGTCGAAAGCGGATGCCCGACCGGAAGCGCCACGATCAGTTTTTCTTCGCGCAGGACCACCCGGCGAATGTTGGCGTCCTCATGCCGAATACGGCCGAACCCGACATCGATTTGTCCGTCTTTGAGTGCCCGAATCTGATCCATCGTCGACATCTCGTGAAGACTGAGTTCGACCGTCTTGTTCTCGTCGCGGAATCGTCGAATGATTTTCGGGAGCATCCCGTAGAGCGTCGAACCGACAAAACCAACAGAAAGACTTCGCTCAATATTGCCGACGCGCCGGGTCATCGATTCCAACTCGCTCGTCTGTGCCAGCAATTGCACAGCGTGCGAATAGAAGAACTTGCCGGTTTCGGTCAGCCGCAACGGCCGGGCGTTGCGCTCGAACAGCTGCACGCCGAGCGTTTCCTCGAGCTGCTGTATCTGACGGCTCAACGGCGGCTGAGCGATGTGTAGCCTTTGCGCCGCGCGCGTGAAGTTGCGCTCTTCCGCGACCGCGACAAAGTAGCGAAGGTGTCGCAGCTCCATTTCCATACCTCCTGGATATAGCGCAATACTAAATCAGTGTTGGACCGCCGTGTTTGGCGTCCATTATGCTGGCTTCACGCTTTGTTTCAGGGCGCAATTATACCTTCCGAGCATACTCGCGGCGTACTGAAACACGGGTTTACCCCATCCGAAAACAGAGAGAGTGAGGAGCACACCATGACCGTCAACGTATTCGACTCGAAGGAAGTTCAGGACCTGCTCAGGGCCGCCGCCAACCTGGGAAGCCAAGATGGCAATGCGCGCATCAGGCAGATCACCCACCGTCTGTTGAGCGATTTGTTTAAAGCGATCGACGATCTCGACATGACGCCCGATGAGATCTGGGCCGGCGTCCATTACTTCAATAAGCTCGGACGGGACGGCGAAGCCGCGCTGCTGGCCGCCGGATTGGGATTGGAGAAATATCTCGACATCCGCATGGACGCTGCGGACCGGGAAGCGGATATTCATGGCGGCACACCGCGGACGATCGAAGGCCCGCTGTACGTGGCGGGCGCTCCAGTACGCGATGGCGTGTCGAAGATCGATGTCGACCCCGACGACAATGCCGGCCCGCTCGTCATTCGCGGCACAGTGAAGGGTTCAGACGGACAGCCCGTGGCGGATGCGGTCGTCGAATGCTGGCACGCCAACTCGAAAGGCTTTTATTCGCACTTCGACCCGACCGGTGCGCAAAGCGATTTCAACCTTCGCGGCGCAGTAAGGACCGGTGCGGACGGCAAATACGAATTCCGGACGCTGATGCCCGTCGGATACGGCTGCCCGCCGCAAGGCGCAACGCAACAATTGCTCGACGCGCTTGCCCGGCACGGCAACCGTCCAGCGCATGTGCACTTTTTCGTCACGAGCGAGAACAGCCGCAAGCTGACCACGCAAATCAACATCGAGGGCGATCCGCTGATTTGGGACGACTTCGCGTATGCCACTCGCGAAGAGCTGGTGCCTCGCGTCGTTCGGAAGCATGGCGGCACCGCTTTGGGACTCAAGGCCGACGCGTATCAGGAGATCGAGTTCGACATCGTGCTGACTCCGCTGGTACAGGGTAAGGACAACCAGATCGTCAATCGCCTGCGCCTCGCCGCCGCGGCGTAATGACTTAAAGCGGGCCCAAAACGGCGGCTGCCTCGCGAACGCACTCGATCCGCCGCTCGCTTCATTCCACGAATCATTTGAACCGATGCCGGGCCTTCGATACGAAGCCCGCATAGGGAGAGCACGCATGTCTGCCACCATCGATAAAGCCCGGCAATTGAATGAATTGCTAAGCGCCGCCGTACAGGACGACCGGGAGAGCGGGGTCTTTCGCTGCCGCCGCGACATCTTCACGAACGCCGATCTATACGAACTCGAGATGAAGCATATCTTCGAGCGCAACTGGGTCTATCTCGCACACGAAAGCCAAGTCCCGAACAACAACGATTACTACACGACGTGGATCGGCCGGCAGCCGATCGTCATCACACGCGACAAAACCGGTGAATTGCACGCTGTCATCAACGCCTGTGCACACAAAGGCGCCATGCTTTGCCGCCGCAAGCATGGCAACAAGGGCAGTTTCACCTGTCCATTTCATGGCTGGACGTTTTCGAACGCCGGCAAGCTGCTGAAGGTAAAAGACGAGAAAACCACCGAATATCCGGTGCAGTTCAACCAAGCGGGCTCGCACGATCTCAGGAAGGTGGCGCGGTTCCGGAACTACCGAGGCTTCCTGTTCGGCAGCCTGAATGCCGATGTCATCCCGCTCGAGGACTATCTCGGCGAAACGAAGGTCATCATCGATCAGATCGTCGAACAGGCGCCAAATGGCTTGGAAGTATTGCGCGGGAATTCCACCTACATCTACGACGGTAACTGGAAGATGCAGATGGAAAACGGCTGCGACGGGTACCACGTCAGCACCGTCCATTGGAATTACGCGGCCACGATGGGCCGACGCAAGGTCGAGGGCACCCAGGCTGTGGATGCAAACGGTTGGAGCAAATCGGTCGCCGGGGTGTACGGGTTCGAGCACGGTCATATCCTGCTGTGGACTCGCACCATGAATCCGGAGGTCAGGCCCGTGTATCGGCATCGCGATGAAATCGCCGCCCGCGTCGGGCAAGAAAAAGCGAAGTTCATCGTCAATCAGACGCGCAATTTGTGCCTCTATCCGAATGTGTTTCTGATGGATCAGTTCAGCACGCAGATTCGCGTGGTGCGTCCGATCAGCGTCGATCGGACCGAGGTCAGCATCTTTTGCTTCGCGCCGAAGGGGGAAAGCGAGCAAGACCGCGCGACGCGCATCCGTCAATACGAAGACTTCTTCAACGTTTCGGGTATGGGAACCAGCGACGATCTTGAGGAATTTCGCGCCTGTCAGTCCGGTTACGCGGGCTCGACGCCGATGTGGAACGATCTGTCGCGCGGTGCGCCGCTGTGGATTCATGGGCCCGACGAAAACGCAAAAAACATGGGTTTGAATCCGCTGATTTCAGGTGAACGAAGCGAGGATGAAGGCCTTTTCGTGGTCCAGCACGGATACTGGGTTCAGGTGATGCGCGACGCATTGAGAACAGAACAAGAGGAGGCACCGGCATGAGCTTCGACTACTCAAAGATCTGCGCCGCGTTATATCGCGAAACGCGCTTGCTCGACGATCGCCAATGGGACGAATGGTTGGCTTGCTACACCGAAGATGTCACTTACTGGATGCCGGCTTGGGACGATGACGACCTCCTCACCGACGACCCTCATAGCCAGATCTCGTTGATGTACTACCCGGACCGGGGCGGCCTGGAAGACCGCGTGTTCCGCATCAAGACGGAACGAAGCGGCGCATCGATGCCCGAACCCCGCACGAGCCACAACGTCACAAACGTGGAGGTACTGGCGGAGCGCGAAAACGAAGTGGACGTTCGATACCACTTCAATACGCTCAGCCATCGCTACAGGATCACGGATCAATTTTTCGGCACCATCTTCGTCACGTTTCGCAAGGTGGAGGGCCGCTTGCTGATTTCAAGCAAGAAGATCGTGTTGAAGAACGACTATATCCGCCAAGTACTGGACGTGTATCACGTCTGATGTTCGCGGTTAGCCCGAGATAGGAAGCAGGAGGCAACGTGTCAAGCTACAACATCGCACTGAACTTCGAGGACGGAGTCACCCGCTTCGTCGAATGCAAAGCCGGAGAAAAGGTTTTGGACGCGGCCTTCCGTGCCAAGATCAACCTTCCGATGGATTGTTCCGACGGCGTGTGCGGCACCTGCAAGTGCCGCGCCGAAAGCGGCAGCTATGACCTTGGCGACGAGTACATCGAAGATGCGCTGAGCGATAGCGAAAAAGCGAGCGGCCTGGTGCTGACCTGCCAGATGGTGCCGCAAAGCGATTGCGTGATCGCGGTTCCCGCTTCGTCGACGGCATGTAAAACGGCACAAAGCAAACTCGCCGCAACCGTAACGAAAGTCGAGCCGCACAACGACGCAGCCGTCGTGCTCGAATTGAATGTGAACGGCGCGGCACCCGCGTTTCTGGCGGGGCAATACGTCAATATCGATGTGCCCGGCAGCGGCCAGCATCGCTCGTATTCGTTTTCGTCGGCGCCCGGCGAATCGACGATACGCTTTCTGATCAAGAAGATTCCCGGGGGCGTGATGAGCACATGGCTCGAATCCGCGCAGCCGGGAGATCGCGTCGACATGACAGGGCCGCTCGGCAGCTTCTACCTGCGCGCTGTGGACCGCCCGTTGCTGTTCCTCGCGGGAGGGACGGGATTGGCGCCGTTTCTGTCGATGCTCGAAATCTTGGCCCGCGCAAATTTCCGCCAACGCGTGCATCTGATCTATGGCGTCACGCGCGACCTCGATCTCGTTCAAGTTGAAGCAATCGAGGCATTCAGCGCAAAGCTGCCGAACTTCACCTTCTGCACGGTCGTAGCGGATCCCGCGTCGAGCCATCCACGCAAGGGCTGGGTGACGCAGCACATGCCCGCCGAATGCCTGAACGACGGCGATGTCGACGTGTATCTGTGCGGCCCGCCCCCGATGGTCGACGCGGTCCGCAGGCATTTTGACGAAAACGGCACGAAGCCGAACAGCTTCCACTACGAAAAATTCACACCCAACGCAGTACCGGTGACGCTATGAGCGCGCAACGATTCGAAGGGAAGGTCATGGTGGTCACGGGCGCAGCCCAGGGCATTGGCCGCGGCGTCGCGCTGCGCGCAGCGGCGGAAGGCGCGAAAGTGCTGTTCGTTGACCGCGCCGAGTTTGTCGCCGAAGTCGCTGCTGAAGCGATCGACGCCGACACGGCCGGCTTCGTGGCAGACCTCGAAACCTATGAAGGCGCCGCATCGGCCATGGCATTCGCCGTGGAAAAATTCGGCAGGATCGACGTACTCGTCAACGGCGTGGGCGGTGCCATTCGGATGCGCCCTTTCGCGGAATTCGAACCGGCGCAGATCGATGCGGAGATCCGCCGGTCCCTCATGCCCACCTTGTATGCCTGCCATGCCGTGCTCACGCCTATGCTGGCGCAAGGCGGAGGCACCATCGTGAATGTATCCTCGAACGCGACGCGGGGTATCCGCCGGGTGCCGTATTCCGCGGCCAAAGGCGGCGTCAACGCGATGACGCAATCGCTTGCGATGGAGTACGGTGCGCACAACATTCGGGTTGTCGCCGCGGCGCCGGGTGGCACCGAAGCACCGGTGCGCCGGGTGCCGCGCAACGCAGCCGGCGACACTGAGCAAGAGCAGGGATGGACGAGCGAAGCCGTCAGGCAGGTGACCGAGGCCACCTATTTCAAGCGCTACGGCACGATGGACGAACAAGTCGCACCCATTCTCTTTCTTGCCTCCGACGAGGCAAGCTATATCACCGGCGCGATATTCCCCGTCGCCGGCGGCGACAACGGATAGCGATTCCGCGAACGCAATCGAAAGCGGCGCCTCAAGCCTTACTTGGCCGATTCTTTGCGGATCAGGTTTGCGGCGGACAAGCGCAACCGCATCGCCTGATTGTTCAACGCGTTCTCGAGGTTGCGATGGGCGATTCGCGCATGCTCGCGCATCAACGCTTCGGCGCGCGCCCCCTCGCGCCGCTCGATGGCATCGAGCACGGCGCGATGCTGCGCCTGGGCCACGACGAGCACTTGATAGGCGTCGCGCGCCACCGACTGCACTTCGACGAAACCGCTCGGCGAAGCGAAGGGCAATGCCATCGCCCTGGCGAGTTGCCGCTCGACGATGCTGCTGTTGCAGGCCAACGCGAGCAAGCGGTGAAACCGCTCATTGAGTTCGACGTAGCGCGAAAACTTTGCCTCGCTCATCTTCGGCGAGGCGAGCAGCGCATCGATTCCATCCACGCATTCGTATAGCTGCGTCAGCAACGGCTGCGCGACGCCACGCTCGGCCGCCAGCCGCGCAGCCATCCCTTCGAGCGTACCGCGCAGCTCGATTGCATCGTAGATTTCAGCGCTGCTGAACGAACGGACGGCATAGCCGCCCGAGGGCACGGCATCGAGCAGGCCCTCGTCCTGCAAACGCATGAGCGCGGCGCGCACGGGCGTGCGCGACATGCCGAGGCGATCGACGGCCCACAGTTCGGTAATACGCGCACCGGGTGCAACCTCGCCCGCAAGTATCAACTCACGCAGCCCCAATTGCGCCTTGACCGTTTGCGACGCGCCAGCCGATGCAGCATCTGCTGATGTTCCCTCGATGGGCTCCATTCGAATCCCTGTTGCTTATCCTTCATTCATGCGCAGCTGGCCGCACCGCTCAAAGATCCAGCACGAGCATCGGCGATTTGGACCGCGAACAACACGGCAGAAACTGATTGTTGGCGGCCTTCTCTTCGTCCATCAAATAAACGTCGCGATGATCGGGCTCGCCCGACAACACGCGCGTCAGGCACGTGCCGCATACGCCTTGCTCACACGAAGTGGGGATCTCGACGCCCGCCTGCGCGAGCGCCGCGACGACCGTCAGATCCGGCGCGACGTCAATCACTCGGCCCGTGCTCGACAGCTTCACCTGGAAAGCGCCGCCGCTCTCTTGCACCGGAGCCCCGGAGAAGAACTCGCGATGCACGTTCGCGTCGTTCCAGCCGGCGGCCTTCGCTGCATCCATCGCCGCGGCGATAAAACCCGACGGGCCGCATACATATAGATGAGTATCGGGCTGAGCCTGCGCGAGCAGCGCGTCCAGTTGCAATCGTCCACCGTCTTGCGCGTCGTCGAAGTATAGATGAACGCGTTCGGCAAACCTCGATTCGGTGAGCCGATCGCGAAACGCCATCCGTGCGGCGCTGCGCGAGCAATAGTGCATCTCGAACGAAGCACCGGCATGATCGAGCGCCGCGGCCATCGAGAGGATCGGCGTGACGCCGATGCCACCGGCCAGCAACAGCGAATGACGCGCCTGCGTATGCAGCGGAAAGTGATTCTTCGGTTCGCTGATGTGGAGCAAGCCGCCCTCCTTCAACGCATGCATGGCGATCGATCCGCCACGCGAATGGGCATCGCGCAGCACTGCAATCCGGTAGCAATGCGATTCGCTGGGGGTATTGCAAAGCGAATACTGTCGCACGAGCCCATCGCGCAGCATGACATCGATATGCGCGCCGGCAGAAAACGAGGGCAATGCAGCCCCGTCGGCGCGCACGAGTTCGAATGCGCAGATATCGGTGGCCACGGCGAATTTTCGGGCGATGTTGACTTGCATGATCGATCTCACGAAGCGGCGCCGACAGCAGCGGCTGCCTGATCCTGCGCCATCAACCGGTCGAGCACGCGGCGCGACTGCACGCCACCGGCATCGATGTTCAGTTTCAGGAGATTGCGCTCCGGATAGTCGAGCAGATTGCGCTGCTGCGCTTCGAGCATCGCGAGATCTTCCGCAAAAATTTTGCCTTGTCCCTCGCGGATCTTCCCGGTGAGTTCGGCATCGTCGGGGCGGAAGTTGCGCGCCATGCCCCAGAAATACCAGATCGATGTCTCCGTCTCCGGGGTGATGAAATCGACGACGATGCTCGACGCCTTGTGCCGCGCATCGGCATGATATCCCCCGTGACCCGCATGGGCGACGCCCACCTCGATCATCACGTGGCTCGGTGGCGTGAACCGGCAGATCTGCCAGCGATCGCATGGAACGTTATCCGCCAGCCCGTTGCCGCGCAGCGCCGCGGCCCAAAACGGCGGCGGCATGATGTTCTCCATGAAGCGGCTCGTCACCACGGTGTCGCCTTCGAGTTTCGTCTGCGGGGCGGACGCTTCGATCTCCGCCTGGCCGATGCTCGACGCGTGGACGTAGGTCTCGTGCGTGAGATCCATCAGGTTGTCGATCATGAGCCGATAGTCGCATGCGATGTGATAAAGGCCACCGCCATAGGCCCACTCGGGATGGTCGGCCCACTCGAGCGGGTGAATCTTGTCCGGATCGGCCAGCGCCGCATCGCCGGGCCAGACCCAGATGAAACCGTCACGCTCGACGGCGGGATACCGGCGCGTTTGCGGGAACCCGCCCACGCGCTGGCAGGGCATCGACGCGCACTTGCCGTCGGCGGCGACCGTAAGGCCGTGATAGCCGCACACCAACTGCCCGTCGCGCACGAATCCCAGCGAGAGCGGCGCACCGCGATGGGGGCAGAAATCCTCGAGTGCCGTGACGACGCCGTCCGGCCCGCGAAAGAAGACCATGCGTTCGTTGCAAATGCGTCGGCCGAGCGGTTTGTCAGCACATTCGTCCGGCGTACAAGCCACATACCAAGCGTTCTTCAGGAACATCCGCCGCCTCCTTCTTTGTATACATTTTTTAACTGGAAAGCGCGTGCATGTGGACGCCAGATCACGCCACAAGAACCGCTCGTCACGCGCATCCCCCACATATATAGCCGATTTCACCGCTTTACGAACCGACAAACGGATTCGAGATCTCGCAGCAAACGCGCTTGATTGTATACAACCGAGCTGAGATTGCCAGCACCCGAGGCAGCACATCGGGGTAAACGACTAGGCATCGAAGGCTTGAACCGACTCACCATAAAATCGATGGTTGACTTATTTGTTATGTGATATAACTTTCTACAACAAGCGGCCCCTCGCTGCAATAGCGGTACATGCATGCATCTGAAAGCGTCGGAAGCCGTGCATCGGCCGCATGCGCGGCACGGAAAAGAACGATTTCAAACATGGAGACATCGGACATGACAGACAGCCCACACCATCCGCTCATCGATCAAGACGTCTGGACCGGCCGATTGTTCGGCGGCGCGGATGGCAGCTGGTATACAGCCGGCGAGACGCGAGACGTCATGGAACCGGCCACGGGCGAACGACTGACGAACGTCGGGCTTGCCCGCGCGGCCGACGTGGCGCGCGCAGCGAAAGCCGCGGCCGCTGCGCAACCTGCCTGGGCCGCCCTCGCGCCGCGCGACCGGGCCGCGATCATGCGGCGTGCGGCCGCCGCGTTCGAACGCAATCTCGAACATGCAGCGCGCTACATCGCCCGGGAAACAGGCGGCATCCCGGCGAAGGCGCAACTCGAAGTCGCCGAAGCCGCCACGCAGCTGCATATCGCGGCTGGGCTGCCGCTGCAACCGCAAGGCCTTGTACTGCCGTCAACCGCGGGGCGCACGAGCTACGCGCGGCGCGTGCCGCATGGTGTCGTCGGCGTGATATCGCCGTTCAACTTCCCGCTGATCCTTTCGATGCGCTCCGTCGCACCGGCGCTCGCACTGGGTAATACCGTGGTGCTCAAACCCGATCCGCAAACGCCTGTCAGCGGCGGTTTCCTGATTGCCCGCGCGTTCGAGGAAGCCGGGTTGCCGCCGGGCGTGCTGCAAGTCGTACCGGGCGATGCCGATGCCGGCGCGGCGGTCGTCGAAGCGCCGGAAGTCCGAATGATCGCCTTCACCGGCTCGACCGCCGCCGGCCGCAAGGTAGGCGAACTCGCTGGAAGGCTGCTCAAGAAGGTATCGCTCGAACTCGGCGGCAAGAACACGCTGATCGTGCTCGACGACGCCGACCTCGACCTCGCAGCCAGCAATGCCGCTTTCGGCGCATTCTTTCATCAAGGGCAGATCTGCATGGCGACGGGCCGTATCGTCGCGCATCGCAAGATCGCCGCGGAACTGACACGGCGTCTCGTCGAAAAAGCCACGACGTTGCCGGTCGGCGATCCGGCCAGTGGCAGGGTGGCCATCGGGCCGCTCATCAACGCGCGGCAGCTGCAGAACGTCGATTCGATCGTGCGCGCATCGGTTGAAGCCGGGGCCGTGCTCGAAGCCGGTGGCACCTACGAACGCCTGTTCTATCGACCGACCGTGCTGTCGAACGTGCAGCCCGGCATGCGTGCATTCGACGAGGAGATTTTCGGCCCTGTGGCGGTGATCACGCCGTTCGATAGCGACGACGAAGCCGTGGAGCTGGCGAACCGCACGGAGTACGGCTTGTCTTGCGGCGTGATCGGCAGCTCCCTGTCCCGCGCCACGGCAATCGGCGATCGCCTCAAATGCGGCCTGCTGCATATCAACGGCCAGACAGTCGCCGACGAGTGCGTGAACCCGTTCGGCGGACGCGGCGATTCCGGCAACGGCGGCAGCATGGGTGGGCCGGCCGACGCCGAGGAATACACGCAATGGCAATGGGTCACGGTGAAAGGCGCGGCGGAGCGCACGCCGTTCTAAGGCGATTGAAAGTGGCTTGGGACCGGCACAGCGGCGGCCCTGCGATTCAGGGTCGCCGGCAGCCAAGCCATGACGTGATGTGGCGCCAGTGGCCGTCGCAAGCACGAATGACTTCATGACGAATCGCCTTCAAAGCAGGGCCTGATATGAGAACGGAGACGAAACAATGAAAATCAAAGCAGCGGTGGTCCGCGAAAAAGGCGGCCCGCTTTCGATAGAAACGCTCGAACTCGAAGGGCCGCGCGACGACGAGATCCTCGTGCGCGTCGTGGCAACGGGCGTCTGCCACACCGACGTCGTCGTACGCGACGGATTGTTGCCTACGCCGCACCCCGTCGTGCTCGGCCACGAGGGGGCCGGCATCGTGGAACGCGTCGGACGCAACGTGACCAAAGTCGCCCCCGGCGACCCCGTCGTCATGACCTACGATTCGTGCGGCAGTTGTCCTGCCTGCGCCGCGCACGCGCAAAGCTATTGCCACGCATTCTTCCCGCGTAATTTCTTCGGTACCCGCCACGACAGCACGACCGCCCTCTCGAAAGACGGCGAGCGCATTCACAGTCATTTCTTCGGCCAGTCGTCGTTCGCGACCCATGCGGTGTGCCATGAGCGAAACCTCGTCAAGGTACCCGCCGACGCTCCGCTCGAATTACTCGGCCCGCTCGCCTGCGGTGTGCAGACGGGCGCCGGCGCCGTTATGAACGCGCTGCGCGTGCCAGCGGGGGCTTCGTTTGCCGTATTCGGCAGCGGTTCCGTCGGGTTGTCGGCGGTCATGGCGGCACGCGTGGCCGGTGCGACGACGATCGTCGCGATCGATCTCCACGACGCGCGGCTCGATTTCGCGCGCAGCGTCGGTGCGACGCATACACTGAACCCCGCTCGCGACGACATCGTCGCGGCGCTGACGGCCTTGACGGGCTACGGCATCGACTACACGCTCGACACGACCGGCAACCCGAAGGTGATACGCCAAGCCGCCGACAGCCTTGCCCCACGCGGGACCTGCGGCGTGCTGGGTGCATCCGCGTCCGGTACGGAAATCGCCCTCGATGCGGTGCACTTCATGAGCGGCGGCCGGCGCGTGATGGGGATCGTCGAAGGCGAATCGACGCCCGATACGTTCATTCCGACACTGATCCGCCTGCATCGACAGGGGATGTTCCCGTTCGATCGCATGGTGAAGTTCTACCCCTTCGATCAAATCAACGAGGCGATCGCCGATTCGCTCGAAGGGAAGACAATCAAGCCAATCGTGACGATGAGCTGAGCCGCAAAAAAACCGTCGAACGATGCACAATCCGTGCGGCGGGCTTGGACGGTCACGATGGAGGGCGGCCGGACACCGCCGGCCGATTTAACTCCGCTTCAACTCGGATTCAACTCGAATTCAACTCGGCTTTAACGCGGCGCCATCCTCAACGCGCCGTCGAGACGAATGACTTCGCCATTGAGTGCGACATTACCCACAATATGCAGCGCAAGCTCGGCAAACTCCTCGGGCTTGCCGAGCCGCTTCGGAAACGGAATCGATTGCGCGAGCGACTGCTGGGTTTCTTCCGGCAACGCATAGAGCAAAGGCGTCAGAAACAGCCCCGGCGCGATGGTCACCACCCGCACGCCGAACTGCGCCAGATCCCGCGCCAGCGGCAAGGTCAACGAGACCAGCCCGCCCTTCGACGCCGCGTAGGCCGCTTGCCCGATTTGCCCATCATAGGCTGCCACCGACGCCGTGCAGACGATAACCCCACGCTCGCCATCTTCCATCGGCTCGGCGCGTGTCATGCTTGCCGCCGCAAGCCGGACGACGTTAAACGTTCCCAACAGATTCACGTTGATGATGCGCGCGAACTCTTCCTGCGGCATCGCACTGCCGTCGCGGCCGACAAGGCGTTTCGCACCGCCGATACCGGCACAGTTGACGAGAATACGCGCGACGCCATGCGCGCGCTCGCCGGCCGCGATGGCCGACGCGACGGACTCGGCGTCCGTGATATCGCAGCGCGCGACCTGCGCTACCTGGTGTCCCAACTCTTCCGCCAACGCATGAAGCGCGGATTCGTTGATATCGAGCAGCGTGACACGCGCGCCCGCCGCTACGAGCGCGCGCGCTGTTTGCGCACCGAGCCCCGACGCCGCGCCCGTCACGAGCGCCGCTTGATCTTTTGCTTTCATCGATGTCTCCCTTCCTGTTTCAGGCCCGGCTGTTCTCAGCAGGCATATCAGGCCGCCGGCGCGGACGATGCGTCGCCGAGCCCAAGCAGCCGCACGGCGTTTTCCTTGAGCAGCAGCGAATGCACCTCAGGCTTGAATCCCGCCTTTTGAAAATCCTCCAACCAGCGGTCGGGGCGAATCAGCGGAAAATCCGACGCGAACAGCATGCGCTCCTTCAATAACGAGTTGGCATACTGGACGAGCTGCGGCGGAAAATACTTCGGCGACCACCCCGACAAGTCGATATAGACGTTCGGCTTGTGCAGGCAGATGGACAGCGCCTCGTCCTGCCACGGCCACGACGGATGCGCGATCACGACCTTCATATCGGGAAAATCGGCCGCCACATCGTCGACATAAATCGGCTCCGAATACTTCAAACGCAACCCGCCACCGCCCGGCATCCCGCTACCGATGCCCGAATGTCCGCTATGAAACACAGCGGGTAGCCCGTACTCCGCGATCACCTCGTACAGGGGATAAGCCATGCGATCGTTGGCGTAGAAACCCTGCACGGTCGGATGAAACTTGAAGCCGCGCACGCCACACTCTTCAATCAGACGCCTCGCTTCGCGCACCCCCATCTTTCCTTTATGATGATCGATGCTTGCGAACGCGATCATGATGTCGCGGTTGTTCGCGGCGAACTCGGCGATCTCCTCGTTTGGGATCCGGCGCCGCCCCATCTGGCTTTCCGCATCCACGGTGAACATGACGAAGCCGATCTTGCGCTCACGGTAATACTCGATCGTCTCGGGAATCGTCGGGCGCCGCCCTTGACGCAGGACGGTGCCGAAATACTTGTCGGCGGCGTCGTCGAATTCCTTGCCGAATAAGTCAGGCGGTTGACAGCACGACACTTCCGCATGCACGTGCGTATCGATCGCGATCAAATTGTCGATGTCCATACGCTGCTTTCCTTAATGATTAGCTATCCTAAATAGAATAACGATTGGATGGATCACCCTTATTCACGCATCCCTATCTGCGCGGCACCCAGATGCGCATCGCTTCGTCGCCCCGATGGAGCGCGTCGACGACAGCCGCACGCTGCGTCAGGACCGCGCGCTGATTGATCGAGCCTTTATCGGTCACCTCGCCCGTGGCAAGCGACGGCGGCGGATCGAGCAATGCCGCGCGGGCCACACGGTTCGCACTGCCCGTGCCCGCGGCATAGAGCGTGTCGAGCATCTGCTGAAATGCCTCGACGACACGCGCATCGGCAAGCACCTGCGCCGCTTCCGCATGCGGTGCTTGCGCAAGCGCACGACAAGCCTGCAAGCTCGGGACGATTAATACGCCTACCTCCTCGCGATCATGCCCGGTGACGACGACATCGGCAACATACGGGCTTCCGGCTTCGATCACGCGTTGCCGCAACGGGCCCACGCTGACCCACGTGCCGGTGTTGAGCTTGAAGTCCTCGGCTACGCGGCCGTCGAAGACGAAGCCGCGGTCGAGGTTCGACGGATCGAGCCAGCGCACCGCATCGCCCGAGCAAAAAAATCCTTCGTCGTCGAATGCATCCCGCGTCTGCTCGGGCGCGCGCCAGTATCCCGGCGTGACGTTTGGCCCGCGATACCGCACCTCGAGCTTGCGGCTCGCACCTTCGCCGATCGGGACGAGCTTCAGTTCGATGCCGGGCAGCGGAACGCCGATCTGGCCGGCGCTGACCTCGGTCTCGGCGATCATCAGCGCGGAGGGCGCCGTCTCCGTCATGCCGAGCCCCGTGTTCATCACGATCCGCTCGCCGCAGTGCGCGACGGCACTCGCATGCAGCCGGTCCCACACGGGCTGCTCCAACGCCGCCCCCGCGTAGAACTGCATGCGCAGCCTCGCGTAGAAGCGCTCCCGCAATGCCGCGTCGGCTTCGAGCGCGCGCGCGATTTCCTCCCACCCCTTCGGCACGTTGAAATAGACCGTCGGCGAGATCTCGCGCAAGTTGGCGAGCGTCGTCGCCATACCGTCGGCCGTGGGCTTGCCGTCGTCGATGTAAAGCGTGCCGCCATGAAACAGCGTAAGCCCGAAGTTCTGATTCCCGCCGAACGTATGGTGCCAGGGCAGCCAATCGAGAAAAACAGGCGGCGCTTCGGCGAGGAACGGCCACACCGCCGTCTCCATGACGAGGTTGCTCGACCACATCCGGTTTGTATTGACGACGCCCTTCGGCATCTTCGTCGAGCCGGACGTGAAGAGGAACTTGACGATCGTGTCGCCGTTCGTGGCCGCTCGCGCGCGATCGATCGCGTCCGTGGGACGCGTCTCCAACAGGGCGGCGAGCGTCGTGCATGGACGCCCGGTGGGCGCCGCTTCCGCCACCATGACCTCGACGTCAGCGGGCACCGCCTCGGCTATCGCGGCGCTGAAGCGCGCGCCGTCATCGGCGAAAACAAGCCCGGGGGTGATCAGCGAAACGATATGGCGCAGCTTGCCAAAACGCTTGTCGAGCAACGAATAGGCCGGTGAAATCGGCGCATAGGGCACGCCGGCGCACAGGCATCCGAGTGCGACGAGCGCATGCTCGATCGAGTTGCCCGACAGGATCGCCACCGGACGCTCGGCATCGAGCCCGCGCGCGAGCAACGCCTCGCCGATACTGCGCGCGGCGGCGGCGGCCTGACCGTAAGTCAAGTGCCGCCATTGTCCATCGGCGCCGCGGCGCGCAATGAAAGTGCGCTCGGGCGCCACGGCCGCATGCTCGAACAGCCGATCGATGACGCGCTCGGGATACGAACCAAGCGCCGTCGCCGACCGCACGCGCAAGGTGCCTTCGCGACTTTCCGTCACTTCGAGTGGGCCGACGCCGAACTGCACGCGCCGATAGGGGTGAGTTGCCATCGATTGTCTCCTTCCGTCCTGCTCTTGACTGCGATTCTTGATGACCGTCTTGTCGAGCACGTCTCTGATCAGCAACGCCGCGGTGCATCATGCCATTCACACGCGCACGCGCAAGGATGAACCTACTTTGGCCACACCTTGGCCGCCCGGTGCTCCAGAAAGGCGGCCAGACGATCCTGAGTTTGCGGATCGCTCAGCGCAACCGATGCCATCAGCGATTCGGTCAGCAAACCATCCTGGATCGATTGATCGGCAATGCGCGGCAGCACCTGCGTGACCGCGTAGTTCGTCGTCGGCGAATTCTGTGCAATACGCTCGGCCAACTCGCGCGCCTTGGCGAGCCCTTCGCCGTCGCCTACAAGGTATTGAGCAATGCCGGCGTCGTAGCCCTCGCGCGCGTCGTAGACGCGCCCGGTCAACATCATGTCGGTCATGCGGGCGACGCCGATGAGGCGCGGCACGCGCACGGATGCCCCGCCACCGACGAAGAGGCCGCGGCTGCCTTCGGGCAGCGCGAAGAATGCGGACGTTTCGGCCACGCGCACATGGCACGCCGAGGCAAGCTCGAGGCCGCCGCCGATCGTCGCCCCCTTCAGTACGGCCACGACGGGCGCGCGGCCGAACTGGATCTGCTCGAATGCCGCATGCCACATGCGCGAATGATGCATCGCTTCGACGGTGCCGCGCTCGCGCATTTCCGACAGATCGAGCCCCGCGCAAAAGTGTTCGCCTTCGGCATGCAGTACGATGGCGCGAACGGTGTCCGGCATCGTTTCGAAGGCCCGGCGCAGTTCCGCGACGAGCGGATCGCTGATCGCATTGCGTTTCGAGGGCCGGTTCAAGCAAACGAAGGCCAGAGAGCCGGTATGCTCGACTTTCAGGAATTCGTACGAGGGTTGCGTCATATCTACCACCCAGCAGTTGTTCGTTAGCGACGGAAATAGTTATATCACATAACTAGATGCCGAAGCAAACGATCTGGGATGGGAGTTTTGAACACTGTTTGAGCGTCGCTGGGACGCAATTCGCATGCGACATGCATGTTATGATCGACACGCTTTTTCACGCACGCTTCATTCATTCTCCGATCACCTTTCCCCCCACGCTTATGTCTTTGATGCTGCCCTCTTCCGGCGACGATGCGAGCGAGCAGGCGGACCAATCCGCGTTGCTCGATCTCGTGGGCTACAACATCCGGCGCGCCTATCTCGTCATCCAGGCGTTGTTCGACCAGGAGATGGAAAAGCACGACTTGCGGCAAGCCGAGTTTTCGGTGTTGTCGGTCGTCAGGGAGAACCCCGGCATCAATCAGCGCGCGCTGGCGGAAGCGCTCGCCGTGGCGCCGCCGAATCTCGCGACCTTGCTCGACCGTCTGGAAACCCGCGGCTTGTTGGCGCGCCAGCGCAGCACCGAGGATAAGCGCGTGCAGCATGTCGAGCTGACCACGCAGGGTGTGCGGCTCTATGGCCGCGCGCTGAAGGCTGCGGCCACCGCCGATGCAGGGGCCCTCGCGCATCTGAGCGACGCCGAGCGAGAACAACTGAAGGCGCTGCTGCGCAAGATTTTTGTGGAGTGAACCACACAGCGCGGCGAATAGGGCGCCGCGCCGTCGGAAGCGAATGAGCGCAATGAGCGTCAACGCCCGGATCAGAAGCTCGAAGATCAGAACCGCGTCTGCAAGCCGATACGCCCGATGAACTGCGAAGGGCTGCTGGACGCGACCATGACATCGTTGATCTGCGCATTGGCGCCCGCATTGGCCCGCTGATAGACAGCCGCGACATAGACGTTCGTGCGCTTCGAGAAGTTGTATTGCACTTCCGCTGTCAGTTGATGCGCATGGTTGTTGTTCACAACCTGGTTGCCTTTCATATACGAATAGACGCCGCTCACGAGCCACGGGCTGTCGAACGAGTAGGCGGCGCCGAATTCGGCTTGCCAAACCCCTGCGCCATTGAGTTCATTGCGCACGGTCGTGAACAATGCCGTCGTGACGACTCGGCCGATGTGGTAATGCGCGCCGACACCCCAATTGCGCACGCTGTCCTGCACGCCGGCAACATTGGTCTTGACCAACGTATAAGCCGCATTGGCGCCGAACGGCCCGTTGACGTAGTTGAGCCCGAAGCTTTGAGCGTTGCCCGCGCCGATCGAACCGGCCACATTGCCGAAGCCGTACATCACCCCGGCGGAAAAGCCGCCGAACGTCGGGCTCAAATACTTGACGGAGTTTTGCACGCGCTCACCGGCCATCCGATCCCAGTCGAACGAGCCGGTCGGATTGTTCGGCAACGCCAGACCGGCGAACGGCCCATTGCGAAAATCATAGACACCCTGGGCATAGAACGCGGCATCGTCGAAGCCGAAGAACAACGAGTCGATCATGAAGTCGTATTGATTGCCGAGCGTCAGGCGGCCCCAATGCTTATCGTCGAGCCCGACATAGGCATTGCGCCCGAACAAACTCTGTCCCGGCATGAACGAACCCGAACCGAGTTGGAATTGGTTCGTCAAATCGAACACCGCCGTGAGCCCGCCGCCCAGATCCTCCCTGCCGTCGATCTTGAGCAGATTCGGCACCTCGATGCCATCATCGAACTTCACAACGCTTTTGCCGCCTTGATTGCTGATATAGGACACGCCGCCATCGATCAACCCGCTCAGGGTCACGTTGCTCTGGGCGAACGCATGAGAGGCGAACGCCATGCCGGCCGCCGCGAACACTGCTTTGCGCTTCATCGAAATTTTCTCCTTGCCTGATCTGGATGTCTCCCGCGATCGTCGCCGCGGCTTTTCATGAATCAATGAATCGCTTTCGCTCAAGCGATGTCGCGCGAAGTGGCGAACGCTTCACCGGCGGCGGCCGCACGCTTGCGCGGCGCCGTCTCGACGAGGAACAGCGCCACGACGGCACCGCCCGCCAACCCGGCCAGCGCGAAGTCGAGCGTGGCCGGTAAGCCGAAGTGCTGCGCGATGTAGCCGGCGATGACAGGCGCGAGCCCGCCGCCGAAGATCTCTCCGGTGCCGGACACGAATCCGACCGACGACGCGATCAGTCCGAGCGGCGCCGCTTCCGTGGCGATCGGCCCGGCCAGGAGGCCGAGCAAGCCCAAGGCGAACACGGAGATGCCGAACAACAGCGCGAACAGCCTCTGCGGATTGGCGCCCGTGCGGGAAAACACATAGAGCAGGATGGCCGCACAGACGAAGGCGATGACCGCCGCCGGGCGTCGCCCGATGAAATCGGACACGCCTGCCACGCCGAACGAGCCGACAAAGCCGCCGAAACCGATCGCCGAAACGACGAAGCCCATGCTTTGCGTATCCAGATGCAGCACTTCGACGAGATACGTCGGGACCATGGCGCTGACGACGAAGATGCCTGCCATCGCGCAAAGGATCGCAAGCGTGGCGAGCAGGACGTTGCGGCTACGGAACAACTTCGTCCACTTCGCCTTCGCGTGTGCGAAATCGGGATGCGGCAGCGCGTTTTTCGGATGTTCGCGCAGCAGGGTCGCGATCAATGCCGCGACGATCAGGCCCGGCACCGCGGAAATCATGAAGACCCAATGCCATGACGGCACGATGCGCAGCAGTTGCGTCGCGATGATCGGCGCGAAGCCGAGGCCCAGCAGCGAGAACATGCTGAGCTGCAGCCCTTGATTGAAGCCACGCCGCGAAGGCAGCGAAGCCTCGCCCGTGGCCGCGACACTGGCCGGCGTGAACGCCCCTTCGGCCACTCCCATGATGGCGCGGATCAACATCAGGCCTCCGAAGCTGGCGGCGAGCCCGGACAAGCTTGAAAGCAGCGAGAAAGCCACCATCGTGACGACGAGAATCTTCTTGCGGCCGATACGATCCGAGACCGGCCCCATCGCGATCGCCCAAATGCCCCAGGCCACGCTCAGAATGCCTATGAGACTGCCGAGTTGCTGAAAATCGAGCCCGAGATCGCGCATCATGTGAGGAAAAAGCGGCGCGACGATCCAGCGATCGAGGCCCACGAGGCCAAAGCCGAGCCCAAGCAAAATCAGTGTCTTACGCTCGTAGGCCGTGTCGTGCTGCAAAGCGTCATTCATGTTCGATGTCTCCGATTGTTGTCGCGTCCGATATAGTTATTTTCGATATTTGTTATAAAGCATAACGTTTACGCGGGCGATTGCAAGCCCGTGTTTCCTAGGGAAAACGCGGAATACAGATGGGCAGGGAGAGGACGGCAACAGAGCACGCCGGGCGATGACGCGCGCAGGCTGCCGGGTGTGGCGCGGCAGCGGTCGACAACGAGGGGCAACGAGGGAGCAACGAGGGGCGACGAGAGACGCCGCGCTGGGCGGCGGCGCCCCGCTTAGCGCCTTTTGCGAAAGGCATTCGGCGTGCCGCCGGTCAGCCGTTTGAAGAAGCGCGTGAAGTAAGCGGGTTCCGAAAAACCAAGCAGATCGGCAATTTGACTGACGTTGAGCGTCGTATAGATGAGGTTGCGCTTTGCCTCTAACAGCAAGCGCTGATGCACGATCGACAGCGCATTTTGCCCGACGAGCCGCTGGCACACCGCGTTCAAATGCACGGCCGTGATACCGAGTTTCGACGCATAGGCGGCAATGGCGAGATGCTCACGATAGGACTTCTCAACGAGCTTGGAGAAAGCTTGCAGATGCGACTGCCCGCGGTCGCGCCGTTCACCTGCGTTCGCCTGCCGCGCCTCCTGCCTTGCGACCCAAACGACGAGCGCGCTGACCAGCGAGCGCAGCAGCAGATCGCGCGACGGCGCCGGGGTGGCGTATTCCCGATCGAGCGTCCGACATAGCGTGTCGAGATAAGCGCGGTCTTTTCCTACTGGATGACAGGCCGGATATTGAAGGACAGGCCTTTGCGCGTCGACCTGCTCCTGAAGCCATCCGACGAGCGGCGCCGCGAGCGTCAACACGAAACCGTCGACGTCATGGCTAAACCGGAAGCCATGCACGCATAGAGGCGGCACCACCTGAATCGACGGCTTCGCAATCTCGGCGTGCTCGCCTTCGATATTGATGATTGCCAATCCCTTTTGGACGTACAGAATCTGAGCGAGATCCGCGTGCCGATGCTCGCGGATCTCCCAGTCGTGCAAGCTGCTGCGCGCGGGAATCGATTCGCAGTGCAGAAGATCGGGCGTGTGCCACTCATGCCCCTCTCCATATAGCTTGAAGACGGGGATGTCCTTGAGCGGCGAATAGTCCAAGTCCATATGGTTCCTGCGGTCTCTTCGGTCCATAGACGGGCCTCGCTATCCCTTCGATCCTGGCACCGGTGTCGAATGGCCCAATCCAGCCCAGTCTGGCGATCTTTGAAAAGTCCAATTCTATTGCAAAAATGTGCCTTCCCTGCTCGGTCTGAACGTCGAAAAATACAAGCAAACGATGACCTATCCTCATAGGAGACACTGCCATGAAAACCCGAGTCGCGATCATCGGCGCCGGACCGTCCGGCCTACTGCTCAGCCAACTGCTGCAACGAGCGGGGATCGACAACGTCGTACTCGAACGGCAAACGGGCGAGTACGTGCTAGGCCGAATCCGAGCCGGCGTGCTCGAACAGGGTACTGCCGATCTGATGCGCGAAGCCGGGGTGGGCGCGCGCATGGATGCGGAAGGACTCGTGCATGAAGGTGTCGAACTCGCGTTTCACGGCCGGCGCGACCGTATCGATCTCAAGGC
>NZ_JBQCDN010000227.1:0-7701 GCF_051961175.1 Trinickia sp. | reverse complement strand
CAGAGCTATCGCATCGCGCAGGAGGAGATCTTCGGCCCGGTCCTCTCGGTGCTCACGTTCCGCACGCCGGACGAGGCGGTCGAGAAGGCGAACAACACGCCGTACGGTTTGAGCGCCGGTGTCTGGACGGAGAAGGGCTCGCGCATCCTCTGGATGGCGGAGCGGCTCCGCGCCGGTGTCGTGTGGGCGAACACGTTCAACCGCTTCGACCCGACGAGCCCGTTCGGCGGTTACAAGGAGTCGGGCTTCGGCCGCGAGGGGGGCCTGCACGGCATGGAGCCGTACCTGGACTTCTCATGACGCGGCTGCCGGTCAAGAAGACGTACAAGCTGTTCATCGGCGGCGCATTCCCGCGCAGCGAGTCCGGGCGCACGTACGAGGCGCAGGGGCAGAACGTCGCGCGCGCGTCGCGCAAGGACGTGCGCGACGCGGTCGTCGCCGCGCGCGGCGCACAGTCGAAGTGGGCGGGCGCCACCGCGTACAACCGAGGCCAGGTGCTCTATCGGATCGCAGAGATGATGGAGTCACGCGTCCGGGAGTTCGCCGAGCTGTGCAGCGGCGAGGACGAAGTTCACCGCGCGATCGACCGCTGGGTCTGGTACGCCGGTTTCGCCGACAAGCTCGCGCAGGTCCTCGGGTCGTCGAACCCGGTCGCGGGCCCGTACTTCAACTTCACGATCCCGGAGCCGACCGACGCTCGGGTCGCCGCGCCGGGAGCCGGTGTGTCGAAGGTGCTCGCCGATCGCTATCCCGACGATCCGACGATCGAGGCGCTGCGCAGTGTCCGTACGTCGCTGTCGCTCGATTTGGCCCACGCGCCGAACAACATCGTCATGATGGCGGGGCCGACGCCCTCGGCCGGTAAGAGCTTCGTCGCGGCGAACATGGCGGTGCTGCATGCGGAGGTGGGCGCACGTGTGTTGTTGATCGACGCCGACATGCGTAACGGCCATCTCGCGTACTACTTCGGCCAGCCCAATCGGGGCGGCCTGTCGGAAGTGCTCAAGGGCGCGATGCGGCCGCATGATGCGCTGCGCCGGACGAGCGTGGAAGGGCTCACGCTGATGTCGTGCGGAAGCCGCATTACGAATCCCGCGGCGTTGCTGATGCGGCACAACTTCCGCGAACTCTTGCAGCAGTTCTCGCACGAATACGATCTCGTCATCGTCGATACGCCTCCGTTCCTCGTCGTCACGGACGCGGCGATCATTGCGGGCGACGCCGGCGCGACGGTGCTGGTTCTGCGTTCCGGCATGCAAAGCGAAGAGGAAATCGCGGAGACGGTGAGGAAACTCGAGCGCTCGGAAGCACGCGTGGCCGGTGCGGTGTTCAACGCCATTCCGCCTACTCGCAGCCATCGCTATTACGGCTACTACGGTTCGGGTGACGATACGGAGCCGATGTTCGACGCGACGGCGTAATCAATCGCTGCGAGGGGCCAGGCCGAGGCCGTCGATCTATTCAGGAGAACTATGCATCTGGTGGTTAACGGAAAGTTCACCGCGCAGCGCTTGACCGGTGTTCAGCGCGTGGCTTACGAACTCATGCGCGCCGTGCGGGCCACTCAGGCGGCGAACGAGATTGAAGTCGCCGTGCCGCATAACGCGATCGAGTCGGCCTCGCCGATCGATCGGCTGCGCCCCGTGCCTTGGCTCAAAGGTGATTTGTGGGAACAGATCGCTTTGCCGCTCGCTACGCGCGGCGAACTGCTGCTCAGCCTGTGCAACAGCGGTCCCGTCTTCAAACGGCGCCATGTCGTGATGGTTCACGACATGGCCGTCTACGACACGCCTCATACGTTTTCGTGGTTGTTTCGCACGTGGTATCGCATCAAGTTCGCGATGCTCGTGCGCAATGCGTCGTTTTTGCTGACGGTGTCCGCGTTTTCGAAGGCGCGTATTTGCGCGCTGCTGGGTGTGGACGAGGCCCGAGTGCGCGTCGTGCGCCCGGGTGCCGATCATTTCGGCCGCATTGCATCGGAGCCGGCCGTGGTCCAGCGCCTGGGGCTGACGGGCGTGAAGTATTGCGTGATCGTCGGCAGTCTCGATCCCCGCAAGAACCTTGCACGCGTGCTAGCCGCGCTTGAGCGGCTGGGACATTTGACCGACGTGAAGTTCGTCATCGTAGGCGGTGCCAATACGCGGGTATTCGCACGTTCCGGCGTGGCTGATGGCGCGGCCGGCGGGGGCGTGGCCCCGAACGCGCAGATCATGCGCGCGGGCTACGTATCGGACGGCGAACTCAAGGCGCTATACGAGCAGGCGGCTTGTCTCGCGTTTCCTTCGTTGTACGAAGGATTCGGATTGCCGCCGCTCGAAGCGATGTACTGCGGATGTCCCGTGATCGTATCGAGGCATGCGGCTTTGGCCGAAGCCTGCGGCGATGCGGCGATGTACTGCGACGCCGAATCGGTCGAAGACATCGCGCAAAAAATCGAGCGGATGCTGAGCGACGATGCGCTGCGCGCGCGCTATCGGGCGGCCGGCTTGCGGCATGCCGGGGCGCATGGCTGGGATCGGTCGGCGAACGAATTGATGAAGATCCTCAGGGGGGAAACCTATGAAGCCGGACCGGCGATGGCAGTTCAGTCGCCCGCCTAGCGCGTGGGCGAGCCAACCGGGGCGCGTCGGATGACGAAGCCGTTCGATTTCTCATATCGCCGCCGTGTGCTGCTGGCCGCGATGGGCGCTGTCGGCGCGATGTCGAGCGTCGGGGCCTCGGCCGCGCGGGGTGTGCGCCGTGCAAGCGCGGAATCCTCGGGCGAGCGCCGGATGACACAATTGATTGGGGCGAACGGCTGGCCCGTCACATCGGCCGACATCGCGATGTGGAAGGCGATGGGTATCAGCTGGGGCCGGGATTCGGTGGGGCCGGGGCAGCGCAATTCGCCGGACGATGCCGTAGAAGTCGACAAGACCGGCGCGGCATTCGATCACGAACTGCCGCCCTTGATCTTGCAGAACAATCGCAATGGGATTCACTCGCTGCTGCTGCTCGGCTATACGCCGAAGTGGAACGCCAGTGTGCCCGGCGACAGCCGCTCGGCACCGAAGGACGACAGCGTGTGGGCCCGCTATGTCGAACAGGTTGTGCGGACCTACATCGCGCCGCCGTACAACGTGCGCTATTTTCAGATATGGAACGAAGCGGCGGGCCGCTTGTCGGGCGGTGCCGCGCAAGCGACGTTCTGGCACGGCCGGGGCGCCGGCGCGCAGCAGGCGAAAGCGGCGCCGTACGATCGCGCGATGCAGGACTACGTGGAGCTGGTACACGTGCCGGCGGCGCGCATCGTGCGCAAGTACGGCGGCTATGTCGTCTATGGCGGCTGGCCCGATCAGGGCGGGCTCGAAACGTATATGCGTTGGCTCGAATACCGGAGCCCGGCCGCGGGCACGCGCATGCTCGATTGGGTCGACTACCTCGATACGCACTATCTCGGGGTAGATGCATTGACGCCGCTCTACGAGCGCTACGTGGCGAGCGGCGTGGTACGCGGCATTTGGCAGACGGAAATCGGCGATCGGTATATGAACGATCCGCACTATTTGCCGATGTATTTTTTTAAATTCGCGGTCTGGGCGCTCGATCGTGAATGGGACGATCCCAACCAGTATGTATCGATGGTGTACCACTGGGACGGCTTCGAGCCGTACCGCTTGACGCATCGCGGCAATCCGCGCACGTACAACGCGTCGGGCCGATCGCTCGTGGTGCTGACGCAAGCGGCCGGGGAGGCGCTGACGCCTTTTGGCGGACATGTCACCTTTGGCCAAGGCGCAACCGGGCTTGCGCTGCAGTCGGGAGCCGAGCTTGTGATACAGGTGCGCGCCAGCCCGGGACCGAGGCACGTCGCCATTGGCGGGTGGCCCGGTGCGCAGTCGGGCGGATTAGGCGTGAAGATGGTCGATGCCTTGACGGGCGAAGCCGCCGACGCGGATGCGATCTCGGCGCGCTCGGCCGGAGATGGGCTCTCGATCGATTTCCGCGTGGCCGATGCGGTGAATGGAGGAAACGGACAGGCGCCGATGCAGCTCGCCTATTTGATCGTATCGCCGCGTTCATGACGAAGCGTCATGGCACCGGCGATCATGCACATTGAAGGGGACCGAGGTGAACAAGATGGAACAAGGACAGCGTCAGCGTGCCGCGGCTAACGAGGCGGCGAACGCACGGCACGCCGGGAGCCTGCTGGCGTCGTCGGGACAGGGAGGGGGCGCTGGCGCGGGCGTGATGTCGGCGGCCCCGGTCGAGCGCAAGGGTTCGAAACTGCGCGGTGCGATGCGGATCGCCTGGCAGGGCACGAAGCAGCTCTTTCCCGACTATGCGTTCATGCTGGTTCAGCACCGGCGGATGATCGGACGCTGGCCGAATTTGCGCGAGCCCTCGACGTTCAACGAGGCGGTGCTGCTGCGCTGTTTGAATCCCGACATGCGATGGGCCGCCCTGACCGACAAGCTGGCTGTGCGCGACTACGTGCGCAAAAAAATCGGCGAAAAGCATTTGATTCCACTGCTTGCGGCGCCCGACGTGTTTACGCGAGAGGTGTTCGACGCGTTGCCTGCTGCGTTCGTCATGAAGGCCAATCATGGATGCGCGTTCGTGAAAGTCGTGCGCGACAAGTCGACCACGTCCTTCGAGGAACTGAGCGAACTCGCGAATCAATGGCTTGCGGTCGATTTCTATCGCGTGTCGCGCGAGCGGCACTACAGCGTGATCAAACCCAGGATCTACTTCGAACAGTTGCTGGCGGACCGCACCGGCATGATTCCGTCGGATCTCAAGCTTCATATTTTCGGGGGCCGCCCCGAGGGTCCGTGCATTCATACGATGGTCATCGCGGATCGCTTCGGCGACGTGCGCGGCGATCTTTATGACGAGAACTGGCAGCGGATCGACGTCGCATTCGGCGCCTACCCGCGCAGCGAAGCGCCCATTCCACGCCCCGATAACTGGAAGGAAATCGAACGGCTGGGCTTGCTGCTCGCAGAAGACTTCGCCTATGTGCGGGTCGATTTGTATTCGCTGGGCAAGGACGTTTATTTTGGCGAATTGACATTCACCCCCGGAGCCGGTGTGTTGCGATTTACGCCGGAGAGCCACGACTACCGGTGGGGCAACATGTTGAAGGAGTCGACCGAGGGGTTCGAGCGCATGCAGAAAGGGCGCTGAGCCGTCGGCAAGGGATCAGAGCGAGGGCGCCAAGACGATCAGGGAGGATCGCCGTGACGAAGGGGGGAAGCACGAATGAGCGTGGAGGCTGACGACGTTCAGGCGGCGGATGCCGCGGCGGAAGTGGGCGCGGCTTCCTACACGGAGCAAGCGGCCTCGACCCACAAACGCGAGGCGCCCCATCGTCGTGTGGCCCAAATCAGCTGGCGGATCGTCAAGCGGCTCCTGCCCGATTATGCAATGGCGCGGATTCAATTCCGCCGCGAAATCGGGCGCTGGCCGAACCTGCGGCATCCGAGGGGATACAGCGAATCGATCTTGCTCCGGTGCTTGCAGCCGGACATGCGCTGGGCAGCGTTGACCGACAAACTCGCGGTGCGCGAGTACGTGCGGGAGAAGATCGGCGAAGCGCATTTGATTCCGCTGATTGCGGTGCCCGAGGCGCTGACGCGTGACGTCTTCGATGCATTGCCCCGGTCGTTTGTCATGAAGGCCAATCACGGGTGTGCGTTCGTCAAGGTGGTGCACGACAAGTCAACGACGTCATTCGAGGAACTGAACGCACTCGCCGCGAAATGGCTGTCGATCGATTACTACCATCTCAAGCGAGAGCGGCACTACCACGTCATCAAGCCCAAGGTCTATTTCGAACAACTCCTGGCCGACAGTTCCGGCAAGATTCCGTCGGACCTCAAAATTCACGTATTCGGTGGACGCCCGCAAGGGCCGTGCATCCAGACGATGGTCATCTCGGACCGCTTTGGCGATGCGCGCGGCGATCTCTATGACGAGCACTGGCGCCGGATGAACGTCACCTACGGGCACTACCGGCCGAGCGATGTTCCCATCGCGCGGCCCGAGAACTGGCCCGAGATCGAGCGCATTGCGAGACGCCTTGCCGAGGATTTCGCTTACGTGCGAGTGGATCTCTATTCGATGGAAAGCCGGGTATTTTTTGGCGAGTTGACGTTCACGCCGGGCGCCGGACGGATGCGCTTCAGGCCGGATAGTCATGAGGAATACTGGGGCCGCCTGTTGCGGGAATCGACTGAAGGGTTCGAGCGGATGCGGCGCGTCGGTTGCTCGTGAACGTGCACCGGGGCGGGCAACGTAATCGGTCAAGAGTTCGGGTTTTTCAGACCGCTTCGTTCCGCACCTGTCGGTGTCGATTATTCTGCAATGCAATAGAACAGGGCTAGCGAATTATCCGCTTGGGAAGGATAGGGCGCGTGGCGACACGGAGACTGCCGACGAATGAATCCTTCAGTATGTGCTTGCCAAGAGGAGTACCGTGCCGATGAAGTCCGTCACGATCGCGATCTGCAACTATAACTACGAGCGGTTTCTGGCCGAGGCCATCGATTCCGCGTTGGCGCAGGACTATCCGCACACGTCCGTGCTCGTTGTCGACGATGGTTCGACCGACCGGTCGCGCGAAATTATTCTGAGCTACGGCTCGCGTATCCGCTCCGTGCTCAAAGAAAACGGCGGGCAAGTGTCGGCGTACAACCGGGCGTTGGACGAGGTCGATACGGAGTACGTCATTCTGCTCGACGCCGACGATCTGTTGTATCCGACCGCCGTCACGGAAGTCGTGCGGCGCTTCGATTCCGGCAATTACGCGAAGGTGCAGTTCCGGCTCGATGTTATTTCCCGCGACGGCAGCCTGACGGGCGTGACGGTCCCGCATTCGGACCCGCCGGCCGATTGCGGCACGCTGTTGCGCGAGGGCTGGCTGTATCCGTCTCCGCCCGCATCAGGTAATGCTTACAAGGCCAGCGCGCTGCGCCGTTTTTTTCCTATTCCCGAGACGTCGGAAGGCCGCTACGGTGCCGATTTTTTTGCGATTTATGGCGTGGCGCTCGTCGGTCAAGTCGCCTCGATCGCTCAGTCGCTAGGCGCTTACCGCGTGCATAAGTCCGCATCGAAGGACGTGTCGTTCGCGAATTCGGAAAAAAATAACAAGGCACCGAAAGCGTATGCGGCGCGTTGGGGCGCGTTGCGCTACGTGGCACGCAATCGGCTTCATATCGATTTGCCCCAGTCGTTTTACGACTTCTCGAACGAGAAGGCTATTTTTTGCACGGAAGTCTACGGCGCACCGCTGATCGACCGCTGGCGCTGGTTCGCGTTCGAATCGCGCAACTACTTGCATTCGATCGTCGCGAACCCGTTTTGGGGTGTATCGAAAAAAATCGGCACGATCGGCTTGTCGTGCCTGTGCCTCGTCCCCTACGCACCGCTTTCGAACTACGTGGTGCGCTTCATTTCCAATCCGCTCGCACGTCGAGGCAGCGCCGCTCACTGAACGCAGTAGGCAGCAAGCCTGACGTTCCCGTCACTTACCTGGCGGCGGCCTATGAAATATTGTTATGGACAAGAAAGAGAACACCCGCGTACTCGTGTTCGTGTACGTCGGCTACATCATGAGGTACTTGTACCTCCTGGTGGTCATCCCGTTCTATGGGCGTGTGCTCGGCGTGACCGAGTACGGCCGCGTGCTCGCGGCCATGTCGTTGATGAACGTCATCT
>NZ_JBQCDN010000226.1:0-4202 GCF_051961175.1 Trinickia sp. | reverse complement strand
CGTAAGCGCACCGGTTAAGGAGCAATCAGATGGCACACAAAAAAGCAGGCGGGTCTTCCCGCAACGGCCGCGACTCCGAGTCGAAGCGCCTCGGCGTCAAGGTGTACGGCGGCCAAGCGATCAACGCGGGCGGCATCATCGTGCGTCAACGCGGCACGCGCATGCACGCAGGCGAGAACGTCGGCATGGGCAAGGACCACACGCTGTTCGCGTTGGTCGACGGCCACGTCAAGTTCACGACGAAAGGCGCCGCTAAGAAGCATACGGTTGTGGTCCTCCCGGCTGCGGTCTGAGATCGATCAGACACGGGAGCGACACTGCAAGAAGGCCCCGCGTAGTTGGCGGGGCCTTTTTTCTTCTGTGCGCCGATGATGGGCGCCGGATAGTGTCGTTGCGCGGTACGCGGCAAAATAGCGGGAAAACACGGGACGGAGCGATAAATGAAGTTCATTGACGAAGCGCGGATCGAGGTGATCGCCGGCGACGGCGGCGACGGCAGCGCGTCGATGCGCCGCGAAAAGTTCGTTCCGTTCGGCGGCCCGGACGGCGGTGACGGCGGTCGAGGCGGCAGCGTTTACGCGGTGGCCGACCGCAACATCAACACCCTGATCGATTACCGGTACGCGAAGAAGCACCAGGCGCGCAACGGCGAAAACGGCCGCGGCTCCGATTGCTACGGCAAGGGCGGCGACGATATCCACTTGCGCATGCCCGTTGGTACGGTCATCAACGATATGGACACCGGCGAGGTGATCGCCGATCTGACCGAGCACGAGCAAACCGTGCTCATCGCCCAGGGTGGCTCCGGCGGTCTCGGCAATCTGCACTTCAAGTCGAGTACGAACCGCGCGCCGCGCCAAAAGACCGAAGGCAAGCCCGGCGAACGCCGCATGCTGCGCCTGGAATTGAAGGTGCTGGCCGACGTCGGCTTGCTCGGGATGCCGAATGCGGGCAAATCGACATTCATCTCGTCGGTGTCGAACGCCAAGCCGAAAATTGCCGACTACCCCTTCACCACGCTCGCGCCGAATCTCGGCGTCGTGCGCGTCGGGCCGAGCAAGAGTTTCGTCATCGCCGATATCCCCGGGCTGATCGAGGGCGCGGCCGAGGGCGCCGGGCTCGGGCACCAGTTTTTGCGTCACTTGCAGCGCACCGGCTTGCTGCTGCATCTCGTCGATCTCGCCCCGTTCGATGAGAACGTCGATCCTGTCGCGGAAGCGAAGGCGATCGTCGCCGAACTGCGCAAGTACGATGAAGCGTTGTTTCAGAAACCGCGCTGGCTCGTGCTCAACAAGCTCGACATGATCGCAGAGGACGAGCGTGAGGCGCGCGTGGCCGACTTCCTCGCGCGGTTCGAGTGGACGGGGCCCGTGTTTCAGATTTCCGCGCTGACCGGGCTTGGTTGCGAGAATCTGTGCTACGCGGTCTACGATTACCTGTCAGCGCATTCCGACGCGCATCGCGCGGAGTGTGCGGAGGATCTCGCGGCCGATGTTCGCTTCCGGGACACCCCGCCCGCCGGCGATACGCCGCCGCAGGCTTGACCGCTTGCACGCGGGCGCCGGCAACGGCCGACGCCCACCGCCGGCGCACGCTTGCCGGCAGGCCGATCGATCATTCATGGAGACTTTCGCACGATGCGCTCTGTCATCGCGGATTCGAAGCGCTTGGTTGTCAAGGTGGGATCCAGCCTCGTGACGAACGAGGGGCGCGGCCTCGATCAAGCGGCGATCGGCCGCTGGGCGGCGCAGATCGCGCAACTGCGCGAGCGCGGCAAAGAGGTCGTACTCGTCAGTTCGGGCGCTATCGCCGAAGGCATGCAGCGTCTTGGCTGGACGAAACGTCCGCGCGAAATCGATGAATTGCAGGCTGCCGCGGCCGTGGGACAAATGGGTCTCGCGCAGGTCTACGAAAGCCGTTTCGCCGAGTACGGCATCCGCACGGCCCAGATTCTTCTGACGCATGCCGACTTGGCAGACCGCGAGCGCTACCTCAACGCGCGCTCGACGCTGCTCACGCTGCTGCGTCTGGGCGTCGTGCCGATCATCAACGAGAACGACACGGTCGTGACCGACGAAATCAAGTTCGGCGACAACGACACGCTCGGCGCGCTCGTGGCGAATCTGATCGAGGGCGATGCGCTCATCATCCTCACCGATCAACTCGGATTGTTCACGGCCGATCCACGCAAGGATCCGTCGGCCGAGCTCGTGCGCGAGGCCAATGCGGGCGCTCCCGAACTGGAGGCAATGGCGGGCGGTGCGGGTTCGGCGATCGGGCGCGGCGGCATGCTCACGAAAATTCTCGCCGCCAAACGGGCGGCGGGCAGCGGGGCGAATACCGTCGTCGCCAGCGGCCGCGAACCCGAGGTGTTGACGCGGCTCGCGGCAGGTGAGGCGATCGGTACCCAACTCATGGCCCGCACGGCGCGGCTCGCTGCGCGCAAACAATGGATGGCCGATCATCTCCAGGTGCGCGGGCACGTGGTGATCGACGACGGTGCGGTGGAAAAGCTGACGGCCGGCGGCAAGAGCTTGCTGTCGATTGGCGTCGTCGACGTGCGAGGCGTATTCGCCCGTGGGGAAGTGATCGCGTGCGTGAGCGCGGCGGGGCGTGAAGTCGCGCGTGGGCTCACGAACTACAGCAGCGCCGAAACGAAGCTGATCGCCCGCCATGCGAGCGCCGACATCGAAACGATCCTCGGCTACATGCTCGAGCCGGAACTGATCCACCGGGACAACCTGGTCGTCGTTTGACGCAGCGCAACCGCGTTGCCGCATGAAAAAGGCCCGCGCCTTCAATGGCCGGGCCTTTCTTCTTTCTTGCCAAGCCAACCATTCGCTGCGGAGCGCCGATCCGCGTCGCGCGCGTTCGTTGGCCCGGTGCTATTTAATCTTCGACAGCGCCGTGCGGTGCGCCCGGAGATTGTCGAGAATCATCTTCGTGGACCCTGTCGGCATCTTGTTCTCGCAGAAATAGTCCTGGTAGAGCGACGCACGGTATGCGTTGAGATTGCCGTTTTCGATGCGCGTCCAATCGTTCGCCACCGTGCGGTCCCAGCCGTCGTGATCGGCGTTCAGGCCCGCATACAGCCGCCACTCGTAGGTGTCGCAGCGAATCCCTTCGTAATTGACGTTGTGCGCGCCGGTGGAACTCGTAATGACCACCGTGTAGCGCACGACGCCATCGGAACCCACGCTGAGCGACTTGCCGTCGATGGCGAAGTGCAGCGGCGTGTTGTTGGACACATCGAACTCGATCAGATCCTGCGGGCTCGGCAGCGGCGGCAGCGTGTCGACCTTGTTTTCGGTCCATTCGGTTGTGCGATCGAGCAGGTATTGAAACTTGCTGTCGTCTTTGGGGTTGGCCGGAATGTGCGAACAGCCGGCCAGGAGAGCACTGCCGGCGGCGCAGGCCAGCGCGAGAACGATCGCTTTCAATATGGGTACCTCGGTTAAGCGGCGCAAGAATTCGAAAGACCGAATAATAGCGCCGGTGCAGCCGATCAAGCGAGCGCCGCGCATTCGCTAACGGATGCGCGGCACGCCACCGGGGTGGCGCACAGGCTCATTCGGGCAGGATGAGAATCGGCGTTGTGCAGGGCGGTACGTCCGCGTTACCGTTCGCCGCTTGAAGCGACGAACCGCTTTGCCCGGGCACCGTGGCCGAAGGCGATATGCGCGGATACCGCTGGCCGTGATGCGGGCCGTGCGGCTTCTCGGTACGCGGCACGGCACGCCGCAAAAAGCGCGACAGTTCCGTCAGCGCCAATTGATAGACATCCCGCTTGAACTCGATCACGGCGTCGAGCGGCACCCAGTACTCGTTCCAGCGCCAAGCGTCGAATTCCGGATGATCCGTGGCGCGCAGGCAGATATCGCAGTCGCGGCCAACCATCCGAAGCAGGAACCAGATCTGTTTCTGGCCACGATAGTGGCCCCGTACTTCGCGCTTGATGAACTTGTCGGGCACCTCGTAACGCAACCAGTCGCGCGTGCGACCGATGATCTTGACGTGCTCGGGGAGCAGGCCGGTTTCTTCGTGTAACTCCCGATACATCGCTTGCAGAGGGGTTTCACCATACTTGATGCCCCCTTGCGGAAACTGCCAGGAATGTTCACGCAGCCGCTTACCCCAAAACACCTCGTTGTGCGCGTTCAAGAGGATGATGCCGACGTTCGGGCGAAAGCCTTCGCGATCAA
>NZ_JBQCDN010000225.1:0-37029 GCF_051961175.1 Trinickia sp. | reverse complement strand
AGCAACGCCGCGCGTGAAGGACGCGGCGAACGGCGCGTCAGCCCCACGTAGCGGCACTCGTAGTGGAAGCGCTCCGGCGCCACCGCGCGCATCGCCCCCTTCTGCTCGAAGCTCTCGGCGTAGTGATCCGGGAGAAAACCGAGAAACCGCCCCGATAGAATCAACGTCGCGATCGCTTCCTGATCGAACGCCGTCGCGCGCCGCGTCAGTTTCGCCCGGTGGCTGAATTCCATGTTCGGCGAATGAAAGCCGAGGCCGGCAAAGGCGTACTTGCGCATCGCACTCCACGTCAATCGGGCGTGCGACGTATCGTAAAGCGGATGCTGCCTGCCGCAGTACAGCAGCATCTGTTCGTCGAACAAATCGGTGTAGGCCAGACTGTTCGAGCTGCGGTGCGCCGGAATGATCCCGACCTGATAGCTCCCGTCGATCACGCCGCGTTCCACTTCGTTGATCGACGCCACATGGAAGTTCAAGGCAACGTCCGGTGCATCGTCCACGAATTGCCGGATCGCATCGCCGATCCGCGCGCCGGGATTCGTCGCCGTTTTGTCGAACACGGCGATATGCAACTCGCCCCCCATCCGGTCATGGATGCCGTCGATTCGACTGCGGAATGCCTCGATCGACGACAGCAGCAGGAGCGTTTCCTCGTACACCGTCTGGCCCTCGGGCGTCAGCGTAAACCCTGCCCGCCCGCGCCGGCACAGCACGAGCCCGAGCCGGGTTTCAAGATCCTTGACATGCCGGGTGATTGTGGAAATGCCGATGTTCAGATCCAGATCCGCCGAGGCACTGCCGCCGCATTGCACGACCGCCTTGAACACCCGCAGCAGCCGCAGATCCATATCGCTGAGCTGTCCGAGCAGCGCACGGCTCTTGGCCTTTTTTACTTGCATGGATTGGAAAGTAAAGATTGATATTGCGATATCGAAGAGACTAATCGGGCGGCCGACAATACGCAACATACTCAACTGTGAGGGGCGCGGCCCGCCAACCGAAATGACCGATCTGACCGACATGAAGACCGTGTTGTCGCAAGCACAAGCAGCAGGCGAAGCGCGCACCGATGCAGCGTGGCTCGATGCGCACTGGATGCCGTTTACCGCTAACAGGCAGTTCAAGAGCGATCCGCGGATGATCGTCGGGGCCCAGGGCGCTTATTACACCGATGCCGACGGCAGGAAGATTTTCGATGGTCTCTCGGGCCTATGGTGCTGCGGTCTCGGTCACGGTCGCACGGAGATTACCGAGGCAATCAGCCGTCAAGCCGCACAGCTCGACTATGCGCCGGCGTTCCAGTTCGGACATCCGACATCGTTCGAACTCGCCAACAAGATCAAGGCGTTGATGCCGGCAGGCCTGGATCACGTGTTTTTCACGGGCTCGGGCTCGGAAGCGGCGGATACTTCGCTCAAGATGGCTCGCGCCTATTGGCGAGCCAAGGGCAAAGGAACGAAGACACGCCTGATCGGCCGCGAGAAGGGTTACCACGGCGTGAACTTCGGCGGTATTTCCGTCGGGGGCATCGGACCGAACCGCAAGCTATTCGGGCAAGGCATCGACGCCGATTTCCTGCCGCATACGCAACTGCCGGAAAACAAGTTTTCGCGCGGTTTGCCTGAGCACGGCGCCGAATTGGCCGACCGGCTGCTCGATCTCATCGCATTGCACGACGCCTCCAACATTGCCGCCGTCATCGTCGAGCCGTTCTCCGGCTCGGCGGGCGTCGTGGTGCCCCCGAAAGGCTACCTGCAACGTCTGCGCGACATTTGTACCGCGCACGACATTCTGCTGATTTTCGATGAAGTGATCACGGGATTCGGCCGTACAGGCGCGATGACGGGATCAGCCTTCTTCGGTGTCACGCCCGACATCATGAACTTGGCGAAGCAAGTGACCAACGGTGCGCAACCGCTCGGCGCAGTCGTCGCGAACAAGGAAATCTACGATACGTTCATGGCCGCTGGCGGGCCCGAGTATCTCGTCGAATTCCCGCATGGTTATACCTACTCGGCGCATCCCATCGCCTGCGCGGCCGGCATAGCCGCGCTCGATCTACTCGTGAAGGAGGACGCGATAAGCCGCGTGCGCGAGCTGGCGCCGCACTTCGAGGCAGCGGTACACGGGCTGAAAGGCCAGCGCCATATCGCGGATATTCGCAATTGCGGCCTGGCAGCGGGCATCACGATCGAGCATAAGCCCGGGGAACCCGCCTTGCGCCCGTTCCAGATCGCGATGCAGTGCTGGAAGAAGGGATTTTACGTGCGCTTTGGCGGCGACACGATTCAGTTGGCACCGCCGTTCATCGCCGAACGGCATCAAATCGACGACTTGGTGAGTGCATTGTCCGATGCGTTGAGTCAGGTCGATTAACGGCGGGACAAAGAAGCCGCCCGGCCCATAGCCGGGCCGCTTCCCTCCGCCTACCCGCCTACCCCGCGCACGGCGGGCGCCGGCGCCACCACCAAGATCAGCATCGTCGCCACGCAGAAGCCGGCTCCCGCATAAAACGTCGCCATTGCGCCAACGCGATCCCATAAGGCGCCTGCGATCACACTCGACGCCAGCGTCACGACGCCGCTGATCAAATTGAAGAACCCGAACGCCGTGCCGCGCAGTTGCGCCGGCGCAGTATGGGCCACCATCGCGGCCAGCAGGCCCTGAGTCATGCCCATGTGCAGCCCCCACAGCAGCACGCCGGCCACCACGAAGGGCCAGTGCACGGCATGCGCCAGGACGATATCGGCCGCGATCAATACCGCCAGCCCGGCAAGCAGTATTCGATTGTGGCTGGCCTTATCGGCGAGCTTGCCGAACGGGTACGCCGACAGCGCATAGACAATATTCATCGCGACCATCACGAGCGGAACGAGCGCAATCGGTACGCCGCTGCGCATCGCACGAAGCACCAGAAACGCTTCGCTGAAACGCGCCAAGGCGAACACCGCGCCGATTGCGACCACCCACCAGTATGCGCGGCTCATCTGCTTGACGTTGTCCCATCGAACGGGATTGGCGCACTTCGCGCCGCCCTCGTGCCGCGGTTCGCGGATGCCCACCGCCAACAGCGCCACCGCAAGCAGCCCCGGAATCAATGCGAGCCAGAAAGCGAGCCGGAAGTTGTCGGCCCATGCCAACATCACGATCACACCGAAGAGCGGCCCTAGAAACGCACCGACCGTATCGAGCGATTGCCGCAAACCGAACGCCGCCCCGCGCAAATGCGAAGGCGTGACATCGGCAACGAGCGCATCGCGCGGCGCGCCCCGAATCCCCTTGCCGACGCGATCGATCACGCGGGCCGTCACCACGATGCCGATCGTGGGTGCGATCGCAAACAGCGGCTTGGACAGCGCCCCCATGGCATATCCCGCCACCGCAAGCCATTTGCGATGGCCGAGATAATCGCTGAATGCGCCGGAAAATACCTTGACGATGGGCGCCGTCGCCTCCGCCAGGCCTTCGATGATGCCGATCGTCGCCGCACTGGCGCCTAAACTCGCCATGAGAAACATCGGCAACAGGCTGTGGATCATCTCGGACGAGATATCCATACAGAGGCTGACACACCCTAATACCCAGACGCTGCCGGGTATTTGTCGCAGCACGCTGACGTGTGAACGGGTTTCCATGCGTTTCGGAGGAGTGTCGTGATCCAAGGGCACCGATTGTACGTGCGCGAATGATGCGGGTACCGCATGCCCTTCCCCGATTGCTTCCGTCACTCCTTCTGGACGGGCACCGTAGACGACACCGCGGTTTCGGCCTGCGCCGCTACGGGCACGGTGAACTGAAACACGGCACCATGCGGCTCGTTCGAACTCGCCCATAGCCGCCCGCCGTGTGCTTCCACAATCGAGCGGCAGATCGACAACCCCATGCCCATCCCGCCGGCTTTCGACGTGTAAAACGGCTCGAAGAGCCGTTCCGCCGCTTCGCGCGAGATGCCCGGCCCCGAATCGGACACCGAAACGAGGACGGCGCCCGATTCGTCGATGCGGGTGGCGATGGTCAACGCTCTCGAGCGCTCATCGGCCGCGCTCATCGCCTCCACCGCGTTCATGACCAGATTGAGCATTACCTGCTGCAGCGCGATGCGATCGCCCTCGATGGTCGGCACGTCCGGTGCAAGCCGCATCTGCACGCGTATAAGGTTCTTGACGATCTCCCCGTGCAGGAAGTCGACGACGTCGTTGATCGCTTCGTTGATCCGCAGCGATTCCATCGACGGCGGCGTCTTCTTGACGAGGCCGTGAATTCGATTCATCACCTCGCTTGCGCGCCGCATGTCTTTGTTGATTCGATTGAACGCTTCCCGCACTTCCTCGAGATTGGGCGGCTGCGCGCGTAACCACAGCAGGCCGGCCTGAGCGTTGGTGGCCGTAGCCGCGATCGGCTGCTTGATTTCATGGCTGATGGAGGCGGTGAGCTGCCCCATCGTCGCCACGCGATTCGCGTGGGCCAGCGCCGTCTGAACTTCACGGTAGCGCCGCTCGCTTTCGCGCAACTCGGCAGCCGCACGCTTTTGGTCCGTAATGTCGCGCGAGATGCCGAGCAGAAAACGCGGCTCGCCGCGCACGTCGAGGATCGGAATTTTCATCGTGTGGACGAAGCGCTGTCCATGACGCGTGAGAACCGACTCCTCGGGTATGTTGACCAACTGGCGCGATCTCAACACGTCCCGATCCTTGACGGCGTAGAACTCGGCTTCCTGCTCGGGAAACAGATCGTGCACGGATTTGCCGATCAGCTCCTCTCTCCGATAGCCGAGCAGTCGCTCGCCCGCCTTGTTCAAGCGTACAAAGCGCAAAGTGCTGGCTTCTTTGACGAAGACCGTGTCCGGGATGTTCTCGATGATGCTGTTCAGAAAGTGTTCGCTCGCGCGAACGGCTTCTTCCGCATGCTGCCGCTCGACGATCTCCGCCTCCCGGCCCGCCAGTGCCTTGCTCAGTTCAGCGGTGCGTTCCGCCACACGCCCTTCGAGTTCGACGTTAAGCACCTTAAGCGCCTCTTCGACCTGCCTGCGTCGGCGGCGATCTTCGAGAAATTGCTCGACGGCCCGGGCCATGTCGGCAATCTCGTCCCGCCCAGCCACGGGCACGACGGCGGGCCGATCGTTCTCATCGGACAAATCGCCGTGCCGCAGGCACTGGCTCACCTTCCGCAGCCGGCCCACGACATGGCGGCCCAGCAAAACGTGAGCAATGAGCCAGGCCAGCAGCAGGCTCACCAGCACTTCGCCGACGATCCATGCGCGCGTACGGTCCGCGTCATGCGCCAATTGCTGAACCGCACGTCGATATTCGCTCGTGAAGTGATCGGATTGTTCACGCGCCGTCACGGCCAGCGCATCCGCCTGACTGCGCATCTCGTGATCGAGGCTGGCCAACGATGCATCGGCCGAGAGCCCCGGCGGCATGCCTCGCCTGGACCGCTCGCTCAACGCACGCTGGCGCACCTGCGCCACGATATTGACAATATTGCGGAAGCGCTGGCTCGACCGATGCAGCGCCAGCGCATCGACGCCGACATCCTCGCGCGTGGAGGGCGCCGAAGCCAGGCGATCCACGAGGCCGTCGAACGACGTGAGATGGTCGATGATGCGCCGTTGCGTCTCGCGCACCGCCTCGAAGGTGTCGTCACTCGACAACTGCAGCGTCATGCGCTCGATCGTCACGGTTTGCTGCGCCAGATCCTGCGCGTCCTGCAAGCGCACGAGCCTGTCCTCGGCCAGTTGGCGCAGCGCGCGGGCAGATTCCGTCAACGAATAGACGGTCGTCGCGCCCAGCGCAACAACCAGCGCGGCCAGACACGAGGCGACGAGCGCGAACTGAGCGGTGAGCGTTTGCGGGAGCGGTAATTTCACGGATGCAGCCAAATGTGGCGATAGATGTCGCGATAGCCGTTGGCCGGATCGTAGACCAAACGATCCCCGCCGTCCGCCGCGATATTGCCCGCCGTCACGAGATGCACGGGAAAAATGTAGCCCGTCACCGGGTCGCCGGCGAACAGCCGGTTCAATTCGTCGATCATCTGCCAGCCCTGCAGGTTCAGCGGTTCGGCCACCGTCGCGGTCTGGAACGTACGCGTGCGAATCCGCAGGAACGCCGACTCGCTGCCGTCTCCGGCGGAAAGCATCGTCAGATCGCGGCTTGAAGCGCCCACCTCTGTCAATACGGGGACGGCATAGTCGAAGTAGATATCGTTGATTGCCAGTGCGTACGTCCATTGCGCCCCATACTGCGCGAGCAATGTGCGCGTCACGTCCGGCATGCGCGCCTCGGCGCGCGAGATCGCGACATCGCGCACGCTCAGCAACGTGCAACCGCTGCAGGATCGGATGACCTCGGCCATTTCATTCGCCTTGTCTTGCGCAACCTGGAAATTGGAGTCGGTGAAAATCACGACGCCCGCATGCCCGCCCGACTCCACGATCGCGGCGAGCGCCGTCACGCGCGCGACCTGAAACGGATCCGTCGATACATTCATCGCCACAGGCGTGCCGGGTACCGGGCCGGCCTTGGCCGCCACATGCCAGCCGACGATCGGGATACCGCGCTGCGCATACGGTTTCAGGCCCGGGAGCAATGCGTGGGCGTCGCCGCCCGCCAGAATGAGCCCGTCCGGATGCTTGGCCAGCGCCGTCGCCAGCATTTTCATCCGCAGGTCGGGCGCACCGGCGGCGTCGAACAGTTCGACGCGCCAACCGATGGCTTTGGCTGCCTCCACGACGCCGTCGATGACGCCGACAATACCGCCATTGCGCAAATCCTCGGCGACGATCGCCAGATGCTTGCCCGGTTGTGCGCGCGGCCCGTTGCGCGGCCCGTTCCACGGAACGGCGGATTGCTCCGCGGCCGCGACAACGCGTTGGGCTTCGGCCAGACTCAGTCCGCCCGAAGCGCTCCGGGCGCCGGCCGCCGAAGCGCTCGCCCCCTCCCGCGCCAAGGCGAGCGCAGGCACGCACGCGCAGACGAACGCGCACGCCCCGACCCACGCCAGAAGCCAACCCCTCATGCCATACCCCAACCGCCCCATGCAGGGAGCATCGATCGTCATCGATTCCAATGCCGCCCCCAATGCCGTCCGCATCTGACTGTCACGAACGATCCTGGACAATCATGGCGCTTGTTGCCGGGCCCTGGTCAGGAGGAATAACCCTGAGGACAGAGAGGAATCGACCGATGAAATCGCCATCATAGATGGCATAGAGTACAGCTGAGCGCGGCGCACCCGTCATTTCTCGTTTGCGGGGGCCTGGGTGCGCACATTCGCCGAGCGTAGAATGATCCCGATACCCGCACGCGTGGCCGCATTCGACTGCATCGCTGAGCGAGGGAGGCGCTGCGCTGGGTCGGACCCTGGATAATAGGGGCGACGGACGGTTCTGTCTATTTGGCGAATGGAAAACGCACTGGGCGTCGACACAGGCGGGTGCATCCTGCCTGCACGAGCGGCCGTTGCGGAACAACATGAAGCGGCAATCCCACTGGGAGGGGAACGGGATGAGTTTGACGTCCGATCAGAAGCCGGCCGGCGCGCCATCGGGAGCGCACCGGCCCGTCGTCTACATCTTGGACGATGATGAGGCGATGCGGCTCGCGCTCAGCAGTTTGTTTCGCTCGATCGGGTTACAGGTCGAGTTGTTCGACTCCTCGCAAGCATTCCTGACGTTTCCGAAATACGAGGCGCCCAGTTGCCTCGTGCTGGATGTCAGGCTACGCGGCGAGAGCGGGCTCGCGTTCCAGGACGAACTGGCGAAAACCGGCTTGCGCATGCCGATCATCTTCATGACAGGCCACGGCGATATCGCCATGACCGTGAAAGCCATGAAGGCGGGTGCGGTCGATTTCCTGGCGAAACCGTTTCGCGAGCAGGACATGCTCGATGCGGTGTCGAACGCGCTGGCGCGCGACACTGAGCGCCTGGCGGCCGATCGCTCGACCGCCGAACTGCGCGCGTCATATGCGTCGCTCACGCCGCGTGAACGCGAAGTCATGGGATTCGTCGTCACCGGCATGCTGAACAAGCAGATCGCATCGGCCATGAATCTCAGTGAAATCACGGTCAAAATCCATCGCGGGCAGGTCATGAAGAAGATGGGCGCGCGCTCGGTAGCCGATCTCGTCCGCAAGGCCGAAGCGCTGCACGTCGATCCTTCGGCACCAGGAGTCACGACCGGCTCAGCGCAACGTTGAGCCAATGCTCCATCGCTTGTGCCTCGACGGGTTTTTCAATAACGGCGAGCACGCCATCCTTGCCCACCCTCGCGCAGACGTCGGGCGTGGGAAACGCCGTGATGAAAACGGTCGGGATGTGATAGCCGAGTTCCACGAGCCGGTCGTGCATTTGCGTGCCGGACATACCCGGCATGCGTACATCCGAAATCAGGCACGTCGTATCAAGCAGCCGCGCGTGGGAAAAGAAGGCTTCGGCCGAGACAAACAAATCCGCTTGCCACCCCAACGAGCGCACGAGGCTTGCGACCGCCAGACGGACAGCATCGTCATCGTCGACGATCGATACGGTTCGAACGGTTCGGCCGGCACCCATGCGGCGGTCCTCGCTGAGTCGGGCGATACAGCGTGATTAGGGGAACATCTGGCATCCATGATGGCAGTCTAGGATGCGAGCGGCGCGACAGACACTATACGAACGGATGATCGGTTGACACCAACGTCCGAGCCCGATCACCTGTTCGTAGATTTGAGCGTTGGGCGCCACTCTTATATTGTGGGGATGTCCCCCCGCTGCTTTTTCTTCGAAAGGCGCCCCCATGTGTACTCATTCTTCGCGAAGCCACGCTCGCCGGCACTACCGCAACCGGCGACGCACGTCGAGCGCTATCCTGCGCGCGCGCGGATGGATGGCCCTTTCCGCCAAGCTCGGCGAGCCGCTGCATTACGTGCCGCTCATCTGCATGCTGTCGAACGGCCGGGCAGCGGATCGCATCTCGGTACCGAAAAGCTAAGGCCGCGGGTCAAGCCGTTGCGGTCAGGTCCGATACGGATATACGCGGGTATGTAAGCGGCATGCCTAGGCAGGAGCGGGCCGAGCCGTTCGTAGAATGGAAGACGAAGGATGGCAGGACTAACCTTGTTTCATGGCCGATACGCGGCCATTCCGTACCCGGCGAAGGGCCGCGTACGACGGGAAGATCGATAGGTTAGAGCCATGCCGAACGCTTTGAGTCACTGGATCCACATCTCCTCTCACGCTTACTACGAATACACGTTCGTGCCGTGGTTGAACCGCAGCGTGTTTCGCCGGACCGTCGATCTGAGCCTGATCTGTATTCAATGAGCGGCTCGCGGGCCGTCTCGTTGCCTTGTTAGTCTCTTTTATTGTCTTGTCACGGCAAACCAGCCGCCATACGCGTAGTGGCGATTTTCCGTCCTTCACTCAAAGGGGAAACCCTGAGCGAAGGACGCCCTGAGAAAATCCACGAAACACGTCACCGCACGCGGCACGTGCGGCGCGTAAGGGCGCACTACATACAGTTGCGATGCGAACGTGCCAACCGAGCGCCACTCGGGTAGCAGCACGACGAGCTTGCCCGCCCGCAACGCATCCTGCGCGGTGAAATCCGGCGTCAGCGCAATGCCCAGATTTTCGAGTGCGGCATCGCGCAGTGCCTCGCTATCGTTCGCGGAGACCGGGCCTGTCACCGTCACGCTGATGCGCGACTGATCGGCACGCTTGCCCGTTTTCTCGAACGCCCATACTCCCTCGCCCAACGGACGCGGATAGTAAAGACAATCGTGCTGCGCCAGATCCATCGGCGTGCGCGGCGTGCCGCGCAATTTCAAGTACGCGCGGGTGGCGACGACCACGGGCCGGGTATCGCACAGCTTCCACGCCACGTGCGTTTCAGGTACCTGCGCACTGTGCCGGATGGCCAAATCGAAGCCTTCATTGGCGATCGACGTCAGCCGATTCGACAGCTCCAATTGCACTCGAATATCCGGATGAGCGCGCGCGAACGCCGCGAGGCGAGGAACCAGTTGCAGCCGCGTGAACGCGACAGGTGCCGTGACGCGCACCGTGCCGCGCGCGACATCGGCCATGTCGCGCACGCCCGCGAAGCTCGCCGCGATGCGCTCGAATCCGGCGCGCGTCTCTTCCACTAACCGCTTACCTGCTTCGGTGAAGTGGACGCTGCGTGTGGTGCGCTGCACCAACGCGACGCCCGTGACGCGTTCGAGTTCGGCGATCCGCTGGCTCATCGCCGCCTTGCTCACGCCCAGCCGCAAGGCCGCGGCCGTGTAGCTGCCTTGCTCTGCCAGCACGTTCAGCCAGTGCAGATGCGTCCAGAGCGCCTCGACCTTTTGCGTATCCAAGAAACTATCCCGCCTTCAATCGGAAATTAAAGGCCATCATAGCACCGCCCCCCATAATCTTTCATAGGCCGCAACGTCGATTGTTCACCAAGCCAAACAATCATTTCAGCGCGGCAGTCTTTGCATGAGGGCGCTCTCTTCGTAAACTGAGCCTGATCAATTCACCTTGCGAGGAGACAAAATGCAGCCCTATACCGATTCGAGCGATGTCGTTCATTTCATCGGCGGAAAGATCGAGCGCGGCGTAGGCGAGCGCACGCAAGCCGTGTTCAATCCGGCCACGGGCGAAGCCCCGCGGCGCTTGATTCTCGGCGAAGTGGCCGACGTCGACGCCGCGGTCGCGAGCGCGAAAGCCGCGTTCCCGGCTTGGCGCGACACGCCGCCCATTCGCCGCGCGCGCGTCCTGCTGCGCTTTCTGGAACTGATGAATCGTCACCAGGATGAGCTGGCCGCGATCATCACGGCCGAACACGGAAAAGTCTTCGCGGACGCACGCGGCGAAGTGGCCCGCGGTATCGATGTCATCGAGTTCGCCTGCGGCATCCCGCAACTGCTGAAAGGCGACTACACAGAGCAAGTGTCCACGGGGATGGACAACTGGACCGTGCGCCAGCCGCTCGGCGTCGTGGCCGGCATCACGCCGTTCAACTTCCCCGCCATGGTGCCGTGCTGGATGTTCCCGGTGGCGATCGCCGCCGGCTGCACCTTCATCCTCAAGCCGAGCGAGCGTGATCCGTCCGCCTCGCTGTTCATGGCGCGTCTGCTGAAGGAAGCCGGCTTGCCCGATGGTGTCTTCAACGTGGTGCAAGGCGACAAGGTTGTCGTGGACGCGCTGCTCGAGCATCGCGACGTGAAGGCCATCAGTTTCGTGGGCTCGACGCCGATCGCCAACTATATCTACGAGACGGGTGCCAAGCACGGCAAGCGCGTGCAGGCGCTCGGCGGGGCGAAGAATCACATGGTGGTCATGCCCGATGCCGATCTCGACCAGACGGTGGATGCCTTGATCGGCGCCGGGTATGGATCGGCCGGCGAGCGCTGCATGGCGATTTCGGTCGCCGTGCTCGTCGGCGATGTGGCCGACAAGATCGTGCCGCGTCTGGCGGAACGGGCGCGCACGCTCGTCATCAAGAACGGCATGGAAGCCGATGCCGAGATGGGGCCGATCGTCACGCGCCAGGCGCTGGAACGCATCGAAGGGTACATCGCCACCGGCATCGAGGAAGGCGCGAAGCTCGTCGTGGATGGCCGCGGTTTGAAAGTACCCGGCCATGAAGGCGGCTTCTTCACGGGCGGCACGCTATTCGACAATGTCACACCCGAGATGCGCATCTATCGCGAAGAAATCTTCGGGCCGGTGTTGGCTTGCGTGCGCGTGAAAGACTTCTCGGAAGCCGTGCAGCTGATCAACGACCACGAATTCGGCAACGGCGTCGCCTGCTTCACGCGCGACGGCCACGTGGCCCGCGAATTCGGCCGTCAGATCGAAGTGGGCATGGTGGGCATCAATGTGCCGATTCCCGTGCCGATGGCCTGGCACGGCTTCGGCGGCTGGAAGCGCAGCCTGTTCGGCGATATGCATGCGTACGGTGAAGAAGGCGTGCGCTTCTACACCAAGCAGAAGTCGATCATGCAACGCTGGCCGGAAAGCACCGAGAAGGGTGCCGAGTTCACGATGCCCGTGGCGAAGTAATCCGCGCTGTCACGGCAAGGCAACGGTCGCCGTCAGGCCGCCGCCTTGCCGGTTCGAAAGATCAAGGGTGCCGCCGATCGCACGCGTCAATTGCACGGCGATGGCCAGACCGAGCCCTGCACCGCCCGTGTCGCGGTTTCGCGAACCTTCCAACCGATAGAACGGCTGCAGTACCTGCTCCAATTGATCGTCGGGAATGCCGGGCCCACGATCGCACACCGTGATACAGAGCGTGCCTTGCTCGCCATGCCGCGCGCTGACTTCCGCGGCACCGGCGTATTTGATCGCGTTGTCGATCAAATTGCCGAGCACTCGCCGCAGCGCCTGCCTGCGAACCATCGCGGCACCCGCGACGGACTCCGATAACGTGACGGGCTTGCCGATGTCCTGATAATCGTAGACGAGGCTTTCCAGGAACGCCCGCACATCCATGCGGACCGGCGTTTCCGCCCCACCATGCGCACTACGCGCATAAGCCACGCCCTCGCGCACCAAATGTTCCATGTCGTGCAGATCGCCAAGCATCTTGTCGCGCACCGGCCCCGCTTCCAGTCCTTCCGCGCGCAGGCGCATTCGGGTAATCGGCGTCTGAAGATCATGCGAAATGGAGGCAAGGATATGCAAGCGCTCCTTCAAATGGCGGGCGATGCGCTCCTGCATCGTATTGAATGCCGTCGCCGCCTGCGCCACTTCGAGCGGGCCCGCCTCGCTCATGCGCGGGCCATCCGCCGTCGGCGTCATCGCTTCGGCCGCTTTGGCGAGTTGCGTCAACGGGCGCGTGGTCAATCGAGCTGCCAGCCACGTACATCCGAGCAATACGACGAGTTGCACCGCCAGTACGACCGGCAGCCACTTTGCGATTGGCGCAATGCCGCGCGGAATGACCACCAAGGTGAGGGGCGAACCGTCGTGCAACGTGAAATGCACTTGATAGCGCGCCGGGTTCGCCGCAACCGCGTCGGCCCGCCCGTGATAACCGGGCCCCACTTCCTGCTCGATTCGATGGGCGAGCGCCTTCGCACGCGGGTTGACGAGCGCGGTACCCGGCTCGCCATCGCCCAGCACGAAGCGGTAGTTGTCGCGCTGGAGGCGCCCCACCCAATCGGCGCGTTCCGCCGCAGGTAAGCGATCGAGCATGGCAACGGACGTGCTCACCTCATGCTCCACCGTATCGAGCATCACGGTGGTGGCCGTTTGATAGCGCTCGTAAAACATCAGCGCAAACAAAAGCCCTTGCGCCACCATCAGCCCCGCGAAGACGATCAGGTAGACGCGCGAGGCCATACTCCGGGGCAGCCAGCGTGCCGCCATTGCCGAGACGCTGCGGTTCACGCGTGCTCTCCATGCACGGTCACCGGCATACTGAAGACGTAGCCCTCGCTGCGTACCGTCTTGATGTACGACTGTTCCTTGGCGTTATCTTCGAGCCGGGTGCGCAGCCGGCTCACGAGCAGATCGATCGACCGGTCGAACAGCTCGGCGTCCCGGCCCTGCGTCAGGTTCAGCAGCTGATCGCGCGACAGCACGCGCTGTGGATGGTCCAAAAACACACGCAGCAGCCGGAATTCCGCGCCGCTCAAGGCGACGATCGTGCCACCCGCATCGATCAGGTGACGTGCCGTGGTGTCGAGCCGCCAGCGTCCGAACGACAGCGTATCGGCGGTCTCGGTAATCCGCAGATTGGGGGGCAGCATGCGCGAGCGGCGGGTCACCGCCTTGATGCGGGCAAGCAGTTCGCGTGGAGAAAACGGCTTGACGACGTAATCGTCAGCGCCCATTTCCAGGCCGACGATACGATCGGTTTCGTCGTCGCGCGCGGTGAGCAGCAGGATCGGCACGGCTTTGTGCTTGCCGCCGCGCAGCGTGCGGCACAGCACGAGACCATCGTCGCCCGGCATCATGATGTCGAGCACGATCAGATCGAAGGCCGACGCATCCAGCTGCGCAAACATATCGCGGCCGTCTACCGCGGCACTCGCCCGCAAGCCGTTCTTGCGCAGGTATTCGACGACGCCGGTACGGATGTCGCGGTCGTCATCGACGACGAGGATATGGTCGATATGTTCCATGGCCCTTTCCACTTTATCGTTGCTTGCGTCGCGGACTACGCTTTGCCGAGCAGCGCGCGGATCCGCGCTTCCGTCTGCTCGTAGTCCCCCTCGCCGTAGTGGCGATACACCACATGGCCGCTCCGATCGATGAGGTAGAGCGCGGGCCAGTAGCGATTCCCATAGGCATTCCAAATGCGGGACTCATTATCCACCGCGACCGGCCAAATGACCCCAAATTGCTTCATTGCGGCCTGCAACGCCGACGGATCGCGTTCCTCCGCGTATTCGGGCGTGTGCACGCCGATGATCACGAGGCCGTCCTTGGCGTAGGTGTCGTACAGCGCCCGGGTGTGCGGCAGCACGTGAATGCAGTTGATGCATTCGCGCGTCCAGAACTCCACGAGTACCACCTTGCCTCGCAAGGCATCGAGCGACAGCGGCGGCGAGTTGTACCAGCGGTCGGCGCCCTCGAATCCGGGCGCGGGACCCTGCTCGACAAGTTGAGAGCCGGCGGCGGTGGCGGCGGCCTGCCGGGTGGACCAGAAGGTGATCAGGGCTGCGCTCAGGGCAAGCGCAGCAAGGGCAACGCGCGGGATAGTCATAGGTTTGCCTCGTCGGTCATCGATATCGACGCGATGTGCGCCGTCTAGTGTCCTGTCCTGTCCCGTACGTTTCTTGATGAATGGGGCGATTTCATATCAAAGAAGCTTGCGGGACAGGACACTGAGTGCCTATTGAATGCCCGTTACTTATCCCTGGCGTATCCGGCGAGCCGGCTTTTTGTATCTGTTTGTAGCAGGCTGCCCTAGCTCGGCCGTCAGCCATGTACGCCTTTATGTATCGCAATGTATCTGATCCGGCGAGAGATACATTGCGATGCGCTTTCGCCCCCGTCGCGACACAAGACGGATACGCCGGCGCGGTCTCATACACACACCGGCCAACGCCTCATCGTGAGGCCGCCCCGATCCCCCACCCCAGGAGAACACAATGAAACGCGCCCGTCTGGCCCTCGCCGCCACGTTTGCTCTCGGTCTCGCCTGCCTTGCGCCCGTCGCCCACGCGGAAGACGCCCAGCCCCAGCCGTCCACGTCACTCGCCGCATCGCAGGATCCTTGGGGACCGCTTAAGCATGTCCAGGCCGGCGTATTGGACGTCGCCTATGCGGAAATGGGCCCGGCCGACGGTCCTGTCGTGATCCTTCTGCATGGATGGCCCTACGACATCCATAGCTACGAAAAAGTCGCTCCCGCGCTGGCCGCGCAAGGCTATCGGGTGCTCGTGCCGTATGCACGCGGCTACGGCGATACCCGTTTCCTGTCCGATCGCACCGTGCGCAACGGCGAACCCGCCGCACTCGCTCAAGACGTGATCGACTTCATGGATGCGTTGCACATCGATCGCGCCGTGTTCGGCGGCTTCGATTGGGGCGCGAGGACCGCCGACATCGTCTCGACGCTCTGGCCGCAGCGGGTCAAGGCATTGGTGACCGTCAGCGGCTATCTCATCGGTAGCCAGGAAGCCGGCAAGGCGCCGCTGCCGCCGAGCGCCGAACTGCAGTGGTGGTATCAATACTACTTCGCCACCGATCGCGGCCGCATCGGCTACGAAAAATACCACCATGATTTCGCCAAGTTGATTTGGCAGTTGGCTTCACCGAAATGGCATTTCGACGACGCTACGTTCGAGCGCAGCGCCAGCGCATTGAACAACCCGGATCAGGTGGCGATCACGGTTCACAACTATCGGTGGCGGCTCGACCTCGCGCAGGGCGAATCGAAATACGCGCCATTGGAACAACGGTTGGCGCAATTTGCGCCGATCACCGTGCCGACAATCGCGTTGGAAGGGGACGCCAACGGCGCGCCGCATGCTCAGCCCGAGGCGTACGCCAAGCGGTTCGCAGGCAAATATCAGTTCCGGCTGATTAGCGGCGGCATCGGTCATAACCTGCCGGAAGAAGCGCCGCAAGCATTCACACAAGCCGTTGTCGACGCCGATCATCTTTGATCGCGGACGGCTTCGAGTGAGTTCGAGTCTTTAAATTTGAGTCTATCAAGCCAAACAAGGAATACAACATGAAGAAGCGATTGACAGGGCTGGTTGTAGGCGTTGCCATGCTCGCCGGTATGAGCGCAGCGCAGGCGCAGGGACAGGCGAAGACGCAGGCCCCGAAGCCCACCGTCGTACTCGTGCACGGCGCGTTCGCCGACGCATCCAGTTGGAACGGCGTCATCAAAATCTTGCACAAGGACGGATACACCGTGATTGCAGCCGCCAATCCGCTTCGCGGCGCGAAGAGCGATGGCGCATCCATCGGCAGCGTCGTGGCGGCAGCGCGCGGCCCCGTCGTGCTAGTTGGGCACTCGTATGGCGGCAACGTCATCACCGAGGCGGCAAACGGACATTCGAATGTGAAGGCGCTCGTGTACGTCAGTGCGTTCGCCCCGGAAACGGGCGAGACGGTTGCCGGGCTGGCCAACCAGTTTCCGGGCAGCACGCTTGGCCAGGCGTTGGCCCCGGCCGTCACGCTCGCCGATGGCAGCAAGGATCTATCTATCCTTCAGGACAAATTTCATGCGCAATTCGCGGCCGACGTTCCTGCCGGTCAGGCGGCACTGATGGCTGCCACGCAACGTCCGATCGCCGAAGCCGCACTCAACGAGAAGTCGGGTGACGCGGCCTGGAAGACCATTCCCTCATGGTTCATCTACGGCGATGCAGACAAAAACATCCCGCCGCAAGCCATCGCGTTCATGGCCAAACGGGCGGATGCCAAAGATGTCGTTGTCGTCAAAGGGGCGTCGCATGTGGTGATGGTGTCCCATCCCGCCGCCGTGGCGAAGTTGATCGAGACGGCGGCATCGGCGAAGTAGGCGCGGCGGCGGCGGGGGCGTGGTCGACTCGGCAGCATGGCCGCCGCTCGGGCCGGTCCTATGGGGCGGCAAAGCCGCGCCCGTCCTTCGTAGGGCCCGGATGCACGATGCGGGTCTTCAATCCGCCCCGGCTTGCCGCTCCTTCGCTTCCGATGCCATGTCGTCGACGTGCGTCTTCCTACCGCTGCGTTTGCGCGGCTCGCCGGCGCGGCTGCGATGCGCATCATGGTCCGCATGATCTTCCAGCAGTTTACGCACGACACCGTTGGTCCAGCCGAATCCATCCTGCAACGGATACTCGCCGCCGCCCCCACCCTGTGTCGCATCGACATCGTGATGCAGCGAGTATTTTTCGACGAGCTTGTACTCGCGTTCATAAACGGTCGCCACCGTCGCCAGCCAACGATGAGCAATCTCTCGCCCCAGACCACCCTCGCCATAGCGAATCAATCCGCGCGTGGCCATCCATTGCAGCGGCGCCCATCCATTGGGTCGATCCCATTGCTGCGAACTCTCTTGTTCGGTCGTTCTGATACCGCCCGTCGCCAACAGCCGCGACTCCAACGCACGCGCCGTACGATGCGCTTGCTCGCGCGTCGCCAGGCCCACGTAAAGCGGGACAGCCAGCGCCGCCGTCAAACCGCTTCGCTGCGCCCCGGCTTGCCAGTCGTAATCGACGAAGGCGCCGTCCGCTTCGCTCCACAGATAGCGATCGATAGCCTGCCGCCGCGAGGCCGCATATCCCCGAAACAACTCGGCCGTCGCCGCATCGCCCTGTGCGCGCGAAAGCTTTTCTATCTGCGTTTCGAGCTTGTAGAGGAAGCTGTTGAGATCGATGGGCAAGATCGACGTCGTCCGTATCGTCGCCAAATCGTGCGGATCGGTCAGCCAACGCGAGCTGAAATCCCAGCCCGATTCCGCGCCTGCACGCAGTTCGCGATAAACCTCGTCATGCGGGCGCGCGCTTGCGGCCGCCGTGCCGACGTCTTCGACATATCCCTCGTCGCGCGGCGTGCCGCGCTCATCCCAGTAACGGTTCAGCAAAGCACCGTCCGGTAACCTCACGACGTGCCGGGCGGCGTCGCCTCGCGCGAGTCCTTCCTCGCCGTCCATCCAATAGGCGTGCTCGCGTTTCAACTCCGGCAAGTACTTAAGCGCAGGCTTGACGCCATGCGCCTCGAACAGATCGACCATCAGCGCAAACACCGGCGGTTGCGATCGGCTCAAGTAATACGTGCGATTGCCGTTCGGAATGTGCCCGTAATGGTCGATCAAGAACGAGAAGTTATCCGCCATGCTGCGCAGCAGATCGCGCCGGCCGCTTTGCGCGAGACCGAGCATCGTGAAATACGAATCCCAGTAGTACATCTCGCTGAAGCGGCCTCCGGGTACGACATAGTCGTACGGCAGCGGCAACAGCGAGCTATTTGGCGGATGTCCACTAGGCCGGCGGCTCAATACCGGCCACAACCCGTCGATGTGCGCAGCGAGCGACTGCCGCGGATCGGCCACATAGTGATCGACGGGAGCCGCTTCACGCGCGAAATGCGCGTTCACGAAGTGTTTCAAATCGAAGCCGGGCAGATGCCGATCGGCGTGGTACCGGCGCACGATCGCGCCGGGGTCGATAAGCGGCACGCAATCCACGAACGTCTTGCTGTCGTCGAATACACGCCCCATCTGCACGGCGACGAACAGGTCCTGATAGCGATCCGCCGGCGTCATGATGTCGGCGGGCGCGACGTGCCCGACGTCCGGTGCCGCCCCGCCCCGTGCCAGCATCTTATCGGCTGCGATTGTCATGCTCATTGTTCGGAGTAATTCCAAAGTAGGCCGCCGTCGACATACAACGTCGAACCGGTCACATAATCGGCTTCGTCCGACGCGAGAAATAACACTGCGTTCGCGACGTCCTCAGGCTTGCCCAGGCGCTTGAGCGGGATATTGCCGAGCAGCGCATTGAGTTCATTCGGATTATGCAGCAAGCGATCGTTGATGGACGTACCGACGGCACCCGGTGCAACGTTGTTCACTGTAATACCCAACGGGGCGAGTTCGATGGCGAGATTGCGCATCATCATTTTCATGCCGCCTTTGCTCGCGCAGTAGCTCGTGAAGTGCGGAAACGGCAATTCCTCGTGGACCGAGCTGATATTGATGATACGGCCGCCGCGCTGCGTCTCGCGCAGATGGGCCACGAATGCCTGCGTGATGAAGAATGCGCCCTTCAGATTGATGTCGAGTACGCGGTCGTAGTCCGCTTCGGTGACATCGAGAAACGACGCGTTGTGTTCAACGCCCGCATTGTTCACGAGCACGTCGATTCGGCCCATCTGCTGGACCGCTTGTGCGATCAGTTGGCGGCTGGCCTCCGTGACACTCACGTCGCCCGCCACGATGCATCCGTCGCTCCCTGCCGCGCGAACATCGGCAAGCGTTTGCTCGGACCGGCTGTCATCGTGAAGATCGTTGATGACGACTTTCGCGCCCTCCTGCGCCAGGCGCACGGCCACTGCACGGCCGATCCCCTGCCCCGCGCCCGTGACGAACGCGATCTTGCCTTGCATTCTCATTGCGCTGTCCATGCTTGCTCCTTTCGATGCGCGGAAGATCCCGACAACGATCTGCAAAGCAAGGCACGGGCCAGTTCGCCTCATGAAGCCTTAAGATAGGTATGTCATGCTACCGTCGGCCGTCAAAGCGGGGGGGGAGATTCATGTCACAGCGGACGCTTTCGTCCGCCGCGCACGCGGCGGCATGGGCGTTGATACCTTGGCTCATGATCGGCAAGTTAGCATTCGTCCAATCCGCCTACGCGGATGGCACAGGTGCCACGTCGCCGCCCACCGTCGCCGCGCAACAGCAAACGTTCCCCGTGCAGTACACGGCATACGGTCAGGTCGAGCCGACTTCGATTGTGAACGTTCGCATCGTCGAAGCCGGCACGCTGAGCGATCTGCACGTGCTGCCCGGCAGCACGGTTGCGGCAAACGAAGTCCTCGCTCGCGTGAAGGGTCCGCAGATGCGTACCCTGCTGACTCAGCGGGAAACGGCGCTTCAAAGCGCTCAGGCACGGCTTCAGGCAGCCACCCGCGCGCTCGCGATTGCCCGCGATCAACTGGCGCGGCAGTTGTCGACGAAGCAAGCGCTCGATACGGCAGCCAGCGAACTCGCCGCCGCGCGCGCCGCGGAGCAAACCGCACAAGTGCAATTGGCCGAAACGCGCGGCCAGCAGGTGATCACAGCGCCGGTCGCGGGCTCCGTCATCGCTGTGCAGGCGGCCAACGGCGAGCAAGCCAGAGCCGGCGACACGCTGCTCACGATCCAGCCTCGCGGCCCGCTTTGGGTCCGCGCGAAGTACTACGGCGCCGACGCCTCGGCACTTCATATCGGCATGACAGGGCATTTTGCGCCGGCCGGCGGCGGAGCATCCGTCCCGGTCAGCGTGATCAACATCGCCCCCGTGGACGGCGCGCTGCAAGCCGGGCTGGTCGCCTCATCGCAAGCCCATTGGGTCAGCGGCCAATGGGGCACCGTCACGCTCGACGGCCCGCCGGTGTCTTATGTCATGGTGCCGACGGCCGCGTTGATTCTCGATCGCGGCGAATGGTGGGTGCTCGTTCATACGCAAAAGGGCGACGAGCCGCGCCGCGTCGTTCCCGGTCCGGCGCAGGGTTGGCAGACCCGCATCGTCTCCGGACTGAAGGCCGGTGAACAAGTCGTCGCTCAAGATGCCTTCCTCGATTATCACCGAGGCATCGCCGGCTCCTACCAACCGCCCGACTGACATATGGACCGCGATGTTTCCATTCCGCGCGTATTGCAACGCCCGGTGCTATGGATGCTGGTGCTCGGCGCCGTGCTGCTCTACGCGGGCTATGCGTTCGTCCACACGCCGGTGGAGGTGCTGCCGCAATTCAATTTTCCGCAGATCAGCGTAACGGCGCACCTGCCGGGCACGACCGCGACCGAACTCGAACGGCTCGTCGTAAATCCGCTCGAGAGCCAGATGCTCACGCTCACGAATCTGGGCGGCGTACGTTCGGTGATGGGCAATGGCACGGTGGAGATCGACGTGCGCTTCCGCGAAGGCAGCGATGCGCAAATCGATCTCCAGGCGGTCAACGGGGCGATCGATCGCGCACGGGCCGACTTGCCCGCGCAAATCGATCCGGTCGCCCAGATCATGGGCAATGCCGTCAACGAAGTGGCCGATTACAGCGCCCGGATTCCCGCGGACATCGCACCCGCTCAGGTTCAACGCTCCGTGCGCGCCAACATCGTGCCGGCACTACGCGCCATCCCGGGCGTGCAATTCGTGCAGGTGTATGGCGCGGGCGACGAAGCGCTTTGGATCCAACCCGATCTCGGGGCGATGCAGCGCTACGGCGTGCCAGTCACGGCGCTCGCCGACGCCGTCAAGGCGCAAGTGCTGCTCGAGCCGGCGGGGTACGTATCGATGGGCCATAACGACGTGCTGATCGAAGCGCGCAGCCTGCCCGTGCATATCGCACAACTCGAACAGCTCCCCATCGCCACCTCGAAGGGCCCCGTGCCGCTAAGCGCACTCGCGCGTGTCGTGCGCGCTGCCGAGCCGACGCACAATGCGGTCGCGCTCGACGGACGTCCGAGCGTCGCACTGACCGTGGTCAAGCAACCCGGTGCCTCCACCCTCGCCGTGACCCGTGCCGTTCAGGCGACACTCGACGGCAGCCTGACGCAACTGCCATCTGGCGTCACTTGGGTCAGGACATACAGTCAGGGACACCTCGTCCAGATCGTGGGCGCCGACTTGGGCCGCAATCTGCTGATCGGCGCGGTGCTCGCCGTGCTGGTGCTGTTCTGGGTGCTCGGTGCCGGCCGCGGCATTGCGATCCTCGCGCTCAGCATCCCGCTCTCGCTTGCCCTCGGCATCGCCGCGCTGCACGCGCTCGGACAAGATTTGAATCTGATGACGCTGGGCGCATTGACGGTCGCGGTCGGCCTGCTGGCCGACGATGCCATCATCGTGCTGGAGAGCATCTACCACCGTTGGGAAAGCGGCGATGCACATTGGGCCGGTGTCTGGAATGGACTGAAGGCGATTGCGATCCCCGATGTCACGGGCACGCTCACGAACGTCGCGATTTATGTGCCGCTGCTGTTCGTCGGCGGGTTGGTCGGGCTGTTCTTCATTCCGTTCTCGCTCGCCATGATTCTCGCGCTGCTCGCGTCGCTGCTCGTTTCTCTCACGTTGACGCCGCTCGGTCTCGGCTTGATGAATGCGCGGCCCGCTTTGGGCACGAGCAGCGGGCATCGCGTCTTGCAACGGCTGCAAGCATGGAACGAGCGTCTGTTCGATTGGGTGTCGCGCGCCCCGCGCACGAGTCTGGCGATCACCTTCGCCGTGCTGCTTCTTAGCCTGGCGGGGCTCGTACTGGTGCCGGTCAACTTTCTGCCGCTGCCCAACGAAGGGGTCCTGCTCGAATCGTTCACGCTGCCGCCCGGCAGCTCGCTGCTCGATACGCGCGAAGCCGTCGGCACGATCACGCACCGTCTCCTACAAGACCATGCCGTCGCGCATGTCTACGCGCGGATCGGATCGTCGTCATCGACGTCCTACACCGAGCCCGCGTACGCAGGAGAGATCGAAGTCGTCCTCAAACCGGGCGTCAGCGTCAACGCGCTCGATGCGATCGGCGAGCGCATTCAGCAGGCATCGCGGCTACCCGGCGTGCAGGTGGCGGTGGATACGCCCACGATCGAACGCGTCGGCGAAAGCTTGTCGGGTTTGCCGCAACCGTTCGTGATCCATGTCTTCGGCAGCAGCGTCGCACAGCTGCGTGCGCTTTCGCAGGAAATCGCGGCCCGATTGCGCCGCATCTCGGCGCTCAGCGACGTATTCGCCAACGACGGCTATCCGGTCACTCAGTTGCAGATCGAACCGGATCCGCAAGCGCTGGGCGCCCGTCAAATGACGCCGGCTGCGCTCTACGCGCAGCTGAACGCACTCATCAACGGCGAAGTGGTCACGCGCGTGCCTGAAGGCAATGTACCGCTCGATCTCTATCTTCGTCTGGCGGATGCCTCACAGCGCAGCCTCGGCGAACTCGAAGCCCTCCCGATCCATACGCCGGCCGGTTGGACACCGTTGTCGCAACTCGCGCATTTGACACTCGTGAGTACCCCTAATCAAATGCGGCACGTTGCCGGCGCGCGCACACTCGATATCCTCGCCACGCCGAATGGGCCACTCGGCAGCACGGACGCGGCGGCGAGACAAGCATTGGCCGGGCTGCATTTCCCTCCGGGCTATCGCATCGAATTCGGCGGGTTGGCCGCTCAGCTGGAACGCGCGGCGCTTGGCCTCGTCATCGCGACGCTCACCGCGTTCGCGATCATGATCGGCATTCTGCTGCTGCAATTCGATGGCCTGCTGATTCCGGCCCTCCTGCTGCTGGAAATCCCGCTCGCGCTGACGGGCGGCACGATCGCGCTCGTGATCAGCGGCGTCGGCCTGAACGCGACGGGGATGATCGGTTTTCTCACGCTGATCGGCATCGGCCTGCGCCACAGCATTGTGCTGCTCGACCGCGTCAGGCACAACGAAGCGGCGGGTATGCCGGTGGAGCAGGCCGTGCGCGAAGGGATCCGCGTACGCTTTCGGCCCATTGTATTGACCGCCGTCACGGCGATGCTCGGCATGCTGCCCACCGCGCTCGGGCTCGGCCAAGGTGCCGCGCCGGAACAAGGACTCGCTGTCGTCATCCTCGGTGGCTTGCTTTGGAGTGCCGTACGCAGCACGAATCTCATACCGGCGCTCTATCTCCACTGGCGCCGCAAGCAGCTCGCACGGCTCGCGCAAGGGGCTGCGCCGCAATGATGCCTGGCCTGCCGGCGTGTCCCCACTCGGCCGCCCTCTTTCGATTATGAACGAATTCGCAACGATGATTTACTAACTTAGGTATTAACCCTAGGGCCTCCGATCACTACACTGCAGTCATCGGTTCAGCAACGAACACGATGCAACCAGCAGGTAGATCAATAACTTTTGGAGGTAGTAATCATGAAATCGCTCATTCAAACTGTCGTCATCGCCGCTGCCTTTGCCGCTCCTGTGGCCGCTTTCGCTCAATCGAACGCCCCTGTGACGCGTGCTCAAGTCAAGGCCGAACTGATTCAATTCCAGCAAGCCGGTGGCCGTACGAACTTCAGCAACGATCCGTACTATCCGGAAGACGCCCAACTCGCACAAGCCCGCGTCAAGGCGCAAAACGGCAACAATCAAGATGTCGGTGGCGTGCAAGCCGGTTCGTCCGCTGCGGGCGCGTCCACGAAAGCTGACGGCGTGAAGCCGATCTTCTTCGGCATCTAAGCGGTACCGCGATAAACGTCGTCGAGCCGCGCGCGCCAGCCGCGCCGCCCGGCGACGCGAAATCGCTTCGAAGTAGCGAATCCGGCTCGCCTAAGTGTTCAAACCTAGGCGGGCCGTATTCGCATCCCTACCTCCGCCGCCGGTCACCGGCGGTTTCGCCTGGCTGATATTCGTACTCGGCCAGGCGTTTTTTGCGAGATCGATTCACCGATCCGTGGCCGTCATCCCGGCCCGTTAGCTTGCGAGCAATTGCGCCATACGCGAGAGCCCCAATTCGAGCTCCTCGTGCGACACCCCGCCCGCCCCAAGCCGCAGATGCCGCGGGCAAGCATAGGCATCGCCGGCCATCACGAACGTGTTGTACGGCGGCGCAAGCAGCCTCTGAGCAAACGCCTCAGCCGTGATCGGCCGATCCAGGTAGGCGAGTCCCAGCAGGCCTGCCACCGGTCGATGCCAGCTCAATGCCGGCTGATCGGCGACGAACCTGTCGAGCCGTTCGATTCGCGCATGCCCGATCAACCGCGAGCGTTCGACCGCGGCGGCGAATCGATCGGAACGCAACGCGATCTCGGCGATCCGCTCGCCCATGATGTTCATGATCTCACTGGTGTTCTCGCGCAATACCATCGCGTCGGCGATCAGCTTGCGGTCGCGCGTGACCATCCAGCCCGTGCGCAGCCCTTGCAAGCCAAGTAGCTTGGAAACACTGCCGGTACTGACTCCGCGCTCATACATCGTCGCCACGCGCGGCGTTGGCGGCCCCTCCCACTCGAGGCCGCGATAGACCTCGTCCGACACCACGTGCGCACCGACGCGCTCAGCGATGCCGATCACCGCACGCAGTGTCTGTTCGTCCTCGACCCGCCCCGTCGGATTGTTCGGATTGCAAATGAAAACGACCTTCGTCTTCGGCGTGACAAGTGCTTCGAGCCGATCGAGATCGAGCGCCCACCCGCGCGCCTCAATGCGCGGCACGTACTTCACCGTTGCGCCGATCTGCTCGGCAAGAACGATCGGCTGCTGCCAGCCCGGCGCGTCGATCACGAGTTCGTCGCCCGAGCGAAGCAATTGAGTCAATGCCAGATAGTTCGCCTCCTGGGCCCCCGCGGTGATCAGGACGTCGTCGACGTCGCACACGGGACGGTACCCGTAGCGGTCGAGCACCTGACGGCGCAGCCCGCGTGCGCCCTGGTAGTCTTCGCTCGACCAATCGAGGGACATGCCCGGATCGAGTTCGTCGATGTACTCCTTCAACGACGGCGAGGGAGACAGTGAAAACGTCACGCAGGCCTCGGGTTTCGCGCGATGCGCGACGAGCCATTGCTCCCAGAAACGATTGGATGGGACAGGCATGAAGGGCTCCTTAGCTCAAGATGGTCGGGCACACGCCCAAACCCAGCGATGCGTCGATGACGGCGCCGCGCAAAATGCGCGCTTCGTCGCGACACAGATAAAGACAAAGATCGGCGATCTCACGGGCTTCGATGAGGCGGCCGCCGGGCAGCGACGATTCAAGCGTTCGCCGCTGCTCAGGCGTCAAATCGCGCAGCGTGCTGGCTTGAAACATCGGCGTATCGGTCGCGCCCGGACAAACGGTGAACACATCGATGCCGGTGTGCGCGAGCGATGCCGCGAGTTGCCGCCCGAGAAACGCGACGGCGGCCTTGCTCATTCCATCCGCCGCGCGAAAGCGCGGAAAATGCGTGATACCGCCATCGACCGAACTCACGAAGACAATCTTTCCGCTACCGCGCTTGTTCATGCTGGGCAATAGATCGTCGGTCAACCACAGCGGCCCGAGCGCATTCACGCGAAAGAAGACTTCGTCCTGGGCCTTGGGACTCGACGCGACCCGCTCCACTGTCTTCGTGCCAACGCCCGCGTTGTGAATGATGACGTCGACGGGCTCGGACAGACGCTCGACCAGTTGCGAGTGACTGGCCCGGTTGCCGACATCGAGCGGCAACGCGTCGATCCGGCGACTATCGAATCGCTCGATCAGATCGAGCGCTCGGCGCCGGCTCTCTTCGTCGGGACGGTAGGTAAAGGTCACGTGGTAGTGCGCCTCGGCGAAGACGCGAATCAGTTCGATGCCGATCCCGCCGTTGCCGCCGGTCAACAGCACGCGCCGCGCGGCTGTAGGGTTCGTATTCAACATTGAATATTCCTTGAGTGAGCGTCGTTGGCCACACCGATGTTTCGCGCATCGGCAAACATGCCGCGAAGCACGGTGCCCAGCCGACGAAAATCGTCGATCGAGTTGTAGATCTGCGCGGAAATGCGCAGCGCGAGACGCCGGGCGTCCGGCCAGGAGGCGACCGATACGTCGATGCCGTGCACCTCATAAAGCCGTTGCTGCAGCGAGGCGGCCGCATCGCCCGAGCCAGACGCGAACACCTCCGGCAGCTGAAATGCGACCATGCTGCCAACCATCGCATCCGGCGCGAGCCGCACGAGCGGGAGCGCACGTTCCAACACGCCTGCAGCGTCGATCGCGAGTTCGCGATTGCGCGCGAAGAGCGCCGGGAAGCCACCGGGCAGTCGCTCCCGGAGAAAGCGGATCGCGTCGGGAATGCATATCAGCGGCGTCGGGTCCGCCGTGCCAAGCCAGTCGAACTCGAGATGCAGCCTCGGGCGATCGGTGCTGGATACGCCGTAGCCGCGGCTGATGACCGGGGGATGCAGACCGTCGGCACGATCGCGCCGAACATGCAGAAAGCCGGCACCGCGAGGGCTGCAAAGCCATTTGTGGCAATTGCCCGCGTAGTAAGCGGCACCGATCGCCTCGACATCGAGCGGCAGCATCCCGGGCGCATGAGCGCCGTCGACGAGCGTATCGACTCCGAAGTCGTTGAGTCGATCGACGAGCGTCGCGATCGGGAACACGATCGCGGTCGGGCTCGTCACGTGATCGAGAACGGCGAGTCGCGTGCGCGCGGTGACCCGGTCGAGCACCGCATCGACGATCGCATCCGAATGCGATACGGGTGTCTGGATTCGCGCGACCACGATTCGCGCGCCTGTTCGACGAGCCACGAAATCGAGCAGATTCCGGCACGACAAGTAAGCGTGGTCGGTCGTCAAGATTTCATCGCCCGGATCGAACGACCATGACCGCAGCACCGCGCTCAACGCCGTCGTCACGTTCGGCAGCAGCACCAGGTTCGCCGGATCCGCGCCGATGAATCCGGCGAGCGCCTGCCGCGCGTCGTCGAACCGAGCGGGAAGTTCGCGCAGAATGAACGCCGACGGCAGGCGTTCGATTCGCGTGCGCCACTCGGTCTGTCGATCGAGCACGTCGATGGGACAGGCGCCGAGCATGCCGTGATTGAGGCACGTGATGTTCTCATCGAGCAGAAAGCGCCGTCGCGCAGCGGTGACGTCGAAGGCCGGCTCAGTGCATGCGTCATTCGGTGCGGAATCGGTCGCGCTCGAACGCGATTTGAACGGCGAAGTCTCGGCATTTCTTGCCTCGACGAGCCGCAGCAAATCCTGCCTCGTCGGTCCCGAGGATGGCGAGGCAGAATAAGCGGACAGTGCGCGGCGCACGCGCTCTAACAAGTCGTCACGCGCAAAAATCGCATCGGGTTCGTCGAGCATTCCGGCGCGCCGCGCAAGCGCATGCCACACCACGATGTCGTGCCGCGCCGCGGCCGCAATCTGCTGGAGCGAGATCGAACCGCTACCTGCCGGCGGATGAGGGTCGCCCCGCCACAACGCGATGCGCGCACGATCCTGGGCAACGCTGTCGTCGAACCAGGGCCGCAAGAGCGCTTGCGCAAGCGAGTCGGCCTCCATGGCGAGGCGATAGCGATCGCCCAGGCCCACGGTGTCGACCAGGTCCGCGATCGCGAACGCATGGCGCGCGGCAAGCGACATCCCGCGGGTATAGACCGGGTTGGTCACGCAGATCGAATCCCCAATGCCGACCAAACCGAGTGCGAGGGGCCGGCCGTCGACGACGAAACGTCGAAAGCGATTCTCGCAGCCGGGCCACCGAATGACGTCCGACACCGGCTCGCCTGCCCCGATATCGAGCCAGTCGGACAGGCCCGGATGCAAATGCGCCGCCGCCGTAAACGTCGAGGGATCGGACAGTGGCAGCAACATGGCGTCGCCGTGCGGGATCATCATCGTCACCGACACATAGCCATGATCCGCAGGGCATGCGATGCAGCCGCTCGACGCCGCATAACCCCCGGCTGAAAAGCCCGCGGTCAATTGCACGGCCGGCCGCTGACGGAGCCGGTACCAGCGTGTGAGATACGTGAGGCCGCACTGTTCCGCGCTTTCCTCCGGTGCAGGCGTTCCGAGCGCCTGAAGCCATTTTGCGAACGGTGACGCACGTCCCAGCGCGTCGATCGTGAGGTCCGCACGCACGTCGCCATGCGACGTGCGCACGCCTTCGACGACCGGCAACCGTCCAGGGGCCGCATGCGCAAGCAGGCCCGTCGCGACCACCCCATCGCGCAGCGTGACATTCGGCTCCGCGCATACGATACGGCGCACAACCGCCTCGATCAGCGAGCGCCGGCTCGATAGGCCGAACAAGGCATCGTCGTCGACGCGCGGAACGACGTAGCCGGCTCCGAGCGTGCCGCCAAACGGCATTTCGATCGCGCCCGCGTCCAGCAGCGCTCGCCACACGTCAGGGGCACGCGAACGCAACACCTGCCGTCCGAGTGCCGCAAGCGCATGCGTGTGACGCGCCTGAGGCACGCCTTTGCGCCAGCTCGCTTCGAGCGGGATTTCGCCGTTCGGTGCGAGCTCGACGCGGGGCATCGTATCGTCGCGATCGAGTAGTTGGACTTCGGCGCCGCGGCGCGCGAGCGCGAGCGCGGCCATCAGGCCGGCCATGCTGGCGCCGACGATCACAACACGAATAGGCGCCATCATCGATCCTCCAAGACGGGATCGAGCGCCGGGACGGCTGCTTTGCGCAGCAGCAGCGAACGGATGGCCCAAAGCTCCGAGAACACGCGATAGCGCAGCGCGGTTGCGTCCAGGTAGTCGACGCCGCTCGAGCCGCCGGTGCCGACGCGGCGGCCGATGATCCGTTCGACCATGCGCGCATGCCGCTGACGCCAGATCACGAAGGCTTGCTCGAAATCGAGCACCGCTTCCACGAGCTCGCGCGGCCATCCGAGTTCGGCGCGTTCCCGGTAGCTTTCGACGTAGAGCAATGCCGCACGGATCGCGCGACGCTGTGCGCGAGTCGCGGCGTCGGCTTCGGGGTCGTCCTCGGCGCGCAGATAGGCTTCGGTATCCGATTCGTCTGCCCGCAGGCGAGCTCTGAGGCTTTCGACGCCGTCGGGCGAAGCGCCGCGTTCGACGAACGTCCGCAAGCGCTTGCGGTTCTCGTCGCGGATGGCGCGTAGATAGTCGCCGATGAAGCCGTCGACCGAGGCGGCCTCCGACGCTCCGGCGATCGGCAGACGGGACAGCCATTCGTAGAGGCAATGCTTGAAGCTCGGCCCCTGGGCGATACGCGCCTGAACGCGTCTATCCGCCGACGATGGCGTGCCGTCCGCCTCCTTGAGGGCATCCCTGAAGCATCGTTTGCCGAGCGAAATGCGCTCGTGATCCTCGAGCCCCAACAGAATTTCGATCTCGCGCATCTGCGCCGATTGAAAGCCGCTGGCGGGAACGAGTGCGTCACGAAAATCGAGAAAATCTCGCGTCGTCATCGTTTCGATCAACCGGAAATGCTGATTGGCCTGCTCAAAGACGACGATGGCTCGCCGAATCGATCGCACCACCGGCGCGACACGATGGTCGTGCGGCAAAGCGGTGTTCAGCGCATTGCGTGCCAACGTGAGTTCGCGCAGAATAAGCTTGAACCAAAGCTCGTAAATCTGATGGACAACGATAAAAAGCATCTCATCGTTGCCGACTCCGGATTCGTCCTCATTCAGTCCGGTTTGAAGCGCCAATAACTCTTCTGTTTTCAAATAGCGCCAGTAATTCGTTTCCATGGTGCTCGACCTCTCTCCAGGTTCTTGCAACGGAATGCCCGCCGAAACATCCGGCCGGCCGGGCGAATGATCGACCAGATCAGACCGCGGTTTTTTTAAGTTCGGCCCATCGGGCCAGATCGTCGTGCGCGGTAGCCGCGAATCGCTCCCAGAGCGCGGTAGCGGGCACGCGAGGTTTGACGATCAACTCGAGCCGGTGCCCGCTCGGATCGTTGAAATACCAGGAGGTGGCGAGTTCGCCGTGCACGACCGGCCCCTCGACCGCCACGCCGCGTGCTCGCAGCCGCTCGCAGATGGCTTGCGCGCGCGTTTCGTCCTCCACCTCGAGCGCGAGGTGCTGTGCCCAATCGTTTTCAACCGGCAGCACGGGCTCCTGGCTGCCGAGAATTTCAAAAAAGCAGATATAGCTACCGTCTTCCATTTCGAAGAAGACGTTGTTATTAACGGCCTTGAGCCCTGTCGACGGGATATGGTTAATCATCGTCGCCGCGAATTTCATCCCAACGCCATTGGCGTAAAAGTCAACAGTTTCGGCAGCGTCTTTACATCGGTAGGCAGCATGATGGAGCTTTTTCAGCATGAACATTCCTTTTAACGATAAGGAAGCGAATCGCCGTGCGACAAAACACGAAAACGTTTGCGCGTTGGGGCGGCTCGCGGCTTTCCGGAGGGGAGAATCGATTCGACGTCAGTTAATGAAGTGCTGCAGGGGGATTGTCGGAAAGTAGCGGAGCAACGGGCGGGGTGGAGAGCGAAAACGAGGGGACGAGAACGAAACGGTGGGATGCCGTGACGTGCAGCGGCAGAAGGAAGCGAGAGCGAAACGCTGCTCTCGCTTATCGAGTCATGCTATGGATTCAGAGTCAAGCGATAGATTCAGCCAACCGGCCTCAAGGCGCCCAAGGGGCTGTCACGAGCCAGCTCACATCGTACGTCCACAGATTCGCCGAATCGAAATCGTTCGGGCCGCCATTGCTGCTGATGTAGAGCGTGTTGTTGTAGTGGCGAAGGTATCGAGTCGGGTAGTTGTACGAACGGAACGACGTGCCTTGTCCATCCTTTCCGGCTTCGGCACAGAACGTCGCGTCCTCGCGGAATTGCTGCGTCCCGTCCATCGGCTGCCGATACACGTGATAGTTGAAATGGCGCATGAACTCGCCCGGGTAGTCACGCGATTCGAACGAGTAGCAGCTCGAATCCGCCAGCCCCGCTCGCAAGATCCAGGTCGAATCCTGCTGGGCCGAAGTTGAACTTGAGCTCGAGATCACCGCGGTGACCACGGTACCGCTTTGCGCCGTCGCTCCGGTTTGTTGGCTGATGTACCGTGTCGTACAGCAAGGCGTCGTCGCGTTCAAGGAAATCGTCGAATCTTGAGCGAGCGTTCCGGAGACAGCCGTGCGGCCGCCGTACCCCACGCTGACGATATTGGCCTGCACGGCATTATCGACCGCATCGCTCGGCACCCCGGCCGTCATCACGCCTTCGAAGAACGAGCCGATCGATCCGTTGCTGTTGTCGCCGCCCGTGCCGAGCACGATCGATCCTTCCAGGTGCATCGGCTGATAGCCGTTCGTCGGCAGCGCTCCCGAGTAGCTCGTCGTCAGCGGCCCGCTCTGCGCATTGCCGTATTTGAGCGCAAAGGTCTTCTGGCCATCGTTCTTCAACATCGCCGTCACATACGGTTCAGGGTTGCCCGTATTGGCCGAGTCCTGGCTCGGCCCGGCGCCCGATTCGAACAGCCCGTTTTCGAGGTCGGCCTGCACCCAAGGGCCGCTCCCGCTGCAAGGCGAGAACCAGCATTCATTGCCGAAGTTGATCGCGTCCATGTGCCCATTGCCGGTGTCCGTGATCGATGTTTCGGCGTTGCCGTAATCGAAGCAGCACGCGCTGTTGTAGTGGGTCCCGGACGTGACCATATACATTCCCTCCGGGTTTCCGCCCCGTGCCACACCGATCGTGGACACATTGCGGTAGCCCATCACGCCGGAGAACGATGCCCCATAGACTTTGACGCCGCCCGCCGTGACCGGCAGCGCATCGGCCGGCACTCCGTTGTCGGCGCCGCCGTTGCCGCCTGCGGGCTCGATGGTCAGGTTGTTGTGGTTGGAGGTTTGGTCGTAGATGACCGAGATGATGCAGGTCGTTCCGGCGCAGAACGCATCCTGATCGCTTGCCTTGGCATAGCCGCCCGTGGCTTGCACGCCGATGTCCTTCGTCTGGCTATCGGACGCGCGCTTGACCTGGTAGAGCGGGCCGTTGTAGTTGGCAAACAATGCCCGCGTGGTGCTGTGCGCAGCGACGCAAGCCGTTCCTCCGCTTGCGTAAATGTCGCAAGGCAGGCTGGCCGCCATCGAAGCGGTCGGGCCGATCAACAGCAAAGCGAATCCAACAGCGAGCGCCACCCAGAGGCGGCGAAGTAACGATCCATGCTTCATGTCGAATTTCCCCTGTTGCAAGTTCATAACTAGTATGACTATATCGATACATTAGGGATCGATCATTCCGCCGCGAAGCCCTATTCGCGCATTGCTTTCGATGAGGATCGACTGAAAATCGATCCTCTTGCACTGCCGGCGACAGCGGCACTTCACGATGACGAAGGCCGCAACAACGCCTAGGCCGGGTCCAGCCTATCGAAGCAAAACGCTGCTTTGCCGGACATCTCCGTTTCCGCACAAAAAGTGGAAAACACACTGCCTCTCCGGGTAAGGAGATCAGTCAGATGCCAGTTTCAGCGAGAAAAGACGGAATGAAAGTGGGAATGTTGAACGCGGCGGCGCGCTAGATCGCCGACGCCGCGGCATCAACCGGGCCGCTGGCCCTGGGGGATTTCTGTTTGTGCTTGAACGCCAGCCGAAATCATTTCGCTCATCGATATCTCCGATATTGTTTTCGTTCAACGAACTGCGGCACGGGTGGAACATCCGTCCAACGCGGGCCCCTCCGGCAGGCAAGCGAAGGACGAATGGTCATACTATAGAACGAAAATGGGAGAAGTCGAGCTTTTTGTTCTTCGGGTTATCGGCATCAGGATTTCCTGATAATCGATGGCGCAGATTCCTATTCGAACGATCGACGGACCCACTCGCCCCCTTTCATGATCCCGGCGATACGTTCGCCTTGGCCGGTGAGCACGCTGATGTCTTTCAGGGGATCGCCATCGACGATCAACAGATCAGCCAATGCGCCCGGACTGACCACGCCAAGGCGCCCTTGCATGCCGACGATCTCCGCCCCGACCGCCGTCGCCTGACAGATGACTTCGAAGGCGCCCAGAATGCCGGCTCGGATCGATAGTTCGTCGCTCTGGAACGAATGCATGTCACCCAGCAGATCGGAGCCCAGGCCCATCTTCACGCCGCGTCGTTTCAGCAATTCCAGTGCTTTCAAACCCTGCACGCGAACCACCTCGTTTTTCGCCCGCATGCCTTCCGGCACGCCGGTTTGGGCCCCGACCTTATTCATCGCGTCGTACGTAGCGAGCGTCGGCACCGCGAAAGCACCGTATTCGGCCATCACGTCCGCGGCTTCTTCGTCGATCAGATTGCCGTGCTCGATCGTCCGCACACCCAGCTTGACGATGCGAGTGATGGCTTTGCCCGTATAGGCGTGCCCCATCACATACGTTTGATGCGAGACGGCCTCCTCGACGATGGCTTTGACTTCGTCAACGGAAAACTGCAGATTGCCGATCGGATCCGTCGGCGAGGCAACACCGCCCGACGCCATCATCTTGATCTGGTGGGCACCGGCGCGCATCTCCTCGCGCACGGCCTTACGCACCTCATCGACACCATCGACGACGCGGCTGATCGCGCCGAAATTGCGGTGGCAGCCGCACGGATCCGGGTCGGAGTGATCGAAGCGCTCGCGGAAATCGCCATGCCCGCCCGTTTGCGAGAGTGCCTTCCCCGAAACGAACAAGCGCGGGCCGGCAATCGTACGCTCCTCGATGGCACGTGAAAGCGCGTAATCGGCGCCACCGGCGTCGCGCACGGTGGTAAATCCCCGATTGAGCATGCCGCTGAGAATGGGCACCGCGCGCAGCACCGCGAGTGTGTTGGGCAAGCGGCCGTTGACCCCGAGATGCGGCACCGACGCCACGACGTGCACGTGACAGTCGATCATGCCCGGCATGACCGTCCGCCCCCCGACGTCGATCACTTGAGCGCCCTCGATCGACACCGGTTCGCGCGTCACCTGGCGAATCGAATCATCTTCCACGACGACGGAGTATCGGCCGGTATCCTGTTCGTGATCGATGTCGAGGATGCGCGCGTTCTGCAGGATCAACATATCCATTCCTTGTTCTATTCGATGCGGCCGATGATGTTCGTCGCCGCCCCTGCGGCGAAGCTATGCCATGTTACGGACAGAGCAGTCTATCAGCCGTAGTAGGCACGTGCTACATCGCACACCTCCAGAAGAAGTTGCAGCCGCAAGCCGCCGCCTGGCCGGCGAGACTTGCGGCAATGTCAGCAGGAATGGTGCGGCGTCACTGCCCCATCGAGCCGGACGCTTCGTGCTGCATGCCCATCGAGCCGGACGCTTCCGGCTTCATGCCCATCGAGCCGCCTTCCTTGCTTTGCTTGTGGTGCTTCATCTTTCCCTTGGACATAGGATGCTTCGCCATCGTGCCGCTCGCCATGTCGGTTTGCGACATCGTCCCGCTCGCCTCCTGAGCGAAGGCGTTCGAGATACCCAGGCTAAGCACGGCGACGAGCGCCGCGGTTGCAAGCTTACTCATGTAATGCTCCTTAACGATCTCGACGATCTAACGATTGAACTGAATGGACGCGTTGCCACGCTGGCGCCTTGTCCCGCTACGGCAATCACGCAAGCACGATACCTTCCCCGATTCCCCGGGTATCGATCGGGGCCCCGCCGGTGGATCGGTCTGGCTCGGGCCATGCCATGCATCACGAGCCGCCGAACCAGTTATAGCCTTGGTCGCTCCAGTAGCCGCCCGGGTACGTGTTCGTCACGAAGATTTCCATGATGTGCTTCGGATTCTTGTAGCCGAGCTTCGTCGGCATACGCAGCTTCATCGGGAAACCGTATTTGGGCGGGAGCGTCTTGCCGTCGTATTGAAAAGCAAGCAGTGTCTGCGGATGGAGCGCGGTCGGCATGTCGATGCTTTCGTAATAATCGTCGGCGCACTTGAAGCCCACGTACCTGGCACTCGTGTCCGCCCCGATTCGATGCAGAAAATCCGCGAACGGCGTGCCGCCCCAGCGTCCGATAGCGCTCCATCCCTCAACGCAGATATGCCGCGTGATTTGCTCCGAATGGGGCAACGCATAGAGTTCCGGCAGTGTCCAGACGCGCTTGCCCGTCACGAGGCCGCTCAATTTCAATTCATAGCCCGAAGCGTCAACTTCGGGCACATCCTCGATGCCGTAGTAGGCATTGAATGGAAATGGCCGCGTCAGCTCCGCTTCGCTGTAAGTGGGCGCAAGCCGATGCGGATCGAACAGCCAAGCCTGGACGCGATCGTTCATGCGCGACACGCTTCGCAGAAACGTATCGACGGATTTGTCATCGCTGAGCGAACAACCTGTCAACATCAGCAAGCCGCCCAGCGTCAACATGCGTTTTCCGAACGCGCGGCGTGCGGGCAGGGCCAACTCGCGGCGCGCGTCGGCGAGAATCGTCGCGGTATCAAGCAAGGCCGGTTCAATGATGCGACGCGTCCTGATTCTTTGCGGTGCCATCGATTTCCCCTATTCCGAACCCATTCATCACGACCACCGGCGCGCGGCGGCCGGCTATCGGCCTCGCAACATGGCGATAAGCGAGCGCGGTACGAGCGCGACCATGACCAGATGAACGATGAGGAAAGCCGCAAGAAACGCCATCGCACAGAAATGAACGACGCGAGCGGAATCGTAGCCGCCCATCAGTTCGCGCAACACCGGAAACTGAACGGACTTCCATATCGCCAGCCCTGAGAGGATGAGCACGACGAGATCGAGTATCACGGCGACGTACGCGAGTTTCTGCACGGCGTTGTAGTGCGACAGATCGGCATGCGACAGCTCGCCCGTCAGCGCCCGACGAAGGTCGCGCCAGACCGCGCGCGGAGAGAACGGGAAAAACTTGGAGAACAACCGCCCCGTCGCGACACTCAATACGAGGTACACGATGCCGTTGGCGAGCAGCAGCCACATCGCTGCGAAGTGCCATTGCAGTGCCCCGGCCAACCAGCCGCCGAGCGTAATCGACATCGGGAACATGAACCGGGGGAAGACCGGCGATGCGTCATAGATTTGCCACCCGGACAGCATCATCACGATCGCCGCTAGCGCATTGAGCCAATGGCCAATGCGTACCCAAAGCGGATGAATCACCTGAACCGCGCGCGGCCGTAATAGGTGAGGCGGATCCCGAGTCTGCGAGGTTTCCATCGCACTGCTCCTGTGGCGTACGGGGTCGAGCCGCGCGCGCCGTGTCCGTGAGTGGCGGAAATGAGCGGATTGCCGACGCGGGTCATCCCCGCGTTAAGACTTATACGCGCGAAGTGCCGTCGCGGATTCGCGCGAGCGTGGAATGCGTTGCGCTTCCCTAGCGCTCGGCCCTTCTGGTAGCCAGCGCACGCCTGGAATCAGCGTGAACAGGCTCTAGAGTAGACGACGAGTGCCGTCATCGCCATTGGATCCAACGATGCTGGGGACGACCCTGTGCTTGATCGCGAGTAGACGTCGCCGCCTGCCCGCGCCGATCCTATGCTGAATCGC
>NZ_JBQCDN010000224.1:0-53380 GCF_051961175.1 Trinickia sp. | reverse complement strand
GTGATGTTCTGCGTCTATGTCGGCAGCATCTTGACGACGATCCTCTGGATCGCCGCGCTCTCGGGCCAGGCCGAGGCGCCGGCGGGATTCATTCTCGCCATCGCGCTGTGGCTCTGGTTCACGGTGCTGTTCGCCAACTTCGCCGAAGCGCTCGCGGAAGGGCGTTCGAAGGCGCAGGCCGCGTCGCTGCGCAGCGCGAAGCACAACGTCATGGCCAAGAAGCTGAACGAGCCGCATCCGAAGGCGCCGGTTTTGATCGTCACGTCCACCGATCTGCGTAAAGGCGATGTCGTGATCGTGGAAACGGGCGATACGATTCCGGCCGATGGCGAGGTCATCGAAGGCGTCGCGTCGGTCGACGAATCGGCGATCACGGGCGAATCGGCGCCGGTCATTCGCGAGTCGGGCGGCGATTTTTCGTCGGTCACCGGCGGCACGCGCGTGCTCTCGGATTGGATCGTGGTGCGCGTGAGCGTGAATCCCGGCGAGGCGTTTCTCGATCGCATGATTGCGATGGTGGAAGGCGCCAAACGGCAAAAGACGCCGAACGAAATCGCGCTCACGATCCTGCTCGTTGCACTGACGCTCGTACTGCTGTTCGCGACCGCCACGCTGCTGCCGTTCTCGATCTTCTCGGTGGCGGCCGCTCATGCTGGCCACGTCGTGACGATCACGGCGCTGGTCGCGCTGCTCGTCTGCCTGATCCCGACGACGATCGGCGGCCTGCTCTCGGCCATCGGCGTGGCCGGCATGAGCCGGATGATGCAGGCGAACGTCATTGCGACGTCGGGCCGCGCGGTGGAAGCGGCCGGCGACGTCGACGTCCTGTTGCTCGACAAAACCGGGACGATTACGCTCGGCAATCGGCAGGCGTCGTCGTTCGCACCGGCGCCCGGCGTGTCGGAGGAGGCATTGGCCGACGCCGCGCAACTGTCCTCGCTGGCCGACGAAACGCCGGAGGGCCGCAGCATCGTCGTGCTCGCGAAGCAGCGCTTCAACATTCGCGAACGCGATATGCATGCGCTCAACGCCGTCTTCCTGAGCTTTACCGCGCAAACGCGTATGAGCGGGGTCGATCTGCCCAACCGCGAGATCCGCAAGGGCGCATCGAGTGCGGTGAAGCAATATGTCGAAGAGAACGGCGGCCGTTACCCGCAAGAAGTCATCAATGCGGTGGACGATGTCGCGCGCCGCGGCAGCACGCCGCTCGTCGTGGCGGAAAAGGCGAACGGCGTAGCCCGCATTCTGGGCGTAATCGAGTTGAAAGACATCGTCAAGGGCGGCATCAAGGAGCGCTTCGCCGAATTGCGCAAGATGGGCATCAAGACGGTCATGATCACCGGCGATAACCGATTGACCGCCGCCGCGATTGCAGCCGAAGCGGGAGTGGACGATTTCCTGGCCGAAGCGACGCCCGAGGCGAAGCTGAAGATGATCCGTTCGCACCAGGCCGAAGGGCGCCTCGTGGCCATGACAGGCGACGGCACCAACGACGCCCCGGCGCTCGCGCAGGCCGACGTGGCGGTGGCGATGAACACGGGCACGCAGGCGGCGAAAGAGGCCGGCAACATGGTCGATCTCGACTCGAACCCGACGAAGCTGATCGAAATCGTCGAAATCGGCAAACAAATGCTGATGACGCGCGGCTCGCTGACGACCTTCTCGATCGCCAACGATGTGGCCAAGTACTTCGCCATCATTCCAGCGGCGTTCGCGACGACGTATCCGCAACTGCGCGTGCTCGACATCATGCATTTGAGTTCGCCCGCATCGGCCATCATGTCGGCGGTGGTCTTCAACGCACTGATTATCGTGTTCTTGATCCCGCTTGCGTTGAAGGGCGTGAAGTATCGCGCACTCGGGGCCGCTTCGCTATTGCGCCGCAATCTGCTCGTCTACGGCCTCGGCGGCCTCTTGCTGCCGTTTCCGTTCATCAAGTTGATCGACATGCTGCTCGCGGCGACGGGCTGGGCATAACGCGCGCCACGCGATCGATATGACGAACCCGGTCGGCGAATCGAAAGAGGGATGTCGCTTGACGCGGGCCGTTTCGGAACCTGTTTTGTTTGCATCGATTGATCATGAAAAATCTGTTGAGACCCATGGTGGTGCTGTTTGCCGCATTGACGGTGGTCACGGGCATTGTTTATCCGGTCGTTGTGACGGCGATCGGGCAGGCCGTTTTTCCACACCGGGCGAACGGCAGCCTGATCGAAAAAGACGGTAAGACGATCGGCTCCGAGCTGATCGGGCAGCAATTCGACGCGCCCGGTTATTTCTGGGGCCGTTTATCGGCCACATTGCCGAATCCATATAACGCGCAGAGTTCGGGCGGCTCGAACTTCGGTCCGACGAATCCCGCGCTCGCCGACGAAGTGAAAGGCCGATTGAGCGCGCTGCGCCATGTTGATCCTGGCAATACGCTGCCAGTGCCGGTCGATCTCGTGACTTCGTCGGGCAGCGGCCTGGATCCCGAGATTTCGCCGGCGGCGGCCGCCTACCAGGCCGCACGTGTGGCGAAGGCGCGCGGCTTGAGTGTTGACCAGGTTCGCGCGCTGATCGCGCGCAACACCTTGGGGCGGCAATGGGGGGTACTGGGCGAGCCGCGTGTGAACGTGCTCAAGCTTAATCTCGCGTTGGATCAACTGAAGCAGCTAGACTGAATACAGTGAAGCGTGTTGTAGTGCGGCACGCAGCGAGCGTCAGGCTCGCCAATGATCACGCAACACCTTTGACCACGATGAAGACGCTCTATGGAACGACCGGATCCCGACGCGCTACTCGATAAGATTCAGCGCGAGGAGGAAAAGCGCCACCGCGGCCGGTTGAAGGTTTTCTTTGGGTCATCGGCCGGTGTCGGCAAGACGTTCGCGATGCTGCAGGCCGCCCGGCGCCGGCTGGAGGAAGGTGCCGATGTCGTCGTCGGCGTGATCGAAACGCATGGCCGCAAGGAAACCCTCGCGTTGCTCGACGGGCTCGAGGTACTGGCGCCTGCTCGCATCGAATACCGCGGGCGTCAACTGGCCGAGTTCGATCTCGATGCGGCGCTGGCGCGCAAGCCCGGTCTGATGCTCGTCGACGAATTGGCGCATTCGAACGTCCAAGGCTCGCGTCATCTGAAACGCTGGCAGGACGTTCACGAGTTGCTGGATGCAGGGATCGACATCTATACCACCGTCAACGTCCAGCATCTGGAAAGCTTGAACGATGTCGTCGGGCACATAACCGGTATTCGGGTGTGGGAGACGGTGCCCGATCGCGTGTTCGATCGGGCCGACGAGGTGACACTCGTCGATTTGCCTGCCGAGGAATTGCTCGATCGCCTGCGCGAGGGAAAAGTCTATCTGCCGCATCAAGCGGAAAACGCCGTTCGCAATTTCTTCCGCAAGGGCAACCTCATTGCATTGCGCGAACTCGCGTTGCGGCGCACGGCCGATCGTGTCGATGCGCAGATGCGTGAGTATCGCGCCGATCAATCGATCGAGCGCATTTGGCAGGCGCGCGAACGGATCATCGTCTGCGTGGGCGCCGGCCCGGAAAGCACGACGCTCGTGCGCGCGGCGGCCCGCCTCGCATCGAGCCTGAAGGCCGATTGGCTCGCCGTCTATGTCGAGACGCCGGCGTTGCAGCGGTTGCCCGATGCGATTCGCAAACGCACGCTCGATGCCCTGAAGCTGGCGTCCGAACTCGGCGCTGAAACGGTCACGCTACAAGGGCAGGATGCCGCACAAACACTGATCGCCTATGCGCGCATGCGCAATGTGTCCAAACTCGTCGTAGGGGCGACACCGACGTCGGGCTGGCTGGGATGGCTGCGGCGCTCGACGGGCGAGCGCCTGATTCGCGCCGCGCGCGATATCGATGTGACGCTCGTCAATTCCGGCACGGTGCGCGAGACGGCCGAACGCGGCGAAGCCGTCACGCGCTTCGCCGGTATCGGTGCCGGCAGCGGCCGCTCCCCATTCGTTTCGTACACCTACGCATTCGGCATGTGTGCGGCGATTACGATCGTCGAAAGCTATTTCGTCGATCATATCTCGCTCGCGAATCTGGTCATGCTGTATCTGCTCGGCACGATCTTCACGGCTGCGAAGCTGGGACGTGGCCCGGGCGTGATGTTCTCGTTTCTCGGCGTGGCGGCCTTCGATTTCTTTTTTGTGCCGCCGCGAATGTCGTTCACGGTATCCGACACGCAGTATCTGCTGACGTTCGGCGTCATGCTGATGACGTCGCTGACGATCAGCCATCTGACGGCGAGCCTGCGTCGCCAGGCGCGCGTCGCCACCCTGCGCGAACGCCGGACCGGTGCGATGTTCGCCATGGCACGCGAGCTCGGCGCCGCGTTGACGACGGCGCAAATCATCGAGATCGGCACGCGCCATGTGGCCGAAGTGTTTCAGGCGCGTGTCGCGATTTTGCTTCCCGATAGCGCGGAGAAGGTCCGGCAGAAGATCGAGAATCCCGACGAGGCGTTGACGCTCGATGCGTCGGCCGTCGACACGGACATCGCGCAATGGGTGTACGACCAGCAGAAGCACGCAGGCCATGGCACCGATACGCTGCCGGCGGCCCCCGCGCTGTATTTGCCGCTGAAAGCCCCCATGCGGACGCGCGGGGTGATCGCGATCTTCTCGTCGCGCATGGAGGAGTTCGAGATTCCGGAGCAGCGGCGCATGATCGATACGTTGGCGTCGCAGATCGCGCTGGCGCTGGAGCGTGTCCACTACGTCGAGATTGCGCAGGATGCGCTCGTCAGCATGGAATCGGAGCGGCTGCGCAATTCGCTGCTGTCGGCGATTTCGCACGATCTGCGCACGCCGCTGACGTCGATCGTGGGCTTCGCCTCGATGCTGGCGGAGGCGCCTGGCAGCGGGCCGATGGGCGAACGCGAGCAGGCGCTGGCGGATGCCATCCACGATGAGGCGTTGCGCATGACCGGGCTCGTGACGAACCTGCTCGATATGGCACGGCTTCAGGAGGGCAGCATGCGGCTCAATCGGCAATGGTCGTCGATCGAGGAGGTGGTGGGGGCGGCGTTGTCCTCTTGCCGCCGGATGCTCGCCGGCCGGACCATCGAAGCGCACGTGCCGGCCGATTTGCCGCTCGTGCAGCTCGATGCGGTGCTGGTGGAGCGGCTCTTCGCGAACCTGTTCGAGAATGCGTCGAAGTACACGCCGGCGCGCTCGCCGATCACGATTGCGGCGTCCACGCTCGAAACGGGCTCGGAGCGCTTCGTCAAAGTCGAAGTGCGGGACAGCGGGCCGGGCTTGCCGGCCGGGATGGAGTCGCGCTTGTTCGAGAAGTTCACGCGTGGCGAGAGGGAATCGGCGAAGCCCGGCATCGGATTGGGGCTCGCGATTTGCCGCGCGATCGTCGAGGCGCACGGTGGCCAGATCGGGGCAGACAACCGCCGCGATGCCGGTGGCGCAGTGATTGGCGCGACGTTCTGGTTCACGATTCCGGCGAACGAAACGCCGGCGATCGAGGCCGAGCCGATCGAGGGTATTGACGCTCCAGACGAACCGATTCGGCCCAGCCCCAGCGCATCGTGACGGGCGGAAGCGGAAACGGAAGCGGAAGCGGAAACGGAAGCGGAAGCGGAAGCGGAAGCGGAAGCGGAAGCGGAAGCGGAAGCGGAAGCGGAAGCGGAAGCGGAAACCGGTATCGGTTATCGGCTCGTCGGTGTGCTTTGCGGGGCCTGCTCGTAGCCTTCGGCTTCGCGCTGCTCGCGTCGCTCCTCGTTGGCGCGCCGCGCTCTCAGGCGCTGCCGCGAGAGGACGGCGATCACCTCGCCCGTGCTGGCGCCTGCGGGCACTTCGTTGCGGATGACGTTCGCCACCATCGGCAGGCCGGAGCGATGCCGGCGCAGCGCCTTGGCGATCGCGGTCCGGCACGCTTGCCCATGGCATTCCCATTCGTCACGGATTTTTCCGCAATAACGGCACTTGTCCATGCCGCTCATTCTACCGGCAATCGCGGCGACGCTCACGGGGCGCAATGGGCGGCGGGGAAGGGGGCAGGCGCGGGGCCAAGGCAATGGCGCCCGCCTCGGGCCTACGTCACGGCCAATTCGTCGAAGCTCAGGCGGTACGGTTGCGACAGTTCGATTTCGTCGCAGTTCGGCAGATTGCCGCCGCGATCGATCACGAGAAAATCGGCGACAGCATCGAGTGCGATCAGCGGATGATGCCAGACGCCGCGTGCATAGTTCACCCCGACGCGGCCGTCGACGGCGAACGCGCGCATGCGTCGCTCGTCGAACGGGCCCGCCGGTGCGACGACGACGAGATAGCGGCCATCCGACAACGGAATGAAAGCCTGGCTGCCGTGCGGGTGGCGCTCCATCATCGCGACTTCGAACGGCAGCGCTCGCGGTTGCCCGCGAAACACGTTGACCAGCGTGCGCCCGTCCGCTTCGCCGAGGTCGATCTTCGCCAGATCGTGAAAGCGCTCGGTCGTACCGCCATTGATGGAAAAGTGACGGGCGCCGTCGAGCGAAATGACATCGCCGAACGGTGCGAACGCAGCACGGGTGAGCGGCTCGAGGGCAAGCGTGAGGCTCATGTGTTCTCCTTACGCCTTAGGCCTTAAGCCGGCTCGCCCCAGAGGCGAAGCCGCGAGACGCCGCCGTCGGGGAAGATGTTGAAGCGCACATGCGTGACCGCGCCGAGCGCCGCAATCTCGCGCTCGTAGAAGTGCTGGTTGTCCATCTGCAGCGATTGCTCGGGAAGCAGGACGGGCCAGAACATCGCTTGCGTGACGAGCGATTCATCCGTCCCGCCCGTGACGTAGGCCGCCTGCACCGAGCAGCGATCGGGGTAGTTCCCTTTGAAGAACGCGGTGTCGACTTCGATCTTGCGGATCACGCCCGGCCGCGCGAGCGCGATGATTGCCCAATCGTTGCCCGGCTCGCGGCGTCGGCGCGTTTCCCATCCGTCGCCCATGTTCACGCCGCGGCCCGGCAGCAGCATGTTGGCCGCCAATCCGAAATGCTGATTGTTCGCACAGACGACATAGGCACCGTTGACGGCGGCCGCGAGATCGAGACCTTGGCCGTCTGCTGCCGAGGCGAGCGAGTCTTCCAGCGCGGGCCGCCCATAGATGCGCAGCCTGGCCACGCCGCCGTCGGGGAACAGCGTAATGCGGATATGCGTGAACGTATCGGCGTGATTCACACCGATGTAGTGATGCTGATTTCCCTGTAGCGCCGTGGGCGGCACGAGGGTGTGCCAGCGGGCGTCGTCGGGCGGCAGATCGCTTGTACTCGCGCAGCCTTCGATCGAAGCGGCGGGCGGGTAGTTACCGGTGAAATGGCTGGTGTCGATGTCGACGCCTTCGATCGTGCCGCGCCGAGCCAGCTTGACGATGCAATGGTCCTGGCCCGTCGTACGTTTGCGGCGCGTCTCCCAACCGTCCATCCATTTGCCGTGATCGTCGTACTTGCCGGGGATGAACACCGCCGGTTGCGGATCGAGCATGCGTTCTTTGGGTGCGAAGAATTCGTCGCTGGCGGCGACCGCCTTGGCGCCGAGCCGCGGATCCGCCAGGTTCAGGCAGCGGCGCGTGAAATCGGGAGCGTTGGGGTCTAGCGTCGGAATGGCCATGGTGATTTGCGAGTCATCGGAGGGTGAGGTCGAAAGAGGCGGGGCAGCCTCTTTCGACGATCGGTAGGGCGGTGGGGCCGTGCCGGGACGTGTAGCGCGCTTCGGTCAAACGGCGGGCGCGCCGTGAGCGGGCGTGTCGAGTGCGGGGATCGCGGCTTCCTGCACGAAGCGCAGATCGGGGTCTTGATCGAGTACGCGGTGTGCGCGGGCACGATCGATGTCGCGCTCCCATGAGGCGACGACTACCGTCGCCACGCAGTTGCCGATCAGGTTGGTCACGGCGCGCGCGATGCCGACGAACCAATCGACGGGAAGAATCAGCACGAGGCCGAGCACGGGGATAGCGGGGATCGCCGAAAGCGTGGCCGCGAGAATCACGATCGCAGAGCCGGGGATGCCGTGCGCACCCTTGGACGTCACGAGCGAGACCAACACGACGACGATCAAGTCGTGCATCGACAGCGGCGTGTTCGTGGCCTGTGCGATGAACAGCACGGCGAGCGTCAGATAGATCGAGAAGCCGTCGAGGTTGAACGAATAGCCCGTGGGAATGACGAGGCCGACCGTCGAATCCTTGACCCCCATCCATTCGAGCTTGCGCATGACTTGGGGCAGAACCGCATCCGACGAAGCCGTGCCGAGCACGATCAAGAGTTCTTCGCGCAGGTAGCGTACGAGCTTGAAGACGTTGAAGCCGGCGAGCTTCATCACCACGCCGAGCACGATGACAACGAACGCCGCGCAGCTCGCGTAGAAGACGAGCACGAGCAAGCCCAGTTGCTCGAGCGAGGCGACGCCATAGGTGCCCGTGGTGAACGCGATTGCACCGAGCACGCCCAGCGGCGCGAGTTTGATGATGAAGCCCATGATGCGGAAGAACACCTGGGCCAGTTCGTCGATCAGCGAGCTCACGCGTTTGGCCTTCTCGCCGAGCAGCGACAACGCGGAGCCGAACAGCACGGCAAACACGAGCACTTGCAGGATGTCGCCTCTCGCGAACGCGTCGAAGGCCGTGCTGGGGATGATTTTCAAGAGGAAGGCCGCGACGTCCTTGAGGCTCTTGGCGTGCTCGGTATACGTGGTCAGGGCTTGCGCGTCGAGCGAGTGAACGTCGACGTTCATACCGGTACCGGGCTTGAATACCAGCGCGAGTACGGCGCCGATCATGAGCGCGATCGACGTCATGACTTCGAAGTAGACGATGGCTTTGCCGCCCACGCGGCCCACCTTCTTCAAGTTGCCGGCGCTGGCGATGCCGCTTACCACCACGCAGAACACGATCGGCCCGATCACCATCGTGATCAACTTGAGGAAGCCGTCTCCGAACGGCCGCAGCGACTGCGCGAAATGAGGGAACACGGCGCCGATCGCGATGCCGGCCACGAGCGCGATCATGACGCGGCCGAACAGCGAATTGATGAATCTGAGCACGGCTTTCTCCAAGGATGGTAGCGGGCGGTAATCATCTGGTCTAACTGGTAAGACCGGACGACTTATGGCGAAGATTAGGAAGCCGATATAGTTGCGTCAAGCATAACGGCGGTAGTGGTATACCCGTCGTTTGTGACAGGACGACGTTCGGCTGCGGGCGGCACGGCGGTCGCGCGCTAGAATACTGGTCCGACCAGCGATTTTCCAGGCACGATGAAAGGCACGACCCAGACGGTGACGGAAGCGGCGACCGAGACGATTCGTGAACGAATCGAGCGCGGAGAATATCCGGTGGGCAGCGCGCTGCCCGCGCAGCGTCAGCTCTCGGAGGAGTTGGATATCAGCCGCGCGGCACTGCGCGAAGCGCTCTCCACGCTCGAAGCGCTCGGGTTATTGACGATCCGGGCGGGCAAGGGCGTGTACGTGCAAAGCGCGCGGGCCGAGGCGGGACCGGCCTGGAGGTTCGCGGAGCAGTCGTCGCTGCCCGATACCTATCAAGTGCGCTATGCGCTGGAAGGGTTCGCGGCTCGCATGGCGGCGCTGGCGATGACCGACGAGGTGATTGGCTCGCTCGAGGAAAACATGGCGCAGCTGCACGCGGCGTTGACGGAAGGCGATCTCGACACCGCTGCCCGTCTCGATTTCGCGTTTCATATGCAGATCGTCGCCGTGGCGGGCAATGGCGCGATCGAAGCGATCTTGCGCAGCAGCAGTGAAATCATGAAAGAGAGCCAGCGCTTGCCGTTTTACCGGCGGGAATTGCTGCAGTCGACCTATCGCGAGCACCGGGCGATTCTCGATGCGCTGAAGGCGCGCGACTGTGAAGCAGCGGGGCGCAGCATCGAGGCGCATATCACGGCTGCGGCGCAGCGGGCGGGTGTCCATTTCCCGGCGCCGACACGCTAACGTCCGCGGCTCGCCCGCAGTGCGGGCCGTGACTTCGTCTGAAAATTGCCGATCATCGCCCGTTGCCCGCGCCGATGGAGCGATCCTTGCGCGGAGAAGTCCTTCACCGGCGGAGCACTGAATTCGGACTACGATCGGTCTTGTCAGTGTGAAGCGAGGCCATCACGAAATTTTCGACGCAAGTGAAACCCATCAGCTACCTCAAGAGCCATGCTGCCGAGATTGTGAAAGCGATCACGGAAAGCCGCGAGCCGATGCTCATCACTCAAAATGGAGAGGCCAAGCCAGTCGTTATGGATGTGCGCTCATACGAAGACTACGAGCAGACGCTCGCGTTGTTAAAGCTTCTGACGCTGGGTAACCGTGAGATCGAACAGGGCCAATTCCGCGCTGCCGCCGATGTATTTGCAGACTTGGATAAGGAAGACGATCGGTGACCGTCAACTACCAGCAAATGCGGGAGTGCGAGGCGGCAGACCAATAAATCGGGCGCGGTTGGACATTGCATCCACCGCCGATTTTTTTGCCGATGGGCCGGGGCCTTCGCTCCTCGCGGGCAAGGCGCGACGCTAGACCCCCGCCTCGGCTCAGCCTGAGCCTCAAAGCACCCTCAAATCAACTCGAGCTTCGACGTCAGGTAGGTCAGCTCGGTGCGATTCGCCACGCCGAAGCGTTTGCGCAGCTTGCGCAGGTGATAGTCGACGTTATGCGCGCTGGTGTCGAGGCGGCGCCCGATTTCCTTGTCGGAGGCGCCTTCGGCGATGCCGAGCAGCAATTCGCGTTCGAACGTGGTGAGGCCGTCCGTCGTGCGTTCGCGGGCCGCGGCCGTCAATTGCTGCGAAGCGATCGTATGGACCGACATGCCGATCGTGAGTGCTTGTTCGAGCGTCGTCGAGGTGATCCAATCGCGCGTGCGGCGCTGAGCCGTAAAGCTCATGAACGCGTGCATGCGCGTGCCCGGTATCGACATCGCGAACATGAGCCCGCTGCGCATGCCGTCGTCGCGCATCATCTTGATGAAACCGTCGAGCCCTTCTTGCGCGGCATCGGTGCGGACCACACTGGGCGGCTGGGCATGCAGCTGCTGCAGATCCCATACGAGCGGCAAACTGCCCTGACGGGCCGCGGCCGTGCGCGGGTCGACATCGTGATAACGCTCGCGGACGTAATCGCCGCGATAGGTGCCGGGAATGAACGCCTCGTGCAAAAACAGCCGATCGACACGGTCGCGGGTGAATTCGAGCGCAAAGTACGCAAAGGTCGAAAATCCGATCAGATGCAACAAGCCATTGACCATGCGGCTGCGCTCGCGCGCGCTCTGCGCGGCCGCGAGCGTCGTGGCGATGCCGAGACGCGGCGCGTGACGCTGCGTCAGGCTCAACTGCCGCGGATCGTTGCACCAGACGACCTCGATCGTCCGGCCGCGGCCCGCGGTTGCCGGGTCGGTACCGCACGAATGCGAAAGCGGAGCAAGTGCTGAATCGTCCTTGCGCAATGCAGGGTAGTGCATCGGTATGCCTCCGATCGAGGATTTTGACGTTACGTCGTATGACCCGTAGTTTGATTCGTCTATGTTCGGGCGCGTAACATCGCGTAATAATAAACGCAAAAAAACGATACCGGTGGGTGGGGTCTTTTCGCTGATGACATCAGATGACGAATTTCCGGCGCTCGTATGGTTTTCGCAAGGTGATGCGCTTGCTTATCTCGGCCGGGTCGATGCGACGCGGCAGGCCGAGCGGCACGCGTGCGAGCTGCGCGGATGCCGCGAGCGCCTGCAGCAGGCAGGCTTTTCCACGTTCTCATACATGGCATTGGAAACCATTGGGCGGCGCATTTTGCGTGCCTATGCCATGCGCGAGATGGGAAGCGTCGCGTTTACAACCACGTATCTTAAGAGCCGGCTGTATGAAACGGATCCGCGGCTTGCAGTATTGCGCGAAAGCGGGCTTCCCGTCACTTGGAATCTCGATGAATTGGAAGCGCGATCGAATTTGGCCGAACCGCGTGTACGCAGCCTTTTGTCGACATTACGTGCACACGCCATGCACAGCGGGCTCATTCTCGGTCTGTCGGCACCGCGCGCCGATTTACGCGTCGCCGTCACGCTGACGTCCGAGGCGGGCGATACGGGCTGGATCGACGATCGTGTCATGGGAACGGTGTTGGCGGCGAGCCTCACGATTGGCCGGATCGTGCAGCCCTATGTCGAAGAGTGTGCGCGCAAGGCGCGTGTCGTTACGCTGACCGATGAACAGGCGGCCGTGCTCGAGCGGCTCGTGAAAGGGCTGTCCGATCACGAGATCGCCGCTGAGATCGTCTCGTCGGCGCACCGCATCACGCAGCACGTCAAGACGCTGCAGAGAATGTTCAACGTCGAAAACCGCGCCCAACTCGCGTATCTCGCCGCACGTTGGGGGTGGAGCCGGTCGTAGGCTTCCCGTCGCCGATCTTGGGCGAGCCTATGAACCGGCGCCGTGGTGTGCACCGGGCGCATCCAGCATACGTCCCGCGATGTAGGCGAGTTGGACGCGATTGGTGGCGTGATAGAGCTTTTTAAGTTGGCGCAGAGAGTAGTCGACGTTGTGATGCGAGGTGCCGAGCCGCTCGGCGATGTCCTTGTCGTTTAGCCCGAGCGTGATGAACTCGAGAATCGAGCGTTGAATCTGGCTGAGTTCGGCCGTACGAGCAGGCCGGTTGATCTGCGGCGCGCGCAGGCGGATGAACTCGTGCAAGCCCACGGCAAGCGCATAGGCATGGCCGATCGACATGTCGGGCACTCGGGCCTTGGACGGCTGCGAATTGGAGAAAATCGCGACGCAGGTATCGAGCGCATCGGATGTGCCGAGACCGAAGGAGACGCCCGACTGCATGCCGGCATCGCGCGAGGCCGCGACGAAGCGTTCGACGCGGGCCGCGGCGGCCGTGCGCTGTGCGGCGGGCGTGCCCATTGCGCCGCCGGCGAGGACGTTCGAGCCGACGCCGGCGATCGACGGACTCGATGCGATCGACGACAAATCCCACAACATGGGCCATTCGTGCCTGCACGAGTAGGCGAGGCGCGCGTCGATCTCGTAAAAGCGTTCGCGCACATAGCGCGGTGCCCATCCGATGGGAGAAAACGCGTTGAAATAAGCGATTCGATTGATCGTGTCGCCGATGCGCGAAATGCGCATGTAGCACAGCGAATCGAAGCCGGCCGCGCGCAGTGCTGGGCGCAGGAGCGCCTGCCTTTCCTGCGCGCCGTTCGCTCTCGCCAGTTCCTGTGCGATCCCGGCGAGCCGCTGCCCGTTCGGTGCGTCGTCATCGTCGGGCACCGCTGGCGCGCTATCCAGATCGGCGTCGCCCAGGACTTCGAAGCTTAAGGCGTCGGTATCCGTATCGCTGCTGCCATACTGACTCATGTTGCTCGCTCCGGGAAAGAGGCGCCCCGCACGCCGAAGTATGAGGGCACAGTATCCCAGCGGCGGCCGCTTTCGTGCGAAAAGCGAATCAGTAGTCGCCCTACGGATTTGCGCGCACGCAAGAGGGGGGACTACGAAACCACGTCATGCCCGCCCGCGGCCGCCACCGAGAGCAAGCGCTCTCGGTAAGACCTGCGTCCATGCGATGCGACGAACCGGTAAGAATGCACCTTACAGTCGGTTGACTAGGGCGTGCGCGGCGGGCCTATTTTCGCGTGCGATGCATCAATGGGCGGGGGCACGCCGAAGCCGAGGTACGGCGTTGCTGCGCCTTGAGCCGGTGCAGCGCGTCAGACAACGAACAGACGCCCCGCGAGGTACGCGAGCTGAACACGATTGAGGACGCCATATTTTTTGCGGATCTGCCGCATGTGGTAGTCGACATTACTGCGCGACATGTTCAACTGCTGCGCGATTGCCCGATCGCTGAGGCCGCTCGCCGTGAAGTTAAGGATCCGCCGTTGCAGATCGGAGAGCGTCGGCGTTGATGCCGTCGAAGCCATTTGGCCGGCCAGGAAGGCGTGAACGCCCAAGCCCAGCGCATACGCTTGTCCAATCACGCGGTCATCGATCCATTCGCTCGTTGCATTGACGGAGCTGAAGATCATCACGCTGTGCTCGAGACTGTTCGGATCGACGAGCCCGAATGCGATGCCGCTGCGAATGCCGCTGCCGTCCGCGTCCTCCAGAAAGCGATGCATACGTTCGCTCGTTTCGCCCGTCTCGATGGCGCTTTCGGTGCGGAGCGTCTCGTGGTCCCATACGAGCGGCCAATCGTGGCGGCATGCAAAAGCCATGCGAGGGTCGAGGTCGAAGTAACGCTGATCGACGTAACGCTGCGCCCAGCCGGGCGGTGAGCATAAATCGAAGTAGCGTGCGCGGTTGACCATCTGGCCGAGGCGGGTGAGCCGGCAGTAGCAGAACCAATCGAAGCCGATCGTGCGCAGCGCGCCTTGGAGCAATTGTTTGCGCTCGTGCGGCGAAGGAGCGTTTGCGAGATCGGTCGCGATTTCGGAGGTCCGGTCGCTACCGTGCGTGTCACCGGCGCGGCCGGCGTTCTGACCGACGACGAATTGACAGTCAGCGGCTTCGATAAATTCGATTGCGTGTCGTGCTTCCCGCTCGCTCTTTGCTTTCGGCACGCCGTTGCGTGCCTCGACGTTCAACATGCACCCCTCCATCGTGTCTCCGCCGCTACGGATGTTCGAGCGACGTTTCATGGATTTCGACTATAGCCGCGCAGCGATAGGAAACGGCCTGTGCTTTTCAGTAGTGGGGTGGGCTGATGGCGCAAAGGATTCGCGACTGACTACGAATCCCGCGATCGACGAGACAGCGCGACTTCGTGCCGTTAACCATCGCTTCGCGCGGTGGGAGAGGCATTGAAGCGGCGTGTCACATTCGGCCGGCATAGTGCAGCCCGGTGCCACAACGTCGTGCTCCCATGTCTGAGTTCAACCGGCTCAAAGTCCTTTCGTTGCGACACGCTCGAAAAGAACAGCCTGATGCGCAAGCGGCGGGTGCACCCAACGGCGCAACACCCGGTGCGGCGGGCGCGGGCTCGCCTGCTCCCGAACCGGGCGCGCCGCGGCCCCTGGTTCCACTCGGCGCGCTCGGCAAACTGAGGGCGACGCTATCGCACGCGGGCCACGCGCTCGGCGCACGCAGAGTCGATTTCGCGACGGCGCTTTATCAGCACACCAAACACGGTCGCAAAACGGGATCGACCCGCTTCGTTCAAGGGAGCCGCCAACATCGGCCGGATGCTTCCGGCGCGCAGGCGGGTGGGGAGCAGACGCCGGTCCATGCGGCCCAACTGGTGTCGGAAATCATCGGCCTCGGCGTCGCCAGCGCGCCTGCTGCGCCTGCCGCGCCTGCCGCGCCTGCCGCGCCTACCGCTCCTACCGCTCCTACCGCTCCTACCGCTCCTACCGCTCCTACCGCTCCTACCGCTTCCACCGCTTCCACCGCTTCCACCGCACCACAGGGGGAGTATCGGGCATTGATCGCCGCCACACCGATCGATACGATCACGAGCCCGCCTGCGCTGCGCGTCTATGTGCGGCAACTCTTCGAACATCCGTCGCCATACGGCGCCCATGCCAGCGTGCTGGCTCGCAGCCTGTACGATCTGGCGGCGCAGAGCCCGTTGCCACCGAAGACAGAAGCGGCTGCGGCGATGCGCGGCGCGCTTCTCGCGCTCGCCCTGCGGCAAGCCGGCGCCACGGACGTTGCGGGCGCGCAGTTGGCGCTGGAGCGAATCGTATCGCTCGACTTCGATGCACCGCATACGCGCGTATCCACGAGCGATGCCGACCGCGAAGCGTGGCACGCCGTGCGCCTGCTCGCGCGTTCGACGGAAGGCTTCGGGATCCTCGACGGCTTGCGCACGGCAACGGGCGAGCCATTCAAAGACGATGTGCACCGTTCGACGTTCAAGACGTTGCTGGCCACGGCCGATGTCCTTGCGCCGCTGCCAAGATCGTTGGACGAAGTGGTGTCGCACGACGGTGCGCCGGGTGCGGTGGCATCGCGTATCAAGCTCGGGCCTGTCCCGCTGACGTCTGGCGAACGGGGGCCGCAGGCGTTGGCCCGGCGCGCGTTCGACGCCGCTTCCGCCAGGCTGGAGCATGGCCGCGATGCATTGACGGCGGATCAGAAGGGCGCGCTGTTCGCGTGGCAGCAGTCGTTCACCGAAGACGGACGCAACACGGATCTATCGAAGGTTCGCGAGCGTCTGAACAAGTTCGCGCTAAAGACGATTCCGCGTGTCGGCGAAAGCCGATGGAAGACGCTGCTGCCGCGCCTCACCCGAGGCCAGCAGAGCTCGCCGCTCTCGGCGTTGCGGCTCGGCACGCAGGGCGCGACGCGCAAGACGGCGAAGCAGGAGCAGGAGGTTTATCGGCAGGGGCTGCGCGATAGCCTCTCGACGCTCGAGCAGAGCCCGGCGATGCAACCCATAGCGGTGCTCGGGCATGCACGGCCCAAGCACTCGCTCATTGAATTGGCGGCGCTGCACGTCTGGCTGGAAAGCGGGGGGTTTCCGCACGACCGCATGGACGAGCAAGCCATTGTTGCCGTCGCACGGCGCGCGCAACAGATGTGCGCGGATTTGACCGCAGCGAATGGGGCTCAGGAAGCGACGCTTGCGGATTTAAGAAAAGCGACGGCGCGCTGGGCCGCGATGACGCCGCGGCAGCTCGCCAGGACGAAGCCATTCAGGTCGGCTGCCAAGCGCGCGTATACGCCCGAGCGTCTCGCACTCTGGGGCAAGGTCGCGCGCGTGCCCGACGATTCGCCGTTCTGGGTGACGCTGGACGCGTTGCGATCGTTGGCTCGGCCAACGGGCCCGACGCTCCCGCCCAAGTCCTCTATCCCGGCGGCGATCGAGGAACTGACCGGTCCGCTGGGTTCCACACTGGAAACCGAACGCATCGACGATGTGCGCGCACTGCTCAAGGAACTCGTGGAAACCTTGCCGTCCAGCGCCCGTTTGCGATTGGCCGATGGCGGCCGCCAAGGTTTCAGCACGAGCGGGCTCAACGCGATGACCCACGTCCACGGCATGCCGATTTCTCCTCGGCTCAATGTGCGCGCCGCGCGCACCCGCGAAACCGTGGTGGAGTTCAGCCACGGCACGCACGGCTTCGAGATGTTCGTCGGCCGGGCAAAGACCTCCCAACGGCAAGCGGGCGCGGGCGTGCTGGTGGGCTATGACGTCGAAACGGCGTTGACCAATTTGCGTGTGGGGCTGGCGACCAACGTCACGCTTCACGCGAAGGAGTGGGTCGAGGCATCGGGTGTCACAGTGCGTGTGCCTCACCGTGTCAAAGCCGATGGCAGCGGATTCGATGACAAGGCGACGCGGGCGCATTTCTGGGCCGTCGTGGACCATTTCCTGGCCGAAGCCGCGACACCGCACGGCGACGGCGCGAATGGCACGTTCAATCGCCTCGCGGAGCTTTGTCTCGATCATCCCGATGTGTCGATCAGTTGGACCGACACGCGCGCGGCCACCTCGAAGCGAGGCGTCACCGTCGATACAACCGCGAGCGCAAAACTGCTCGGCTTCGGCCCGCAATCGGCGCGCAACCCGACAACCGGCAAGACGGCGAAGCTGTTTGGTATCAGCTCCGGGCCGTCGGTTGGTATGGGGTGGGAGAAGTCGAAGCAAGACGGCGCATCCTCCGAGCGAACCGGCCGTCATCGGATCGAGCAACGTTATATCGGAGGCGGGCACCTCACGCAGTTGCGCGGCGGCGTCGCGCCGGGCTTCTCGCATTCGCTCGATGCGAACGGACGCAGCAGCGTGGGGCTCCTGTCGCTCGATGCGCTGGTCGCGACGCTTGGCCTCGGCGAGAGCGGCAGCACCGCCAAACTCACGTTGTCGATCGAAAACGACAAGCTGAACTATCGAGCATGCACGCTCGAGCGCGAGGAGCTCAATTCCAGGCGGTATGCGGAAACGATCGACGGCGCGCGTGCCGCCCTGGTTCAGACGCTCGTGGCCAATAGGGAAAGTGAAGCGCAAACGCGGGGCGCGCCTGGCATGTCGGCCGCACTGGTCGATCCGGCGGCGGCAGCCGGTGCGCGCATCGACGAATACGTGGAGACGGTACGCCGCAATCGTCAATTCAATCATGCGTATAAATATAGCTTTCGATTGCTTCGCGATCCGGCTGCGTCGATCGATCTGCTGACGGCGCTCGCGCGGCAAACCGGCAACGATCCGGATGTGGAAGCCTTCGTCGAGGCGCGGCGCGGCAAAATTCTCGCGGACCCCAGGGCATGGGTGCCGCGCAAGCTGTCGATCAGAGAGCGCAACGGCGCGACGCGCAGCCCGGGTCTGAGTGTCGGGCTCTCGCTCAACGTTCGAACGAGTGCGACGGGAGATCACGATTTCGCCAACTTGAGCGTGCCGTTCCCCGTGCTGGAATCGATCGACGAGGAGGGATATTAGCTTTGCCGGCGCACGGCGCACGGCGCACGGCGCACGGCGCACGGCGCACGGCGCACGGCACACGGCACACGGCACACGGCACACGGCACACGGCACACGGCACACGGCACACGGCACACGGCACACGGCAGGCGGCGCACAGGGTGCCGGAACGGCGAAGGGCGGCGAAGGATGTCGGGGGGCACGTCGATTTCGTTTCTGTCACTCGGTCTTCGCTCTCGGCGGCGCCCTCGCCGTGTGACAGCCGCACAATGCGTCATCCCAACACTGTCAGTGATGACGCCCGCGGCGTCCACGCAGATTTCAATGAGCTTGTCATCTTCTCTATCGGGCGAGGACGCCTCTCGCAGCCCAGGATCGGTTGCGCCCGCGCGGTGTGCGAGATCGATTTCGCGCGGCGGACTCGTCGGTCTGATCGGTCTCTGTGCGATGGGCGCTGCGCCATCCGCGTATGCCAATTGCTTCGACGATGCCGCGGCGTACCAGCATGTCAATCCGCTGATCCTGCGTGCGATCGCATGGCAGGAGTCGCGCAATCGCCCCGATGCGAAGCATGTCAATGCGAACGGTTCAGTCGATTACGGCGTCATGCAGATCAACACGGTTCATTTACCGACGCTGGCGCAATACGGCATCGGCAGGGAGGCGCTGATGTCGCCCTGCAAAAATATCTATATTGCGGCCTGGCAACTGCGCCGGCAAATTAACCGATACGGCAATACCTGGGCGGCCGTCGGCGCCTACCATTCAGCGACTCCAGCGCTACGCGACGAATATGCGCGCCAGATTGCCGCGATTTTGCGGCGTTGGGGGATGCTCGCGCCAGACCGATCAGGGACGGCGACCAGCGCACGCGCCTCCTCCCGGGCCGTCAGCTCGATCGCAACGGAGTAAACGGCGCGGGATCGTAAGCGCATTCGACGGCCCCCTTCAATCGAGCTGAACCCCCGCCGGCCGGCGCATCGGCTCGCTTCCCTTGATCCATGGCGGGGTTCCGACCCGGTGCCCGCGCGTTAACTGTCGCGCGCCCACGTCGCGGGGCGTAAATCACGCCGTCCGAAACCGGTCGAAGCTTCGCAAAACTACGAATAGTTGCGCATTCGGCCGCGCCGTTCGCGGGGACAATGTATACCCGTCCCCTCGGAGATCTATGGTGGCGTCGGTGGAACCTATAGGACCCGTCATTGTTTTCGGCCGCTATCGGCTGACGCAAGACCCGCTCAGGCTGACCGGGGATGGCGTCGCGGTGGCCGTCGGCGCACGCGCGCTCGCGCTCTTGTTTGCGCTTGTCGAAGCCGGCGGACGCCCGGTACCGTTCGCCGAACTCGCGAACCGGATCTGGGGGCGACCGGACATCGAGGTCAACTCCGTGCAGGCGCAAGTATCGGCGCTGCGTCGCGCGCTGGGTACGGACCGGGACTTGATTGCGACGATGGCGGGATACGGCTATCGCTTCACCGGTACGGTCGAAATGCGGGAAGCGCGAGGAGCGGCGACGGGCGCGAGCGAGCCGGCACCCGCATACTCACTCAGTGCCGCGCTCCATGTCCCTCACCCTTGCGCGGCCCACATGCCGCTCCATTGCACGCCGTTCGTCGGCCGCTACGCGGAGCTTTCCGAACTGCTCGGGCTGATGTCGATGTCGCGCGTCATTACGTTGGTCGGCGCGCCGGGTTTAGGAAAGACGCGTCTCGCACATGAAGTCGCGCGGCGCGTGGCGACGCATTTTCCGGACGGCATCGGCTCGGTCACGCTCTCGCCGCACATACCGCCCGACGACCTCATTCGCACGCTGGCATTGGCGCTCGGGATCGAGCCGGCACACGGCTGGGGCACGGCTGAACAATTCGGGGTGGCGATCGGTGCGCGCCGCTTGCTGTTGATCGTCGACTGCTGCCAGCCGTTGAGAGGGGCGCTCGGCGATTTGATCAACACATTGACGATGACCGCGCCCGGGTTGCGAGTGATGGTCACCGGGACGGAACCGCTGCTGATCCAGCATGAGGAGGTCGTCGAAGTCGGTCCGCTCGGCATGCCAGATCGCATCGACATAAAAGTTGAAGAGGCTCTGACGTTCGACGCATTTCGCTTGCTGTTTACGCGCCTTGCTATCCTTCAGAACCGGGATCAACGTCAAGTGCGCCAGCACGCGCCGGCGGACATCAACTTGTTCGCGATGTTCGACCTCGGCCGGCTGCTACCGGACGCCGTCGCGACGGCCGCATCGGTGACGCGTCGCCTTGGCGGCACGCCGCTCGCCATCGAGCTGGCGGCATCGGCGATCATGCGGCGCATGCGAGAGGGTGTGCCGTTCGAAGCGGCGTTGCGGGCGTTCGCAACAAGGCTCGAAAGTATGTCGCGCCGCGCGGGCAGGGTGGGCATTTCGCTGGCGCCCGGGGCCGCAATCGCATTGATGCTCGAATTGCACCATGACGCGTTCGATAGTGCGACGCGGGCGCAACTGCGCCGGCTCGGGATCTTCGGCGGCGAGTTCTCGCGCAGTGCGGCGATCGAGATGTTGACGCAGTTTGCGCCGTCGCGGGATGAAGGCGGATTGGACACGCAGCAGATCGATGCGCGATGCGAGGCGCGTCTCGATGATCTGCTCGGCGCGGGCCTGATCGAGCAGTTCGAGTGCGAGCAGGCTGCCGTGCTTCGGCTCCCCGGCGCGGTCAAGCTGTTTGCGATCGACGCGCTCGCGCAGACGAACGAGATGGGACGGGCCGCGGCGGCGCAAGCCCGGTCGCTCGCCGCGCGGCTGCAAACGAACGTTGCGCACGGTGCCGGGCTGACTAACGATAGGCGCGAAGACAGACGCGAGCCCAAGGCGCTCGAACTCGAGCTCGACGCGCTTCGAGCGGCGCTCAAATGGGCCGTATTCAATGACCGGTTCGAAATCGCGGTTACGTTGGTCGAGGCTTCGGCTCCGCTGTGGCGCCGACTGTCGCTGGTGCATGAGCATGTACGCGAGGTTCGTCTCGTGCTGACGCGCCTGACCGCGAGTGCCCGGCCCTGCGCGCGCGAGGAAATGCGGTTGTGGAAATCGCTCGAGTGCTTGCCCGAGACGTGGGCCGTGAGTCGCGCATGGGGGGCGCGGCCCCCCAAAGAGGGGATCGCGCAATCCCGTCTGAAAGCGAGCGACCACGCGGAAGCGTAGGAGATTCGATCGCCGCCTGCGGTTTTCGTCCGCGCGGCTGGACTGACGGGGGAAACCGGAGAGCGCCGATCACGACTTCACCAAGATGGCTGCTGCCACCCTTGGTATGGATTGGGCTGCTGCCACCCTTGATATGGATTGGGCTGCCGCCATCCTTGATATGGGTTGGGCTGCTGCCATCCTTGATATGGATTGGGTTGCCGCCATCCTTGATATGGATTGGGCTGCTGCCACCCTTGATACGGATTGATCCCACCGTACGCAAGGTTGTAATGGTGCGCGCGCCGCATGTACGAGTAAGCCGCGACACCGATCAGCAGCGGGAAGAACCCGACCGTGGTCATCGCCGCCGTGCCGAGTACACCGATGGCGAGGGCCGCGGCGCCGTGCCCCAGCGCCGTTAGCGCACCGCCGGGCCCTTGCATGCCTGGTGCGCCATACCGTATCGCGCCGGAGTTCGGTCGAGCGAACGCGGAATAGGGAGGACCGTAGTTCGCGTCGCGACGTGGCGAGCCTGAATCACGCGGCGAAGATGCCATGTTCGGCTCGGCAGCCTCTGTCCCGCGCGACTTGAACTGGGCCCGGGGTGGGTCGTCCGCCGTTCTCGATCGACGGGAACCCAGGAGGTTGCCGAGCTTATGAAGCGGGCCGTCGCCTGTGGGACCGAGCGGATGGGGGCGGGCCGCGCTCTGACGCGCGGGGCCGCCCGGAGACGCTACGGCTGCCCCGGTGGAAGCGGGCGCCGGTCCGGAAACCGGTCTGGACGTCGAAGTGGGCATCGATGTGGTCCTCTAGAGAGTGGGCCGGCCGGACCATTCGCCAACCCTCGAAGGCTCGGCGCCGCCCGCGGTTCATGTCCGGCTTATGTCCGGCTTTCGTCGGGCTCGACGCTGAAATGCCGGTCCATCCAATCTAACGTGTCCGCCACGTGAGGCGGCTTCAAAGGGCGAGTCATGGCGTACAGGTAGCTGTCGCCGGCGGCAAGCCCGAGGTTCGGTCGAGCCTCGTAGTTCGTCAGCTTCGCTTCGAGCGTGAACCCGAGACGTTCCATGACGCTATGCGCGTTGCCGTCTACCGCACAGCAGGCAAACACACGATAGATCTGCGGCTGGGCGATGAGCCATCGCAGGAATTTGCGCAGCGCATCCAGACTGGCCCGTCGCCGCCGTGCGCCGCCGCGACGGCTGATGACGAAGCAGAACTCGGCACGAGGCGGCCAAGGCTGCAACTCGATCAGTCCCACGAGCCGGCCCGATGCTTTGTCTTCGAGCACCCAGCGGGGCAGGGCACCGCTCTCCCAGTCCTTTTGTGCGATATCGATGAATGCAAGCGTGTCGTCAAGACTCGTGTGCCGAAGATAAGTGAGATGGCGCACCGTGTCCGGATCGCTGAACATTTCGTCGTAGAGCGCTTGAGCGTCGCGAGGTTCGGGGGGCCGCAGCAGCAGTTCGTTGGATTCGATCAGCTCGGGCGCGCGAAACACGGACATCGAGCACTCCATACACGGTTGGTCGGGCGAACTTGCATTTTGTCGTGTGCTCGACATCATCGAGCGCCGTGGTGCGAACTTGCGCGTGTCGACGCGAACGCGACGCCGCGATTGCGCTTCGCAAACACGCCTCGCAAAGCTATCTGCCGGACGATGCGATCGACGCGGCAACCGAGGCCGTGTCCGGGGGACGAACGCGAAGTTCGTATGGTCGACATCAACTTCGCATGTCGCTCGTGCGAGGGAGACGTTTCGTCGTACCGTGCCATCACGTCCAGTGTTATTGACGCCCGTTCGCCGATCCTCACCGACACGTTCAACGCGATGAGCACTCAACCTACCAGACTCACCGCCCCGCGCGGGCCCGTCTCACCCACGCCCGTGGGGCAGACCGGTACGCCGGCTCCGCTTGTTCCGGGCGGTGCGACGCAACGTGCATTGACCGGTCCGATGATCGGACTGCGCGCGATGGGGGCGCCGTCGAAAAAGTGGGGGAGCGGCTCGTTCGGCATACGTAAAACCGCTGCCGATGTCACGCAGAAGGCGAATAGATCCGTTGAGCCGTTGAACGATCTGCAGGCGATTCCGACAGGCTATGCTTTGCCGCCTGGCGTAGGTCGTCCTTCGGCGCCGAATGAGGCGCAGGTGCCGCAACCGCAAAATCGGCCGCCACAGATGCCGGTTCCGCCCGATCGGCCGATGCAGCATCCGATGCTGGCCTATGGCCAGTCGACGTTGCAGCACCTATGGCACTCGTTGACGAAAATCGGCGAAAACATGGCGTCGCTCATCCAGGCTATCGCAAGGGCGATGGGGAACTTGCATCACTGATGCCCGGTTCGGTACGCGGGCCGCGCAACCCGTTTATCCCCGCGTACCGGACGCTATCGCGCCCGAATCGACCCCTGCCGAATCACGCTCGAATCCAGATAAACTCCCCCGAAACGAGACCTTCGAACATTTCGTCGGTCGATTCGATGATGTTTTGCCGCCAATAGCGGCCGTGCTCGGCATAATGCGCAAGCAGATCGGCTAACACGCCGCCGTCGACATCGTGTGTCATCGGCACACGCAGCACGAGTACGATGCCGCCCGTATCCGTGTCGAGCCCGAGTTGTGCCTGATCCTGCGCATAAATCACCAGATTCGCCTCGAGCATCAATCGAAATACGGTCAGCGTGCGTCCCGCCGTCACCGCGCCGTAATGAAAATTCGCGTACATCGCGTTCAGATCGTTATCGAAGTAATCGAGCCGGACGTCGAAGCCTTCCACTTCGATCTGACGAGTTTGCAGCACGTGGTCGACGTCGGGCAGACCTACCGTGTCGCACAGATCGCGGATGAGTTGCGTATAACGTTCCGAACCGTCTGAGTCTGAGGGGGTCACGGCACTCCGAACAAGAAAGAGGAACCGGCGGCGTGTGGGAAAAAATCGGCCGGCACGCGCGAAGCGGATGCCGGCCGACATCGAGACACGAGCGCGCACGCGTAGCGCACACGCATCGCACGACTGATCGATTCGGTCAGTGCGCCGCGCCCGAAACTTGGGACACTTTATTGCCGATGGACGTGGCCAACTTAGCCACGGCATCGGCCGCGCTCACCTTCAAACTGTTGTTGGCTGAATCCGTCTGAAACTTCATGCTGGCCGCCGTCATGATCCCTTGTTCGGCATCCGCCGTGGCCATTGCACCGAGTGAAGTGAGACTACCCATATGCCCTCCTTGGTCAGAAGTTAAAAAGTTGCCTGATGAAACATCGACACGGACGACTCCGTGCTGGACCCGCTCGATACCCGTGTCCCGCGCTGCAGGTGGCCCGCGTTACGGTGCTGCCCGCTTTTCCTGCAAATGCGAAACGATCCGCCCGGCGGCCAGCAGGCCGCGATACAGCTTCGCGAGATTGTCGCGATCGACCTCGGTTTCGCCCGCCACCGCACTGATATTGCGTGCGCTTGCTTCGAGCGCCTCCCGAATCGCAGCGAGGCGTACGCTCCCAGCGGGGTCCGCCAGCGTGCCCTTCAAATTCTTGAAGTCGGTGGCGCAAGCTTCAAATGGTTCATACATGTCCATCATCTCCGGTATTCACTTCGGCAAGGGCAGGAAAGTCGACGCAACGGCAGGCGGCGCAGGCGGGGCGCCGGCGGGTTGTGCCGCGGCGCTCGCGGCCGCCGCGGTCGCCGCCACGCCGGATGCAGGCGCGTCGGCTGGCTCTGGTTCGACATAGATATGCTTGACCCCGTCCGGCGTTTCCGCGTAGTTGACATCGTCGGACGATATCAATTCGGAGAACGACGGCGGCGGTGGCGCGGCGTCGTTCGATTGCGTGAGCTGCAGACGCAACTGCTTCACGTTCGAACTCAAGTCGTGGCGAATACGCGCGACGGCTGCTTCGACGTCGGCCGGATTGGCCACCTTGCCGGTAATGCTGAACGTACCGTGGCCGGCATACGCCACATGCACGCCTTGCGTGCCGAGCGCGTCTTCGATATCGCTCGCGTCGTTCTGCGCGATATCGTATTGACGGCGTATTGCCGTCGACGACAAGCGCGTCAACGCCTTGCGCACGTTGGCGTCGTCCTCCGCCGTGGGCACCATGCCGCTGACGACCACGTTGACGCCTTGCGGCTGGGCGTGCAATTCGTTCATATGCGCTTGCTCGAGTGCGATATTCACGCGCTGCGCGAGGTCGCCCGGATCGCGCGGCAGCGCCGCACGGCTCACGACCGTCGTGATCAACACAGAACCGATGACGACCACGGCACCGAGCATCGTGCACCCCAATACCGCACCGACGAGCTTGCGCTGGCGCGAGCGCTCGGCTTCGTGGCGGGCCTCGTGCGGCTTGACGAGCAACGTCGACAAAAGGTCAAGGTCGCTGGGCCAGAGGGTGTCGTCGGCACCGACGCAAAGCACCGTATCGTCGAAGCGCATTGGCACGAAATCGATCAGCAGCACGGTACCGGGATCGATCGTGTCGGCGCCGCCATCTGACGACACAGGCTCCGTGCCACCCGTCGCGAGCGCTTGCGGCTCGGGAATCAGACGCTGTGCGCTGACGATGCCCGTTTCGTCCACCATCAACAGCACGTCCGCACCGCTCCAGTCGGAAATGCGAATGTCGGCGTCGTCGTCGGAGCCTATCCGATGCGCGCCAGCACTCAGGTGCAATTCCACCCCTGCATGCACACCGGTCAGAATGCGCAGTAATTTCATCGTGTGGCGATTGAGTTGATCGAATGACGCAAGCGGCCGTTGACGCTACTCTAGCCGTTGCGCAACGCCACGTGACCCACCACGCGAAGACCGCAACGGACAGGCGAAAGTGCGCCGCGCCGCCCCGATGCAGGCTCACGGAGAACGCGCGCCGCGCGCGAGCGTTGCACCGCGCAGCAACGTCAAAACGTTGTGCGATTCATGCTCCCTCGTCGTTGTACGGGGCCTTTCGGCGATGAGAAGAATCAGCGGCAGCAGCAGATTGAAAGGGTCGTTTCTGCCCCGAGGGCCTTTGCTCGCGTCGACCAGCCTTTGCCGCAGCGTGCCCATGCCTTCCGGGCTGTGGAGCGATTGACACATTCGAGCGGCATCGAGTCGATCGAGTTGAAGTTCGGCCGCGCCGACGACGCGTGACGCGCTGCGATCGTTTCGCAGCACCAGGAGTGCTTCGCAAAAGGCAGCGCGCACCGCATCGGCATACTCGGGATCGGTCGTTCGTGCGGAAGGAAGCGGCAGTGCACCGCCCGCGCGTGGACGCACAGGCGCCGCCGCGACCCGGCGGATGCCGGGCAGCTTCGCGCGCTTCTCCTCGTGCCCGCCCTGTCCGCCGTGAGAATGACCACCCTCTCCGCCAGAATCTGCACCGCCTTCGCCTCGGCCGCCGACGACGGCATGCTTTTTATCGTCGGCCGGCCCATGACCGTGCTCCGCTTCCTGCCATTCGCCGCCCCTCGTTTTTCGCGGCTGGGGTAGTTTGGCGCGCCGCGTGCGCGCCTGCGGCGAGCCCGGACCGGCTTGGGGCGGGTGATCGGGCGGGTGGGCGAAGCGCGTACCGCCATAGAGCACCGCCTGCCGTCGCACTTCATCATGTGCCTCGGTGGTGCGTTGCGCCTCATGGGTCGCGTGCAGCGTCGCGGCCGCAGGCGGTAATGCCGGGCGGGTGGGGCTCATTGCGGAATCGCTGTTCGCATCACTTCATTGGCGAAATGCAGGATGGCCGCCGCTGAAATCGGCGCGGCGATCGCGATCGCGATCATCACCGCAACGAGTTTGACACCGTGCGAGAGCGTCTGATCCTGCATGGACGTAATCGCCTGAAGGAACGAAACCGCGAGCCCGGCGACGGACGCGACGATCACGATCGGCAGCGACATGTACAAGCAGAGCAACATGCCTTGCGTGGTGAAGCGAATGAGCGTATCGATATCCATGGTTCAGTTTTCAGCATCCAACGCAATGGCGGTCCCGAGGTCGACGGCACGCACGCTAACGGTAGGTCGTCACGAGACCATGGATCAACGTCGACCAGCCGTCCATGACGACGAACAGCAGTAGCTTGAACGGTATCGCGACGTTGGTCGGCGTGACCTGATTGAGCCCCATCGCCAGCAGGACGTTGGCGATGATCAGATCGATCACGATGAACGCGATATAAAGCAGGAAGCCGATCTTGAAGGCGTCCGTCAGTTCGCTCAGCGTGAAGGCCGGCGCCAGCACGATCATGTCGTTTTCGTGCAGATCGCGAGCCTCGTCTTTCGGCCATACGACGCTGGCGGAGCGGATGAAGAAGCGCTTCTCGCGTTCATGCGCATGCTTTTCGAGAAATTTTCGGAACGGTTCGCGCGCGGCCCCGAACACCTGAATCAACGCCTGCGTCGGTTGACCGTCGATTTGCTGCCCTTCCAACGATTGCGCAGCCTGCATGCCGATGGGCGCCATGATGTACAGCGAAACGAGGATAGCGATCCCGTTCAGCACCATATTGGGCGGCACCTGTTGCACGCCCAGCGCGTTGCGCAGTAACCCGAGTACGACCACAATTTTCGCGTACGACGTCACGACCATTGCCACGAACGGGATCAGGCTGATCGCCAGGACGACGAGCAGCAGGCCGGTAACGTTACTGAACTGGACCATCGGTGTGCGCCATTCTGAGGATTCGGATGCCGAGATGTTCGCCGACGGTGACCAGTTCGCCATAGCCGATCGTCTGGCCATGCGTGACGAGCTTCAACTGCGCTTCCGCAACAGGCGTGGAGAGTTCGAGCACGTAGCCGGGACGCAACGCATAGAGCTGCGACAACGGCAAAGCGACGGTGTCGACTTCGAACTGGACGGGCAGATCCAACTCGCCAATGTCGATCGGGCTCTCCGCTTGATCGGGGGCGAGTGAATCGCCGGGGTGGGCTGCGTCGAATTTATCGTTCATTGTCGGCTCTTTCACAATGAGAAGCGTGTGCTTGTCGATCGTCACGGGCGCGTGCAGCCGGGTCAGGCCGGGCGTCCCCCATGCGGCGGTGGCACTGGCGGCGGCGTGCTCGGCCGCGCCGGTGACAACGGGCGAGAGCGTGCTTGCGAGTGCGCGCAGCAATACGTCGCCCGGCGCCAGCGCACGCAGCGTCTCGATCGGAAGACGCTTGGCGCCCAGTACGATTCGCCCGGGGATGAGATTGTCCGCGAGCAGACGCGGTCCCGTTGGCAAGGAATCGGTCGTATGCCGTGCCGCTTGCACGACGTGTGTGGCTTGCGAGGCATGCAACGCTTCGAGCAAGGGCAGCAGCGCGGGGTCGATGTCGATCACGGCAGCATGCGCCCGCCCGTCGAGTGTCAAGGACAGTTCGATTCCAGGAAAGCCGGCTCGTGCGGCTTGCCCGCGCGCATCGCGCACCAGTCGAACCACGCGCAGATCGGTCAGCCCCAACACCTTGAGGCGCTCGAGCAGCGGCTCGAGCATGACGCCCGCCACCGCCATGCGCAACGCGCGCTCGGCGTCGGCGGGCGCCGTGGCCGCGCCGCGCGCGGGCCATGCTGCGATGTCGAGCGCGGGATAGGCTGCCAGGTCGAACATCACGAAGAGGCGACCGGCTGGATGAGCGAGCTCGAGTACGCCGGGCTGCTCGAAGGGCGCAAGCGGCGCGGCGTCCGCCTCGCGCACGGACGCTCGCCACGCGGCGATGCCCGGCAGGCGTCGCACGATGGAATCGGTGGGTGCATGGCAGACGAGCCGCGCCATGCGCGCGACGACGGGAGAAACAGCCCGCAACGGCAACCTCGCGACGCGTGTTGCGCTGCTGGGTTCCTGGTTGGCTTGATTCCGGCCGGGACCGATCGAAGGGGGCGCTTGCCTATCGATGTGTTCGACACCCGTTGGCATTTCGGCGATCGGATAATCCATGCGGTTGTGATCGAAGTGGGGCGGCTCTCATACACTGCGTGGGGCGACGGCAATCTCACTCACCACACCATCAGTTCGATGTCGCGCGGCGTCGACCACGCTCTCAGGAGCGAGTCGATTTCGTGCTTGAGCATGGCGCTGTGATGCAAGAGTAAGGTCTTCACTTCTATGCTGGACGTATCGAAACGAAGCGAAAGCTGGAAGGGCGAAAGCGACAAATATAAAGTCGTGTCGGGCAGGACCGCCTTGTCGAGCGGCATCTGAACGTCCCAATTGCCCGCGCTGCCGACGGCGGGGTCGGCGCAGAAGGTGGCCACTTCGTTCGCAAGCGAGCTCGCCAGTTCGAGGAAGTGGCCCTGCGTGCGAAAGAGCGCATCGACAACCGGGACGGATGCGCTCGACACCTGTTGAACCACGGCTTCGCGCTGAATCGCCGCGGCATGAGCGTCGGCCCGCGCCGCTTCATCGCAGTAAGGGCGCCGGCTCGATTCCTCGCGCCAGTGAAAGGCCTGGACGCTCTCGCGGGCGGCATCGCCCGCCGCCGCTTCCTGCTCCGCGCCGGATGGTGCGATCGGCGCGCGCCCGGAGCGGGCCCGCCGCGCCAGCGCCGAATAATCGAAACGGCGCGTGCGTGCATCGTCTTCACGTGGCTGTCCCGCGAGTTCGCCGGGGATAACGCGCCGTACGCGGGATCCGGTCATGACGGTCGTTGGGCAGGTGGGGAGAGGCGGCTCAGATCGTCACCCGGCCAAGCGGCTGCAGGTCCACGTGCTCGCCGAGTTCCTGGTAGGAATAGACCGACAGCCAGCCGAGCCGCGTCTCGATCATCCGCCTGACGTACCGGCGAATATCCATCGACGTGACGAGCGCGACGCCTTCGCGCGGCGCCTCGCCGACGAACGACTGGATCTGGTCAATCAGGTAGCCGGCTTCCTCCGGCGGCAAGGCGAGGTAGTTGCCGGTCGGTGTCTGCTTGATGCATTGGCGGATGTGCTGTTCGACGGGAAGGTCCAGCATGACGGCCGGCAACTGTCGCGTGCCGCGGGTGGCGCGATGCGCGAGCAACCGTGCGATGTCGGCGCGCACGTACTCCGTCAGCATCAGCATGTCTTTCTCCTTGGCGCCCCAGACGATCAAGCTCTCCATGATGTTGCGTATGTTGCGGATCGGGATCTGCTCTTCGAGCAGGCGGCGCAGCACGTCGGCGATCCGCTGCGGGGGCAGGACCTTCTGTACTTCGGTCACGAGGCCCGGGTATTCGGCGTTTTGTTGATCCAGGATCCACTGCACTTCCTGAATGCCCAAAAAGAGCGACGCGTGCCGGCGCAACATGGCCACCGATGCATGCGCGATGACCTGTTCGGGGCGCCATGCCGGCACTTTGGGCGGCACCGATTTTTCGTCGATCCACCAGGTGGGGCCCGGGCCGCCGTCGAGGCCGCCCCGTTGCTCGCAGCGTGCGGTCAACGCCGCGATTTCTGCCTGAAGCGCCTCGTCCGCGCCCAATGCGTCGGCATCCGGCAACATCACTTTCGCGGGCGGCATTTCGATCGAGCAATACGGCACGTCGTGCATCAGCAGTTCGCACGTCGAGGGTGGCAATGCATCGTTCGTCCAGATCGTGATGCCCGGGAACGGCAGCCCGAGATATTCCTGCAGGCGTGCACGCTCTGCGCCGAACGATTTATCCAATGCTTGAGACGATAGGCGGCCCACGAGATCGGGGGAGATTCGCACGCCGACCGGACAGGCAAAGTGCGGCGCGCGGGTCAGGATGGCGGGCACGTCCACCTTCGAGCCCGCGCGCTGCATCGCGGTAACGGCCTCGCTCGCATGGGTCTCGGCTTCGGGTTCGCGTTTGCCGAGGCGGTAGCCGCAAAACGCCAACGTGGCGGCCAACAGCAGGAACAGCCCGCTAGGGAAGCCGGGCACCGCCGCGAATCCCAACAGCAGCAGGCTGGCAAAGTAAAGCGCACGGGCGCTGGTGGTGAGCTGGCGGCCGATTTCATCGCCGAGCGACAGCGGCTTCGATTCGCCTTCGTCTCCCACGCGCGTAATCATCACGCCGGCCGCAACGGACAGCAGCAGCGACGGAATCTGCGACACCATCGCGTCGCCGACGGAAAGAATGGAAAACCGGTTGGCTGCATCGCCGGCGGTCATGTCGTGATACGCGACGCCCACCGCGATACCGGCCACGATGTTGATGGCCGTGATGATGAGGCCAGCGATCGCATCGCCCTTGACGAACTTCATGGCGCCGTCCATGCCACCATGCAACTGGCTTTCGATCGCGAGCCTCGCACGTTTGCGGCGCGCTTCTTCGGGCGTGAGCAAGTTCGAGCGCAAATCGGCATCGATGCTCATCTGTTTACCGGGCAACGCATCGAGCGTGAAGCGTGCGCCGACCTCGGCCACCCGCTCCGAGCCTTTCGCGATGACGATGAATTGCACCGTGGTGATGATCACGAACACGACGAGGCCCACCACGAGATTGCCGCCCACGACGAGCTCGCCGAAGCTCTCGATGATATGGCCCGCGTCCGCGTGCAGCAGGATCGACTTCGTCGAAGCGATGTTGAGCGATAGCCGATAGAGCGTGGTGAACAGCAGCAGCGATGGAAAGACGGATAGCGAAATGACGTTCGGCACGTACATCGTGATCATCAGCAGGGTGACGCTGATCGTGATGTTGAGCGCGAGCAGGACGTCGATCACGGCCGGCGGCAGCGGCAAAATCATCAGCGAGATGATCGCCACGACAAGTAGCGCGATGCCGACCTCCCCGAGCGCGGGGACTTTCAGTGACTTGATCATCTGGATCCTCTCAAGGTGCCCGCTGGGGTGTCATGCTGCGGAAGCGGCGTTGTTCGCCGTGCGCAGCCGCTCTTTCGCGCCGATCGATTCGACCCAGCGCAGAATGGCCGCCACCGTCTCGAACAGCTCCTCGGGAATCGGATCGTCGACGCCTACCTTGTAGAGCGCTCGCGCCACGGGTGGATTGCCGATGATCGGAACGTTCGCGTCCTTCGCGAAGTGCCGCAATTGCGCCGCGGTCTCGTCCATGCCCTTCGCAATGACGAGTGGTAGCGGGTGTTCGTCGGGTGCATAGCGGATCGCGACGGCGTAGTGCGTCGGATTGACGATCAATGCGTTGGCGAAACCCACGCGCAGGCGAGGGGGATCCTCCGTGGCGAATTGGCGCGCGAGCTTTTTGCGCTCGCTTTTGATTAACGGATCGCCTTCCTGCTCTTTGTATTCGCGTTTGACTTCGTCCTTCGACATGCGCAGCTTGCGCATGAACAGGACCTGCTGAAGCTTAAGATCGATCCCGCCGATCACCGCAAAAGCCACCGTCGCAATACAAGAGAGCCTGACGAGCATGTCCCAGAACATCTTCGATAGTTGGGGCAGCGGTTGATAGAGCGACCCGATGACAAGCGGCAACATCCATTTGACCGCCAACCACATCGTGAATCCGATGACGGCCGCCTTGACGAGCATCTTCGCCAATTCGATCAGCGTGCGCGATGAAAATATTTGCTTGATGCCGGAAATCGGGCTGGCATTGGCGAGATCGGGCACGACCGGCTTCATGCTGATTTGAAACCCGACTTGCGGAATCAGTGCGGCGATCGAGGCCGCGGCTGCGGCTGCGACGCAAGGCACGATGACGATCAGCGCTCGCGTTCCGAGACTGGCCGTCCTGGCGAGCAAATGCGGCAGCGAGTGATCGCCGGCAACGAATTCGAGCGCAGTCGTGACAATCGCGCGCATGGCGCCGGCGAACGCGCCGGCCGCAAGCGTCAGCGTGGCGAGTGCGGCGGCCATCGTGACGGCATCGGTCAGATCGGTGCTTTTCGATACTTCGCCATCTTCGCGTGCGTCCCGAAGCCGCTTTTCTGTGGGCTCTTCGGTTTTTTCTTCACTCATCGGCTATCTCTGCTGACTGCGTGAGACGGAGCGGCGCGTCGCGTCGGGCGTGGATCCTCCGATCCTCCATAACGGGTGACAGTAGCGGGAACGGGCGTGGCCGACGCGATGGGACGCGAACCGGCCGATGCCGGCGCGAAGTCCGTAGCGTCGTTACGAAGCTGCGTAGGTGCGTAGATGAGTAGATGAGTAGATGAGTAGATGAGTAGATGCTTGCGGTGGCAAATGTGGGGCTTCGCGGTGGAGCGCGTGATGTACCCATGCACCCATGCATCCACTGCGCATGATGCGTGCGATCGACGCAGGCCGACTTCGCGTGACCAGCGCATTCTTCGTGATCGGGACGCCGGATGAGGCGGCCCCATAGGTATCGTTGGTTTGTCGTCGACAACCGGATCGGGAGTGGCCGCACTGCGCGACTTCCTTTTCGACCGGCATCCACTTTGCAGGAGTTTCGCGCCATGAGCGTCACATCGCCCGATTACCTGGACTGCAGTCAGGACATTGTCACCGGCTTGATCGAAACCGTCTCCGTGGCGCTTACCAGCAAGTTTCCGGCCGTGGAGGGCGACCCGTTCGATATCGAATTGGTGCTCGACGCGGTGCGCGTCCTGCGCCCGAAGCTGGCCGAGCTGGAGGCGTTCACCGGCCTGTTGCACATGCTGCACGGCAGGTGGGACGACGCGGTCCGTGTCTTCTCATGGGTGATTGCCAATGCACCGCAATTCTCCTACGCGAAAGCGCTGCTCGCGTTCTGTCTGGCCGTCAAGGGCGATCCGGGCTGGCGGCTCAGTGCGACGGAGGCGATCGAGCAAGACCCGAACCGGGACACGCTTCAGTTGGTGCGCGTGCTCGAAGCGCGCGAGGATTTGCGGGCAGCGGTTCGCGTGTATCGGAACGGCGGGAAGTTCGAACTTCCGCCGTCGATTGCGGCATTGAACGAAGAATCGCAAGCGGCGGCTGCCGGATCCGACACGCCGGCGGAATCGATGTCCGGGGCGCACCTGGCAGAGGCCATGCCGCAGCAGAGCTACCTGCGCATTTGATTGGATCCCGGTCTCATTTCATCTTTCGGAGGTCGCTCATGAGCATCGTCATTACCCCTGAGCAGCTGAAGACTGCTTTGCAGCGCACCGCGCAGCCGGCAACCGATCCCTCCACGCAACAGCTTGGCGACAAGTTCAAATCCATGATGCAAAACCCGCACATGGAAGCGCCCCACGACAAAAGCAGCGGCATGAACGTCGTGTCGAAGCTCGCGGCGGCACAGGATGCGGAGCTGCAGCAATCGGTGAACGACGCGCTTTCGCTCACGCAGAACGCGGCAGGCATGTCGATGCAAGAGATGACGGCTGCCGGCACGAAGGTCGTGCTCGAAATTGCCGGTACGCAGCTCGACATGCAAGCGAAGATGGGCGTCATGAATTCGTCGAGATCGTCGCTCGACACCTTGATGAAGAATCAATAGACCATGCGCCACTCCGGACCGGGCAGCGTGTCGTCCGCGACGCGCACAGGCATCCTGTGCGTGACATTCGTTTTGCTGGCGGTGTTGGCCGGGTGTAACAAGGAGCTGTACGGCAACCTGTCGGAGGCCGACGCCAACGAGATGGTCGTTGCCTTGCTGGAGCAAGGTGTCGATGCATCCAAGACGACATCGGACAACGGCAAGACCTGGGCGCTCGATGTGGATCAGAGTCAGGTGCTGCGTGCGATGCAGGTATTGCGTGCGCGCGGGCTGCCGCACAGCAAGTACGACGATCTCGGCATGCTGTTCAAGAAGGACGGTCTCGTGTCCACGCCGACTGAGGAGCGCGTCCGGTTTATCTATGGTCTGGAGCAGGAGATTTCGGCGACGTTGTCGAAGATCGATGGCGTGGTGGTGGCGCGCGTGCAAATCGTGTTGCCGAACAACGATCCGCTCGCCCAGCAGATCAAACCCTCGTCGGCCTCCGTATTCATCAAGTACCGTCCCGATTCCGATGTGAATGCGCTGCTGCCGCAAATCAAGACGCTCGTCATGCACAGCGTGGAAGGGCTCACCTACGAAGCCGTGAGCGTCACCGCCGTGCCCGCGGAAGCGGTCGATGTGTCGAAGGTGCCTGAAACGTCCTCGCCGTTGCGCGTGGTGGCCATCGCCGGTGCGGTGTTCCTCGCCTGCGCGGCGGGGCTGTTCCTGTGGACGAAACGGGGTATTTCCGCCAAGGCCGAAAAGGACTCGCTCGTTTCCAGGCTTAAAGCGCTGCTGGCACGCATCCAGAACGGCAAGTCTTCCTCGGCGATTTGATGGGCGCCCCGACGACGTTTCCGTTCGCGCGGATGGCGGCCGCATTCGCCGCCTACGAGCGCAATGTCCGCGATGCGGCGCACTGGGCGCATCCGTCTTGGCTGGCCACAGCGTTGGCGGTGACGGAAGACGATCTCGGGCCGTTGCGGGCTGCGCTTGCGAGCGCGGAGCCTGGCCATGTGGATGCGCTCTCGCGTTCGCTCGTTGGCATGGCCGGTGTCCAGCCGCACCCGTTCGACGCGTTGCGCGCGCCGAGCCTGGCCGTTCTCGACGCGTTGCCGCCTGAATGGGGGCTTCGCGTTCTGCGGATGCGCGCGCTGATGCGCCGCCGCGCCGACGTGCGGCGCCTGATCGATAAACGAAGCCGTACGCGGTTGTCGGAATGGATCGGCATACCGGTCGATCGCTTGACCGGCGGTGTGCACGATGCGACGAACGCGGCTGGCAGCGCGCGTTTGACGGGACGTTCGTCTCCGCCTGCGTTGGATACGCTCGATGCGCAAGCGCTTGCCTGCGAGGGATGCGCGCTGATCATGCGCGATATGCCGGCCGGCGCCGCGCCGTTTTCGCTATTGCGCCTTGCATTGCCGCGTGAAATGCGCGTGCCGTCATGGCTTCAAGACAGCCCCGGCGAACTCGATACGGGCGGCACCGCGGGCCTCGTTGCACGATTGCCAGAATGGATTCCGGAGTGGGCATGGTTATTTGGTTGAGGTCGGATCGAGCCTTGCCGGATGCGCGGGCTGGAGCATACGGTGATGTCATTCCGCGTGACGCGTTCGGCGCATTGGTCGAAATCGACGAAGGCTATGCGCAACTCGCCGCGGATCGCGACGTTATCCTGGCGCAGGCGCGTCAGGAAGCGCAGGCCATCATCGATGCGGCGCACCGGGAGGCACAGCAGATCGTCGAACAGGCGCGATGTGAATATGACTGCGCGGCACAGCGCGGCTATCAAGCGGGTGAGAAACAGGCGCTGGCGGATTGGCTTGATCGACTCGCCGATGTCGGCGACGAGCAGCGCAAGATCCAGACCAAGTTGCGCGAGCGTCTGGCCGAGATCGTGACGCTCGCGGTGGAACAGATCGTCCGCGTGCAGCAAGCGGATACGCTCTTCGAGCGGGCATTGTCGACGATCGATCATATCGTCGAAGGGGCAACGTATTTACGCGTTGCAGTGAGCCCGATCGATTACGACAAGGCCTGTATTGCCTTCGAACGTCTGTCGGCCAGATGGCGGGAACTCGGTCGCCCGTTTCCGCTTTCGGTCGTGGCGGACAAACGGCTCGAAGCGGGCAGCTGCATCTGCGAATCGGATTTCGGTTCCATCGACGCGAGCCTCGCGACGCAATTGCGCGCGATGCGTTCCGCGGTGGCACGCGCGCTCAAGCATTCGCTGCGCGAACTGCATGAGATCGCCGATGTGGCCGCTGCCGCCGCTGCGGCGGGTGCCGATACGGCGGCGCAATGACGACGATCGGATAGCGGAATGAATGCGCCACACGACGATCTCGCGGCATTCGCCGTCGCCCCGGGCAGAGGGAGGATCCCGGGCGTGGAAGACCTGGCCGACGCGATCGAACGCGAACTGTTATCGGCGAGCAACGTTGCGCGCAGCGGCAAAGTGCTCGAGGTCATCGGCACGCTTGTCAAAGTCGGTGGACTCGACGTCAGCCTCGGCGAGCTATGCGAGCTGAGGTCTGCGAACGGCACGCTGCTGCAGCATGCCGAGGTGATCGGCTTTACGCGCGATGTCGCGCTGCTGTCGCCGTTTTCCCGGCTGGCCGATATCTCGCGGTCGACTCAGGTGATCGGGTTGGGGCGATCGTTATCCGTGCCGGTAGGGGATGCGTTGCTGGGCAGGGTGATCGACGCGCTCGGGCGGCCGATCGACGGCAGGGGGCCGATCGAAACCGACGACGAGCGGCCTGTCTTCGCCGACTCGCCCGATCCGATGAGCCGCCGTTTGATCGATGCGCCGTTGCCGACGGGTGTGCGTATCGTGGACGGCATGATGACGCTGGCGGAAGGGCAGCGGATGGGCATCTTCGCGCCCGCGGGTGTCGGCAAGAGCACGTTGCTCGGCATGTTCGCGCGCGGGACGCCGTGCGACGTCACGGTGATCGCGCTGATCGGCGAACGCGGCCGGGAAGTGCGCGAGTTCGTCGAACTGATTCTCGGGGCCAAAGGCATGGCGCGGTCGGTCGTCGTATGCGCGACGTCGGATCGATCGTCGATCGAGCGCGCCAAGGCGGTCTATGTTGCCACGGCGATCGCCGAGCATTTTCGCGATCGCGGCAAGCGCGTGCTGCTTATGATGGATTCGCTGACTCGCTTCGCGCGCGCCCAGCGCGAGATCGGTCTGGCGGCCGGCGAACCGCCGGCGCGGCGCGGCTTTCCACCGTCGATCTTCGCGGAGCTGCCGCGCTTGCTCGAGCGCACCGGCATGGGGGCGCGCGGTTCGATCACGGCGCTGTATACGGTCCTCGCGGAAGACGAATCCGGCAGCGATCCGATCGCGGAGGAGGTGAGGGGGATTCTCGATGGACACATGATCCTGTCGCGCGAGATCGCGGCGAAGAATCAGTATCCGGCCATCGACGTGCTGGCCAGTCTTTCGCGTGTCATGCCGCAGGTGACGTCGCGCGATCACGTGCGCGCCGCTGCGCGGGTGCGGGAACTGCTGGCCAAGCATCGTGACGTCGAAATGCTGTTGCAGATTGGCGAATACAAGCCGGGCGGCGATGCTGCCGCGGACGAAGCCGTGAGCAAAATCGACTCGATTCGTGCGTTTTTCTCTCAAGGGACCGACGAATTCGCCGCGCCGGAAGAGACGATAGCGCGGCTGCTCGGGTTGGCCGGCAGCCGGGGCCGCTAACGATGCGGGTGACCGATCGGCCCACCGCCGCGCTCCGGCGGAGCGTTGAGCGCCGCACGAAGATGGAGGAGACGTTGCGCGTGCGGTTGGCAACCGAGCGCGAGGCGTGCACCCGGCTTGAAGCGGAGCGCGATGCCAGGCGCGAGGCGATGCGCGTGGAGCATGACCTGTTGCAGGCGTGCCATGAACGCATTGCGCGAATGATGTGCGATGGCCACGCGTTTTCGCCCGCGGATCTGAACGCCAGCATGCGTTACGCGGAGATCGTCGAACAGCGGTTGCGCCAGTGCGAAGGCGAACTCGCGGCGGCCGAGGACACCCTGCGCGCCAAAGAAAGCGAAGTCGCCGCCACGATACGTGCGATCGCCAGCAACCGTGGGCGTATCGATGTCTGCAACGCGCGCATCGACGAGATCGGACGCGCACGCGCCAACGCGGCGAACGACATCGCGGACGAGGAGGCGGAAGAGGCGGTGCTGGCGCGCATGCGCGCAGCGGGGCCATTGATCGTCCGACCCAAGAGATGAATAAAAAATGCAAGATGCGCTGACGACGTTATCGCAACTCGGTATTACGCTGACGCAGGCGTTCACGGTGCTCGGACTCTGTTCGATGCGGCTTTACGTGATGCTGTTCATCTTTCCACCGACGTCCGACAGCGTGTTGCAGGGCGTCGTGCGCAACGGCATCGTGTTGTTGTTCGGTTCGTTCATCGCTTATGGCCAGCCTGCTTCGTTGATGACGTCGCTGTCGAATCTGGCACTGGTGGAGATCGTCGTCAGAGAGGCGGTGATCGGCCTGGTGCTCGGCTTCGCTGCCTCGACGGTATTTTGGGTGGCGGAGGCGGCGGGGATCTACGTCGACGATCTGACCGGTTACAACAACGCGCAGATGGTCAACCCCTTGCATCAAGACCATTCGACACCGACCGGTACGTTACTGGCGCAGGTGGCGGGGGTGGCGTTCTGGGCGCTTGGCGGCATGATGTTTCTGCTCGGCGTGCTGTACGAGTCCTATGAATGGTGGCCGCTGACGTCGAATACGCCAGTGGCGGCGAACGTGCTCGAAAGCTTCGTGCTGCACCAGACCGATACCCTCATGCAGACCACGGCAAAACTCGCCGCGCCAATGTTGTTCATTCTCGTACTGGTCGATTTCGCGTTCGGATTCATTTCGAAGTCCGCGGAGAAGCTGGATTTGATCAGCTTGGCGCAACCGGTCAAAGGGGCGTTGACGGTGCTGATGCTGGCGCTTTTCGTGGGTATTTTTATCAGCCAGGTGAGAGATCAGCTGGTATTGACGGGCCTTGGCGCGCAAGTGAAATCGATGGCCCATGCCGTTAAAAAATAGCGCCGCCGCTGCGCCGGTGAAGGCGTTCTTTCGGTGCCTCGCGCACCAGTTCGCGCGGTTCCTTCTTCGCGGCGCGATCGCATGGCATCGTTCACGCTCATGCCATTCCGATCGTGCCGAAGCAGCCGCTGCGCTGCCTTCGTCCTTTGGCAGATGGCGAACATTCACTTTGGAGGAGAGGGCGGCATGCGCACCTCAGGACCCAATCATTCGCCTTCCGCGGGAGGGGGGCGTCCCGTGCATGGAAAGGGGGCGGCCGGCGACGGTACGCCAGCCGACGCTGCCGCCGATGGCGTGGCCGGCGACGCCACCGAGCGGCCAGGATCGACTGAACTGCACGGCTTGCGTGGTGTATCCGGGCGTGCCGCCGGCCGACGTTTTTCCGCCCGGGCGGGGCGTACCCCAAGCGTATCGGAACCGGCCGGTGGCAGGGATGCATCGACGACAGGCGTTTCGGCGGGCGGGGCGGCGGGCGAGTTGTTCGATATCCTCGGCGCGGAGCTTTCCCGCCTCGGGTACCCCGTGTCCAGTCACGACGACGTCAAGCGACTGCTGACGCTCGATGCGCCATTGCCGGACAGTGCCGTCGGGGTGCTGCGCAGCAGAGTACTGGAAGATCCGGCGTTGAGCGGCGAAGCCGGCGCGAAGCTGCGCCACTATTCGGCCGAGGCGCTGGCCAAGGGCGCGAGTAGTCCGGAAGACAGGCTCTTGCGGCTCGAAATGCTGATGTTGGCGGCGCCGGAAGCGACTCGTACGCCGCTCATGCGTGCGATACGGGCCGACCTGCGTGACCGGTCCGAACTCATCCGATCGCGCCTGGCCGAGCGGGAAGTCTTCATTCCGCAGGTCACGATCGGCGGCGGGCCGCAAGGGCAGACGATCGCCCATTGCGCGCACGAGTTCGGGGTCGCGGCGGGTAATCTGGTGGTCGACGCGTCCAGTTGCGGCGACGGCAACTTCGGCTCTGTCCGCATGCACTTGCTGAACAGCGAAACGCGCGGGGGCTATGCGGGCAGTACTCACGCGGCGTTCGACGATCCCATGCGCTCGCAAAATCCGCTGCACGGCAGTCCCGTTCAGGTCGAGGATCTGAATACCGATCCCTATCCGACGGCCGGCGATATCGGCGACGCGTCTGCGATCGGCCTGTATGCGGCATCGAGAAAGGGAACGCCGGTGCTCGTCAATACGGTCGTGACCCATATCGAAGAGGTCAAAAACAAGCAAGGAAGGTATCGCGTGACGATGCGGGACAACGCATCGGGACAAACGGTGCATGTGCTGACCGATTACGTCGTCGATGCGACCGGATTGGGGCGGCCGAGCGTTCCGTTGAGGGATACGGCATCGAAGGCGTATATTGACCGGCAAACCGAGCGGCTGACAGCGTTGAGGGAACGCGCGTTGCCCGGCCAGATCGTGATGCACAGCGAAGACATGCTGCGTGCCACGGTCGATGCGCCGGACGAGCACATTCTGGACATCGTGCGCGCGTCGGACGGCGACATTACGATCGTCGGCTGGGGCGATTCGTCGAAGACGCCGCTGCTGCGCATTCGCGAGGTGGCGGAGCGGGCCGGGCTGTCGATGCGCGAGTTGCTTGGCGAGCGCAAAATCGTGTGGATCGGACCGAAGAATCGTGAGGACATCGATAACGGACTGTGGGGCCCATACTCGGATCTCAAACCGTATTTTGACGAGGGCCTGGTGCAGGTGCAGCCCGGCCGGCTCGAAACGATCTCTCCGGCGGAAGGCGGGAATCAGTCTTCGCTGACGGTTCGCAAGCGGGACGGCAGCGTGGACACGCTTTCGAGCGGACGCGTGATACTGGCGATGGGCATGAAATCCGGCAGCGCGAGTTTTCTCGGTACGCTGGCTCCCGGGCTGGCGCCGGAGATGAAAGTGCCGGTGCATGGCGACGATCCGGCATTCGACGAAAGCGCGCTCTGCACGCGTTTGCATGTCGACGGGAAAGCGCACGACATATTCTTTGTCGGGATGTCTTCCGGACTGCAGCGTCCCGGCCATACCTCGTACCTGGAGTTTTTCGGCTGGAAGACGCGGCAGTTCCTCGCGCAGCATCTGATCCCGAAGGTGAAGCAGCATGATTTCAGCAAACTGGTAAAACTGGCGCCGATGGAGCCGGACGCTTCGGCCGATGGCACAGCGAGTTGAACGTTAAAGGGCAATGATGACCAATACCTATTACCTGCGCGACGGTACACCGACGGACGTGGAAACCTGGCGAGCTTTGCAGGGCGATGCCGGCTATGCGCAGATCGAGAAAACCACACTACCGAACGGCCGCTGGATTTCAACGATCTGGCTGGGTGTCCAGCATCAGAGCGTGCCTTCGCCCGGTACGCCCGAGTTGTTCGAGACGGTGGTGTTCGACGTCGACTCGCAACAACCCCTCGCGAGCGTGCGGCATGCCACGGAAGCGGATGCGCGCGCAGCTCATCGTCGATTGGTCGAAGAATGGGCATGAGGCCAGCCTCTTAATCCTCAACTCTCCTCAACTTCGCCGCGGTAATCAGATTTGTTGAGGGATATTCAAATCGCGTTTCGCTAAATTAGGATAGCGCGATCGGTTGCACCTTGTGAGTGGCACTAGCGGTCGCGCGCCTTGGCACATTCACGAGGAGTTGCGCGATGTTTTCGGCCCCGTATTTCTCGCTTGCCTCAGCACTCACGGTGCGATGCCTGCCCGACGGTTTTCTCGACAAGCTGCGCGAGGGTCATTTCGGTGCGGCACGCACACAGGCCAGCCGTTGGGCCGAAGACGGCCATCGAAGCGACGACCTGCCATGGCTGCTGCAGCTGCGGGCGGACATGGAGATGATGACCGGCATTGGCGATGAATTGGAGGAACAGTATCGGCGCGCACAGAAAGCGATTCGATCGCCGCGCCATGCCATTCGTGCCGCATCGTGCCGCAACGCGGGCTGGCAGGCATTCTTTCGTCATCGCCTCACGACGTCGCTCTCGTGTTTTGCGCGGGTGATCGACGAAAAGGAAATCGATCTTTCACAGCAACTCGAAGCGCGCTTGGGCATCGTTTGCACGCTGCACCAGCTCGGCCGATCGGGCGATGCGTCCGATGCGCTCGCAGAACTCGCGGAGTTGGTCGAAACATCGAGCGATGGCAATGTGCATCACTGGCGCGAGCTGCTCGCGACGCTGCGGCTGGATCTCGCGGTACGGCGCGAATTGCTCGCTTGCGAGCCGCTGGGCGATCACGTGTACTGGCGATCCGGTATGGCGGACGCGCGCGGATCGAGCCTTGCCGGTGCCGGCGATAGCACCGATCTTTACGAGGCGCAGGCCGCGCGCGTCGAAACGCCGCTCCTGCGTGAGCGGATCGTGTACCTGCATCACCTGCGCGAACTCGCGCGCGGCGATCGTACGGCGATCGAGGGCGTGATTGCGCATTTGAACTGGGCACAGCGCGCCGGGTTGCAAGAGTACGTTTATACGACCCGGCTCGAAGTCGTGCTCGCGACACTTGCGCTGGATGCCCCGCAACTCGCCGAGACGCTGCTGGAGCCGTTGCATCGTGCTGACTACGCCGGCGCCACCGGCCGGCGCCAGCTCGAATACTTGTACTGCGTCGCCAAGCTGCGCCAGGCTCAGGGGCGCACGCGCGAATCGATGCAGTACTACAGCCGCTATGCGTTGATTACCACACAGTGTTTGCGCGACGACGCATTGGCGATTGCGCCGTTCGTGAACCGCGCACCACGCAACACCCCGCAGTTGGACGACGTCGGCGCGCGGCTTCCGGCGAAATACCGGCGCGCGTACCGGTATCTGCAAGAGAATCTGGATCGCCGCGATCTGTCGGTGCGCGAAGTGGCCGCCGAGGTTGGCGTGACCGAGCGGGCGTTGCAAACCGCATTCAAAAACTTTCTAGGCCTGTCGCCGACCGAACTCATTCGACGGCAGCGCATGGAGCGCATTCGAGCGGAACTGCTGAACGACCCCTCCGTGAGCGATCGCAACGTACTGCACACGGCGAACAAATGGGGCGTGCATAACCGTTCGACGCTCGTCAGCTGTTATCGCAGGCAGTTTCAAGAAGCACCTTCCGAAACGCTGGAACGATAAGCCCGGCACTCCGGCATACGCGCTGGCCGGTTCATTTGCAACGCCGCGGCGTCGGTGTCGCGGTTCATTTTTCGATCGGGGAAATAATGAAGCACAAATGGCTCATCTGCGCAGCCTGGGTGGCGGCGTGCCTTTCGTTGGCCGGAATGGCAACCGTTGCCGATGCGGCGCCGATCAACTGGCACGGCAATAGGGTGCATGTTGTGGCGGACGGGCAGGATCTGAAGGAGGTATTGCGTGACTTTACCGCCGGCCAGGGCGTACCCGCGACGATCTCCAGCGACGTGCATGGAACGGTGACGGGGCATTTCGACATGTCGCCCCAGCGGTTTCTCGATACGCTCTCGTCGACGTTCGGGCTGGTCTGGTTCTATGACGGCGTTGTGCTGTCGATCAGCGATGTCAATAGCGTCACGCGTCAGGTCATCAAACTCGATCATGCCAGCACGGACGATCTGAGCAGCGCGCTGACGCAGCTTCATCTCGACAGTACACGTTTCCCCATCGTCTACGACGCGGGCCAGAGCACGGCGCTCGTGAGCGGGCCGGCGCCTTATGTGCAACTTGTGTCGGATGTCGCCAGGCGGCTCGATCAAAACGCCGGGCAGCGCTCGGGCTCCGTCATTCGCGTGTTTCAACTGCACCACGCGTGGGCGGCGGATCATAAAGTCGAGATCGACGGCAAGAACGTTAGCGTGCCGGGCGTCGCAAGCGTACTGTCGGGCATGTACCATCCGGCGGACAAAAGCGGTGCCGCGCCCGGAAACGGCAGCGGCTTCGACTATCGCGGCGCCACGGCGCCTGCCATGCAGCGCGTCATGCCGATGCAGGATGTCAGCGGCGGCACGGCCGGGAACGGTCTCGACGGCAACGTCAACGCGCCGTTGCCCCACGCGATGCCGAGCACGAGCACCGTCGGCCCGGGCCTGTCCGGGCTGCTGAGCGGCATGGGGGCCGGGGGCAGCGCGTCGTCCGGCATGCCGATGCTATCGAGCCTTTCGGGCAGTCTTTACGGTGCCGACAGCGGCGGCACGGCCGGCGTCGACCTGTCAGGGGGCGGTGCGCCATCGCTGCCTGTGATCGAAGCCGATCCGCGTACGAACTCCGTGCTGATTCGCGATGTGCCGCAACGCGAGGGGCAATATCAGGCGCTGATCGATAAGCTCGACGTGAAGCCGAAATTGATCGAAATCGAAGCGCACATCATCGAGATCGACGATAACGCGCTCAAGCAGCTCGGCGTCGACTGGCGCGCCCATAACAGCCACGTCGATTTGCAGACCGGCACAGGCACCACCCAGCAAAACGGCTACAACGGCAACATTCAGCCGACGTTCGGCACGCAGACGCTGGCGGACGGCACGACCGTCATCGATACGACGCCGGTGGGTGCTTCCCTTACCGCGGTGTTGGGCAACGCGGGCCGCTATCTGCTGGCGCGTATCGATGCGCTACAGCAGAGCAATCTGGCACGCATCGATGCAAGTCCGAAAGTCGCGACGCTGGATAACGTCGAGGCGGTGATGGACAACCAGACGCGCTTTTTCGTCCGCGTGTCGGGCTACACATCCGCCGATCTATACAGCGTGTCCGCAGGTGTCTCGCTGCGCGTGCTCCCGCTCGTCGTCGAGGAAAACGGCCGGATGGAGATCAAGCTCAACGTCCACGTGGAGGACGGCTCGCTGACCGGCCAGAATGTCGACAACATCCCCATCATCACGACGAGCACGATCAACACCGAAGCGTTTGTGGGGCAGGGCGAAAGTCTGTTGATCGGCGGCTACCGGCTCGACAGCGCGACGAACGGCGAAACCGGCGTGCCTGGGTTGTCGAAGATTCCGCTGATCGGCGCGCTGTTCCGCACGCGAAACGATCAGCACAGCCATATGGAGCGTCTATTCCTGTTGTCGCCGCGCATCATCGAGTTCTGACACTTCCGATGAAGGGCGCGCGGCGCCCGGTTCAACTATCGCGCCGGTACGGCGAACGCAAGACATCGGGCCATGTGTGACACATGGCCTTCGTCGTGCCGGCGCTGCGTACGGCGCGGACGGCGGCCGCGGCCGGATCGGGCCAGGAGGGTGCGTTGCGAGCGGTCGCACTATCAGCGGGATGGATCTCCGTACAGGCCGCGTGCGCGGGTGGGTGTACGGCGCGCAAGCTTGCGGGCACGTGCGCCGCCTGTTCAGGGCGCGGCGTCGGGGGCGAGACATGGGCTGGCTCGAGCACCAACGGCGGGACCGCCGGTTCCACGTCCTTCACTTCCGCCATTTCGACGCGATAACCATGGGCATACATGGTGCGCAAATGGATACCGTGCTGGCCATTTAGATAGAGTTTTTTGCGCAACTTATAGATATGCTGCTCGAGCGTACGTCCCACGATATCTTCCGAACTGCTCCATACCGCGCCCGCAATCTGACGGCGGCTTGCATATTCTCCGGGACGCGAAAAGAGCAGCCACGCGATCGCGAATTCACGCGTGGTGAGCCGGATGGATTCGCCCGCGACGGATACGGTGCATGTACGCCTGTCGAGTCGATACGCGCCGTATGCGAGGCAGTTGTCGGCATCGGTGGTCTGCGCAGGCTGAAAGCGTCGCAACGCGACATGAACACGCAATGCCAACTCGCGCGGATCGATGGGCGAGAGCACGATGTCGTCGGCGCCCGCGTCGACCAATTGCGTGATGCTGCCGAGATCATCGGGTGCACCCACCACAATGAGCGGGGCGCGGCGATCGGCATAGCAGGCACGCCGGGCCAAAACCGGAAGGGTCGGGTCGATGCCCGCGGCAGCATCGACAAGGATGGCACCGTAATCGTCGCGATACACCGCGCGCGCAAGCGCGACATGGTCGTCAAACCGGCTGCACTGTGTGCCCTCCGCTTCGAGGCATTGGCAGATTAACTTGAACAAGTCGGTGTTCGTGGTCATTACGGCGAGCATCATTTGTCCTCCAGGTGAACCCGCGTCGCCGGACGGACTCGCGCGCGAAGAGCACTGTCACTCGGCGATCGAGTTCGGAGCGAACGACCGCATAGTAGGAGGGGCGCCCCTATCATGTTTGTAACCGTTTGTAGCACTCGGCCCTACGCGTGAAATCGGTAAAGTCATGCCCCGTGCGGCAACGAAACGAGTATTTATTTCGTTCAGCTTTTTGTTAGCTTTGCAATTGAGAGTGCGAAACCGACGAAAGGTAATTTACGGAATTCCGTAGGAAAGCCGATCTGAGAATTGTTGAACGTGTTCGTACACGGCCTCCGTATCATCGTCTCCACATTTTTCAACCATGCGGTAGCACCGCTTTTTCGATAGGCGCGGTAGTCGACGCGGAATTACTTTATGGCGTTTCTTTACAATGCTTGGTACGTGGCCGCATTCAGTAAAGAGGTCACCGCCCAGTCGCCGTTTTCTCGCATGCTGCTGGATCGGCCCGTCGTGCTGTATCGCGACGGGAGCGGCGCGGCGGTCGCACTCGATGACCGCTGCCCGCATCGTTTTGCTCCGCTCTCGCGCGGGCGTGTCGTTGACGGCGCGCTCGAGTGTCCGTATCACGGGTTGCGCTTCGCGTCGACGGGAAAGTGCATTTTCAATCCGCACGGCGACGGCAGAATACCCTCCGCGGCAGGGGTACGGCGATACCCCACCCGTGAGCGTTACGGTGCCATCTGGATTTGGCCCGGCAACCCGGAACTGGCCGATGCGGTGCCGCTGCGGGAATTCGGTTTTCTGGAGCCCGAGCAATACTTCACCGGTGAAGGCTATTTGCTCACCGGCGCGAATTATCAATTGAGCGCTGACAATCTGCTCGATCTCAGCCACTTCCAGTACCTGCATCCGAACACGCTCGGCAGCGACACCCTGGCTCGAGGCACACTGCAATCCTCGGACGACGGAGAGAAGGTATGGGTATGTCGCCAGGCCAGCGCGGAGTTGCTTCAGCCGTTCGTCGCCCAGGGATTCGGCGTGAGCCCCGGCAAGCGGGCTGACCGCGAGCTGCATGTGCGCTGGGAGCCGCCGGGTCTGTTGACCGTGATGGTTCGCGTGCGCGAAACGGACGCACCGCCCGAAACGACTCGCGTCGGGATGTCCGCGCATTGGCTGACGCCCGAGACCGAATCCAGCACCCACTACTTCTTTGCGCTCGGCCTGCCGCGCGAAATGGGCGAGGAAGGCCGGACGCTTGTCCAATCGTCGGTCGAAGGCTTGATGGCACCATTCCGCGACGAGGACCTGCCGATGCTCGAGGCGCAGCAGCGGGCCATCGGCACGCGCGATTTCTGGGCGATGGCCCCGGTGATGCTGTCGATCGATGCAGGCGCGATCCGCTCGCGACGGATCATGGAACGCCTGATTGCGAGCGATGGCGCAGCGTTCGATACGGATTTATCCGGCGTATTGCGAGGTGTCGCGGGACGCCCCGATAGAGAGGTGGGGCCATGAGCGATACCGCTCAGCTTCTGCGCAAGGAACGCGGGGACTGTGCCGAGGCGCCGCCGCTCTCGCTGAACGAGGTCTGGCTACGCTGCATCGTGAGCGCGGTGTGCGAGTTCGGTATCAGACGCGTGGTGCTGTCCGGCGGCGCGCGCGCGTCGCTGCTTTGCATTCTCTTCGACGCCGATCCACGCGTGGTTCAGCGTGTGAACACGGTCGATGAGCGCAGCGGTGCGTTCGTCGCACTGGGAATGGCGAAGGCGACCCGCGAACCTGTGGCCATCGTCACCACGTCGGGCTCCGCGGTGGGTAACCTGGTGCCCGCGCTGATCGAAGCCGACGCGTGCAATATTCCGCTCGTCGTGCTCAGTTGCGACCGGCCGCGCCATCTGCGTGGCGCGGGATTCGGCCAGATGTGCGACCACATCGGGGCATGCCGGGCCTTCGTGCGCCAGCAGATCGACTTGCCCGATCCGATCGACGATCCCGCGGCGATCGCAACGTTGAAGGCGGATGTGGCGTACCACGTGGCGGGATGCGTGAGCGGGCCGGTACACGTGAACGTGCCGCTCGAGGGCGTATTCGATTCGAGCGAGCCGTCGCCAGTCAGCGTGCCGACGCGCGAAGCGGCGGCGCTGCAGGAAGGGCCATCGATGCACTGGGATTCGCCGGCGCGGCGCAGCCAAGACTTTGCTGAAGCGCCGAAGCAGATCGTCGCGCGCGTGTTGAGACGCGGTGCCGGCGGTAGCGGGTACCTGCGGGGGCTGATCGTGGCCGGCCCGGACCCGGAAGTCGCGCCCGAGACGATCGTGCAACTGGCGCGCACAAGCGGATTTCCGATTCTTGCCGATGCCGCGAGCGGCGTGCGTGCCGGCCTGTCCGAACATTCGCTCGATGGGGCCCTGGTCATCAATGGTTTCGACGTCATGGCGCAGGGCGCACCGCTCGCGCAATGGCCGCCCGAATTGATCATTCGCTTTGGTCTCGCACCTGTCTCCCCGGCCGTACTGGCGTATCTCTGTGCGCATCCGGCGCCGACGATCAAGATTTCGCGCGGGGCTTGCAAGCGCGACTATCTCCATCCGACGCTCGATCCGCGCGACGTGTTGATCGGCCCGTCCCCTGACGACATTGCCGCACTGGGCGATGCGTTGATCGAGCAGGTGGCGGGCACGCGCCGCGATGCGGTGGCAGCGTCCTGCGCGAGCCGCGAGTGGCGCGATACCTGGGCATCGCTCGCCGAACACGGGCGCTCGGTTCGACACGCGGTGGTGCAAGCGCTACCGTGGGGCGAGGTAGCGGCCGCCCACGAGATATTCGCGGCGCGCGGCTTCTCGTTCGTTCACATCGGCAACTCGCTGCCGGTGCGGCATGCCGATATCCACTATGACAATCGCGAAGAACTGCAAACGTGCTACGTGAGTCGTGGCGTTTCGGGAATCGACGGCACCTTGTCGACGTTTTGCGGCGAGGTGTTAGGGCGCGGCGACACCGGGCTGCTCGTCATTGGAGATCAGGCGTTTTTGCACGATCTGCCTGCGCTGAGCAATGCACAGCGATTGACCACGCCGGCTTGCATTTGCGTCATCCACAATCGTGGCGGCGCGATCTTCGATTTTTTGCCGGTATCGGCCGCGCCCGGCTTTGAGCGGGCGATCCGCAATCCGTATCGGATCGATTTCGGCGCGCTTGCACGCGGATTCGGGCTCAACTATCTACACGCGCAGGACCGGCCGTCGCTCCGGCTAGCGCTTGAAGCGAGCCTCGAACACGAGGGCGTGACCATCGTCGAAGTCGATGTACCGGCTCATTCGGCGCTCGAACAGTTGGGCGTGCTCACGAGTGCGCTTCGTGCGCAAAGTCGATGAGCGGAACCGATGACGCACTGCCGGCGCCGCTTTGAGCGGCCCGATAGAAAAGGTAAGTGGCGGTATACGGCACGAGCAGCGATTGTCCCTGCTGCATGCAGGTGGGGATCGGCGGCAGTCCCCCCGTGGTCATGACACGCTGTACCGACGTGACCGTCCCGAAGCGGCCACGCGCTTTGTCCGTGTCGGCACTCGCCCGCTTGACGAGACGTTCCCATGTCAAGGCGCCCGCGGTCACGATCTCCTCTCCGGCCACCGAGCCGACGAATTGGCTGCCGTCGTAGGCAATGAAGTAGTGTCCGGGCGCGACTGTGCCGACACTGCGCCGTGCCTGATCGACCAGTGTCGCCTCCGAACCCGTCGGGGTCCAGGACAACATCTTGCCATCGCTACGGCAGTCGTATGTCATCTCGCCTACCGCGTTCAGTACGTCCTGCAGGACTTCTTGCGGGGTCGCCCGGAGCGAGGCGGGCAGTGTGTCGTTGGAAGGAGGAACCCGCTGTTGTGCCGAAGGAGCGGTCGCGCAGCCGGCGCAGGCGCTCGCGAGCACCATGATCGGTACCGCTCGATTCGCCAGGCGAGCGAATGGGGAGAGGATGCGTAGTTTCATGATCAGCCGGGCGTAAGTGGGGACACGTCACATGGGATCGTGACACACGCACTCGCACCTGTCAGGCCCGGCATTCGCGTGACTGCGTGTGTCTTCGCGCATGGCATGGCGTTCGTCCTTGAAGGCGCATACCGTTATTTCGGAATGACGCCGATAGGCTGGTGCCCTAGTGCCCTGGTGCGCTATTGCCCTATTGCGGCGCTTGATTTCGTTTCTCCATGCACCGGTGCGTGGGTCGCAGCGCTTGTCTTCGCGGTTGGCATCATATTGGATCATTCGTGGCCTGGGGCCGTGTCCGTGTTGCATAACAGCCGCGACAGACTACGACGGAGCACAAGGGATCACAAGGGAGCAAGGGACCACCGGAGACGAGGCCCGGCAACGGGGCTCCTTAACTACAGCGAGGAAAATTTCATGTCATTCGGAGACTTTGTCAGCGGTGCGTTGAACGTCGTCGGCGACGTGACCGGTACCTCACAGATCATTGGCGGCGCCGAGTCGTTGCTGGGCATTGGCGGATCGGACAGCAACGCGAACTCGAGTGCGCTGAACGGCGCCCTCAATAGTGCGCTGCTCTCGATGACGATGAGTATGTCGTCGGCGATGGGCGGTGCGCAAAGCGGATTCGCTTCTGCGCTCAAGAAGCAGAACGACAACAGCGATAGCGACAGCGGCAGCGACGACAGCGCTTAGAACGCGGCTGTCTACGCGCGGCTGCGTCCCGGCGTTTCGGAGATTGCGTTCCCATGAATACCGGTGCGCAGCCGGTGCCGCGCTTTCTCGTCATTCACTGCAAGCAAGCTGTAAGCGCGGTCCGTTTTTGTGCCACGCCGACGGACTGCTGCGATTCATCGGGCGCCGGCAGGTTTATTTCATCCCAGGGAAAGCCATGTCAAACAGCGCAATTTCATATCTTCCCGCGACGTTCACCAAAACGACTGAAGTGTTTCAGGAAACACCCGCCGTCTTACAGGGCGACGGCGACTTTGCCCAATGGGAGAAGGAGTGGGAGGAGATCGATCCGCCCGCTAATTCAACCGGGAGTTCGAGCACGGGTTCCGCGGGGAGTTCGATGAGCAGCGGATTGATCAGTGCGTTGCTGCCGATCCTCTCCGCCTTGATCGGGTGGATGGAGCAGGCGATGTCGGGCGACTCGCAAGGCGGATCGAACGCAGAAGGCGAAAGCAACGGAAGCACCGGTAACAACAGTAACAACGGTAGCAACGTGGGGCACGGCGGTCCGCACGTTACTCTGGCCAACGGAAGCAACCCGGCGGACATCGCCGAAAAATTGAAAGGCAGGTCTGCGGACTCGATCGTGGCCAATCAGGACGTACGGATGGACCACGGTATTTCCAATCACGAGGACTGCGCAAATTTCGCGTCGGCGTGTCTCGTGAAATCCGGCGAGATTCCGCAGTCGCAGCATACGGACAGCGTGTCCACCCTCAAGAGCGAACTGCTGAACAAGGACGGTTGGCACGAGGTGAGTAAAGGACAAGCGAAGAAGGGCGATATCTGCATCGTCGGCGGCGACCAACACGTGGAAATCGTCGAAGGTGTCGATAAAAACGGCAATCCGATACTGGTCGGTTCGAACAACGTTCTGAGCGATGGATCGCAAGCAGTCTGCGAAGACCGTGGGACGGGTACCCAACGCAACATCGAAATCCTGTCCGCATAAACCGTTCGCCTGACACATTGGGAACAGGGAGAAATATGAGTTCGACGAGTCCGGTTTCGCGTTCCGGAGGCTCGGGAGATAGACCCGATCTACAAAAAGGCGGCGAATCGAGTGCTCGGCCAGACGGGACCCATGCCAGCCCGAGCCCGAGCAATGCGGCACTGGTGGGCATCACGCGCCAGCCGCGCCTGAGCCGTGCCGCGCTGGACGCGACGAGGACCGCCCTGCGTCCCGGCAACCGTACCGCGATCGAGACGCTCGGCAAGAAACTGCTCGATGTTGCCCACCGCCGGGACCCGGGCACGGGCGCGCTGGCCTCCGCGCGATCCGCGCCCGCCTTCGATCCCATGTTGGAGGAACGCGTGCGTACCCCGGGTGGATTGGAGCGTGTGATCGCCGATATCCACACCCACGATCGCGGCTACGATTTCCGCAGGCCGTTTACGTTCCGGCACCTTCAGGATCGCACGCCGAAAACGGCGCTTAACCTGCACGGCTCGATCCCGCAGTTTTGCGGAGAAGCGCACTACTCCAGCGTGAATGCGCCCAAGCTCATCATGCGTCACGCGGGGAAGATGGATCGCCGTGTCGGTCGCGACTACGCGCGCTTGTACACGGATTACCTGAAAGCAAAAAAGAACGGCGATGCCGGGAAGGCATCGGAACTTGCCATACGGCTTGCGCGCGCCGATATGTCGTTTACGGGGGTGGATCCGTCCAAACCCGGCACGGTCGCTTACATGAAGCAGACGATGCTCGACAACCCCGGCGTGTTCGTTGGGGTGGGCGAATGGACGGGTGACAAGGAGTTCGTGAGTACGTTGC
>NZ_JBQCDN010000223.1:0-28864 GCF_051961175.1 Trinickia sp. | reverse complement strand
GCGACGCCGGCCGGCAGCAGCCACGGATCGATGTCGAGATGGAAATCGAAGACGCGCGTGGCGAGCACAATGCCGAGTGCCTGTGCGCCCACCGCCGCCATGGCGCCCGCGAGTGCACCGACCACGGCGAACTCGGCTGCTTGCACCGACCGCACTTGGCCGTGCGAGGCGCCCAGGGCCCGCAACAACGCCGACTCCCGCACGCGCTCGTCGCGTGTGCCCGCGAGGGCCGAATAAAGCACGAGCAAACCGGCCGCGAGCGTGAAGGCAAACAAGAACTGCACGGCGCCCACCACCTGATCCACGACGTGCTGTACCTGCGCGAGGATCGGTGCGATATCGATCGCCGTCACGTTCGGATGCGCGGCGATCAGGCCGTCGAGCACCGCGCGCCGGGCGGGCGGCAGATAAAAGCTCGTAATGAACAACGCCGGCAATGCTTGCAGGACGGCCGGCGGCATCAGCACGAAGAAGTTGACATTGAACGTGCCCCAATCGAGCGTACGCACGCTCGTGATCGGCGCCTCGATCGGGATGCCCGCCACGTCGAAGCGCAGGACATCGCCCACCTTCACGCCGATCAGCTTGGCCAGCCCCGCTTCGATCGAAATCTCGGGCCGCTTCGTGTCGCCGTACCATGCACCGGCCGAGATACGGTTATCGACGGGCAGCACACTGCGATACGACAGGTTGAACTCGCGATCGACGAGGCGACGGGCATTCTCGTTCTTATACGATTCAGGCACCACGGGCTTGCCGTCGATGGAGACGAGCCGGCCGCGCACCATCGGCTCGAGTACCACCTTCGCCACGCCATGCCCGGCCAGATAATCGCTGACGGCCTGCCGCTCGTCAGGCTGAATATCGATCAAGAATTCGTTGGGTGCGTCAGGCGGTGTCGATTGTCGCCAGCCTTGCACGAGATCGTTGCGCGTCATCGCAATCAGCAGCAGACACATGAGGCCGATCGCCAACGCCGTGATCTGCAGCGCGCTCGCCCAGCCGCGCCGCTCCAGCGACGCCAACGCATAGCGCCAGCCCACCGCGGCGGCGGCGCGCCGGCCGCGCTCGCTGCGCGCGAAGCGGGCACAGAGCCAAAGCGATAGACGCGCGATCGCCGAAAACACCACGAGTCCCAGCCCGAAGCCGCCCGCGACGATGACGCCGAGCTTCAGCTCGCCAGCCGCCAGCACGAGCAGCGCCCCGAACAGGACGATGCCGCCGGCGTAGGCCCACCAAGCGGTGCGTGCGTCACCGTTCCACTCGCGCCGCAGCACGCGTAGCGGCGGCACGCGCGTGAGCGTCCACAGCGGCGGCAAGGCGAAGCCGAACAACAGCACCAGCCCCGCGCCGATGCCTTCGAGGGCGGGCACCGGGCTCGGCTGGGGCAGCGCCACCGCGATCAGACTGCCGAGCCAGGCGAGCAGCGCGAAATGTCCCACATAGCCGAGCGCAACCCCGAGCACACCGCCGGTCAGTCCGACGAACGCGAATTCGAGCACGACGAGTGTCCGCAGCTCGCGCTCCCCCAAGCCGAGGCAACGCATGACGGCACAACCGTCGAGATGGCGACGCGTATAGCGATGCGCGGCCATCGCGATCCCGACGGCCGCGAGCAGCGCCGTCAACAACGCGACGAGCCTCAGAAAATGCCCCGCGCGGTCTAGCGTCTCGCGCACTTGAGGCTGTCCGTCCTCGAGCGATTCGAGCGCGACGCCGCGAAGCTTGCCGCCGTCCACGCGCTGATGCGCGAACGCGGCAAAGCGCGCGACGGCCGCATCGTCTCCGGCCACGAGCAAGCGGTATGTCACGCGGCTACCGTAGCCGATGAGCCCGGTCGAGCCCAGTTCGTCGGCGCGCACCATGACGCGCGGCGAAAAATTGACGAACGCGAAGCCGCGATCGAGCTCGCGCGTGATCACGGCACCGATCGTGAAGCGGCGATTCCCGACCTGCACGGTGTCGCCCACTTTCGCATGCAGGGTTTCGAGCAACTGCGCGTCGACCCAAACGGTGCCTTTCGCGGGGATGCCGTCGGCTCGCCGATCCGGCGCATCGAGCGCTGGGGCGATCCGCAGCGCGCCACGCAGCGGATAGCTTGCCGATACGGCCTTGACCGCGGCGAGCCGGGCTGTCGAAAGCGCTGGATCGCCGCCAGCGTCCACTCCCGTAATACGCGCCACCATGCTCGGGAAAATCGCCGTCGTCGCCGTCCGCAAGCCCAGCGAGCGTGCTTCGTCGAAGAACGGCGGATCGACGGGATGATCGGCGCGAACGATGAAATCGGCCGCGATCATGCGGCGCGCGTCGCGCTCCAGCCCCTGCTGCAACCGATCGGCGAGGAAGCCGACACTGGCCAGGGCCGCAACGGCCAATACGAGCGCGATGACAAGCATCGTCAGTTCGCCGGCACGCCAGTCGCGCGCACACATACGCGCGGCCTGCCGCACGAGTTCGAGAGGGCCGAGCCGGACGTTGGGCTCAGCGGCGGCCGGCGCTTCGCTCAATCGCGCTTGCCTCCTATCGAGCCGAGGCGCGACACCATGTGCGCCGCCATCCCCTTGAAGCCACCCTGCACACCGCGCCACAGACGCGGCAACGCCCATATCGCGAACGCCACGAAGCCGGCCATCAATAACAGAAAGACGATCGGCACGAACAACGCGAGCGCAAGGCCGGCGCAAACCAGCACGTCCTCGGTCGAGGAGGCGATCCAGTTCGAGAACGGTTCGGGAGAGAGATTGATCAGCGCGCGCGTGCCGGCTTTCGTCAGGTGCGCGGAGCCCGCGAGCGTGCCGCCCAAGAGCGCGGCAATCGTGAGCAGGGCCGGATCGGCATGGCCGAGCGAACCCGCTGCGAGCAGCGCGCCCGCGGGAATGCGGATGAATGTATGAATGGCATCCCAAAGCGAATCGAAGGCGGGAATGCGATCCGCCATGAATTCGACGACGGCCAACCCACCCGCCACGGCGATCACCCAGCCCGAATCCAGCGTCGCAAGCGTATCGGGTAAATGCACGATGCCGAGCCGGGCCGCCATGCCGACAAGAAAGACAGTGAGATAAAGACGCAAGCCGCTGGCCCATGACAGACCCGCGCCGAGCGAAAGTGCGTCGATCATTGCCCCTCCCCGCTTTCGTGTTGACGTGACGTCGAGCCGCGCGCGTGCCGACCGTGGACCGGACACGTGCAGACACGGTCGCCCGTGTCGGGAACGCCCTGACCGCAGCGCACCGATATCCCATTATAGACAGGCAGGCTGCCGCACGGCCGCACCGGTTGCGACGTCATACGGCCTTGGGTGCCCTCCGTCTCAAATGGCGCCAACGAGCCGGTAGCCGATGCCGGTTTCCGTCACGATATGCTCGGGCTGCGCGGCGTCGTGCTCGAGCTTGCGCCGCAAATGCGCCATGTAGATGCGCAGATAGTGTTGGCTTTCGACGTGGGCGGGCCCCCACACTTCGCTGAGCAGCTGCCGATGCGTGAGCACGCGGCCCGCGTGCCGCACCAGCGCGACAAGCAGGCGGTATTCGATCGGCGTCAGATGCACTTGCGCACCCGCGCGCGTGACGCTGCGCTGCGCGAGATCGACGCTGATTTCCCCGAACCGCACGAGGGCCGCTTCGCTCGCGCCGCCGCGCTGCCGTCGCCGCAAATGCGCGCGCATGCGGGCCAGCAATTCAGGCACGCCAAACGGCTTGGTCAGGTAATCGTCCGCCCCCGCGTCGAGCGCGGCGACTTTCTCGGCTTCCTGCGTCCGCGCCGACAACACAATGACGGGGACGTCGGCCCATGCGCGCAACTCGCGGATGACATCGATGCCGTCGGCATCAGGCAAGCCGAGATCGACGATGACGAGATCGGGCTTGCGTGTCGCCGCCTCGGTCAAGCCCGCCTTGCCCGTTTCGGCGTCGTAGACGTTCATGCCCTCGGCCTCGAGCGACGCGCGGACGAACCGGCGGATTTGCCGCTCGTCCTCGATCAGCACGACGTTGATGCCCGGATCGCTCATCGGTTCGAGGGGGACACGCCCATGCAAGAGGCCGTCACGGAATCAGAACCGTGGAGCCCGTCGTCTTGCGACCTTCGAGCGCGCGATGCGCATCGGCCACATCCTTGAGCGCATAGCGCTGACGCACGCTCGTCTTCACCTTGCCCGATTCGATGACATCGAACAGTTCGGCTGCCATCGCATCGAGCCATTCGCGCTTGGCCATATAGCTGAATAACGTCGGACGCGTGAAGAACAAGGAGCCGCGGTTCGAGAATTCGGCTGCCTCGATGGGGGGCAGCGGACCCGACGCGCTGCCGAAGCTGACAAAGTAGCCGAGCGGCGCCAGGCAATCGAGCGAGCCCTTATAGGTATCCTTGCCGATCGAATCGTAGACGACAGGCACACCCGCCCCGTTCGTGATTTCCTTCACGCGCTCCGTGAAATTCTCGCGCGTGTAGACGATCGGGTAATCGCAGCCGTGAGCCTTCGCGAGTTCCGCCTTCTCGTCGGAGCCGACTGTGCCGATCACGGTCGCGCCGAGCGCCTTGGCCCACTGGCAGACGAACAAGCCCACCCCGCCCGCGGCCGCGTGAATCAGAATCGTTTGCCCGGGCTCGACCCGATAGGTGCGTCGCAGCAGGTACTGCGCGGTCAACCCTTGCAGCATCGCGGAAGCCGCCTCGTCGAAGCCGATGGCGTCGGGCAGCTTCACGAGCGCATCGGCCGGGAGCACGCGTTCCTCGGCATAAGCGCCGGGCGGACGGGCGACGTAGGCGACGCGATCGCCGGTCTTGAACCGCGTCACCCCGGCGCCGACCTCCGTGACGACACCCGCCGCCTCCATGCCGAGCCCGGCGGGCAGCGGCATCGGGTATTGCCCGGTGCGGAAGTAGACGTCGATGTAGTTAAGCCCGACCGATTCCTGCTTGATCCGCACCTGGCCCTCACCGGGCGCGCCCACGTCGACGTCGACCCACTGCATCACCTCGGGGCCGCCGGTTCGTTCGATTCGAATTGCTTTCGCCATGCAGTTTCTCCTTGCCGAGCGCGAGGCTCGAATGGTTCGCTTGACTTCCGGCCCTAGCCCGCCGCGGTGCGCGCCGCGAGCGTGTCGAGCAGCATCCGCGCCGTGGCCACGTTCGTTGCACACGGGACGTCATGGACGTCGCAGGCACGAACCAGTGCGTTGATATCGGGTTCGTGCGGCTGCGGCGTCATCGGATCGCGCAGGAAGACGACGAGATCCACTTTCCCCTCGGCCAACAGCGCCCCGATCTGCAGATCGCCGCCGTACGGCCCCGAGAGCATGCGCTCGACGGTCAAGCCATGCGTATCGGCTATGCGCCCGCCCGTCGTACCCGTGGCAATGAGCCTGCATTGGCGCAGCGTCTGCGCGTACTCGCCCGCGAGGGCGACGATGTCGTCTTTCTTATGGTCGTGCGCGATGAGCGCGACGCAACGGGACATGGCACAGCTCCTTCCTGTTCAAGCCGGATGAAAAAATCGATGATCGGGACGGGGCCAGCGCCATCCTCGACATCACGCACAACGCGGGGCTGCCCCAACTTCCCCGCCCCTCACAGAATGCCGCACGGCATGTCTGCCGGGATTCAGAATGTTCCGGGATACGCGCCGCCGTCGATGAGCCAGTTTTGCCCGGTAATGTAGCTGGCATGCGCGCTGCACAGGAAGGCGCACGCCTTGCCGAATTCCTCGCTCTGCCCGAGCCGCCGGGCCGGGATGCCGGCCGCACGCTCGCGCCGCGCCTCATCGACGCTGATGCCCTTGGCTTGCGCCTGCGCCGTCAGTGTCGTGGCGATACGGTCGGTATCGAACAAGCCCGGCAGCAGATTGTTGATCGTCACGTTGTGCTGAACGACCTTGCGCGCGACGCCGGCGACGAAGCCCGTCAGCCCCGAGCGCGCGCCGTTCGACAGCCCGAGCACGTCGATCGGCGCCTTCACGGCCGAACTCGTGATGTTGACGATCCGGCCGAAGCCGCGCTCGATCATGCCGTCGATCGTCGCTTGCAACAGCGCGATCGGCGTCAGCATGTTCGCTTCGAGCGCGCGAATCCAGTCGTCGTGCGTGAACTGGCGGAAATCGCCCGGCGGCGGCCCGCCGGCATTGTTGACGAGGATGTCGGGCGACGGGCACGCCGCGAGTGCAGCCGCTCTCCCCTCGGGCGTCGTGATGTCGCAAGCGACGGTACGCACCGATACGCCCGTTGCCGCGCGGATATCGGCGGCCGTCGCCTCCAGCGTTTCGCGCGTGCGCGCAACGATCACGAGATCGACGCCTTCGGCTGCCAGCGCCTGCGCGCACCCGCGCCCGAGCCCCTTGCTGGCAGCGCAAACGAGCGCGGTGCGCCCGGCGATTCCAAGATCCATGGTGGTATCCCGCTGTCGATGACGATGGGGCGATTGTAGAAGAATACGGCGCACCCGTTTTCTTTCGGTAAACTTGTCCGAATAACCTTTGCCGCGCCGCCTCGCGCGCCCCCCGCCATGAAACAAGACAGCCGCTTCCCGAATCTCATCATCCTCGATCATCCGCTGATCCAGCACAAACTCACCCACATGCGCGACAAAGACACGTCCACGCGCACGTTCCGCGAGCTGCTGCGGGAGATCACGCTCCTGATGGGCTACGAAATCACGCGCAATCTGCCGATCACCACGCGTCGTGTCGAGACGCCGCTCGTCGAAGTCGACGCGCCCGTCATCGCGGGCAAGAAGCTCGCGATCGTGCCGGTGCTGCGCGCGGGTATCGGCATGTCCGATGGCTTGCTGGAACTGATTCCGTCGGCGCGCGTGGGCCACATCGGCGTCTATCGCGACGCCGAGCATCGTCCCGTCGAATACCTGGTCCGGCTGCCCGATCTCGAAGACCGGACGTTCATCCTCTGCGACCCGATGGTGGCGACAGGGTATTCGGCCGTCCACGCGGTGGATGTGCTCAAGCGCCGCGGCGTGACGGGCGAAAACATTTCATTCGTGGCGCTCGTGGCGGCGCCCGAAGGCGTGCAGGTCTTCCACGACGCGCACCCCGACGTCAAGCTGTACGTCGCATCGCTCGATTCGCATTTGAACGAGCACGCGTACATCGTGCCGGGGCTCGGCGACGCCGGCGACCGCCTCTTCGGCACCAAGAACTAAGCCCCACCGGATCAAACGCCAGAAAAAGGGAACTACCCCATATGCGCGCCGCGCAAAGGCGGCGCGCGAACCTGCGGCGGCCGATGGGCCGCCCATTCCACGCCAGCCGCTTAAACATCGCGAGGCCCCGTTCGGGTCTGCCTCGCATCAGAAAAACGCCCGGCGTGCCGTTAAACGACGTGAAACCCTTCCCGTCACCGCCAGTCCGGTCATGCACGGCACTTATAATTTTTGGCTGGTCGCGCTCTCGCTTGTCGTCGCGACACTCGCCTCCTACACCGCGCTCGATCTATCGGGCCGCATCGCACAGTTGCCGAATCGCCGGCAACGGCACGCTTGGCTTGCCGGCGGCGCCGGTGCGATGGGCATCGGCATCTGGTCGATGCACTTCATCGGCGTGCTCGCGTTCACGCTGCCGATCGCGGTCGGCTACGACTTCACGATCACGGCCGGCTCGCTGCTGATCGCCATCGGCGTGTCGTACTTCGCGTTGAGCGTGATCGCCCACGACACGCTCGGGCCCAAACGCCTTGCCTGCGCCGCGGTGCTCATGGGCCTGGGCATCGCCGGCATGCATTACACCGGTGATGCCGCCATGCAAATGCAGCCCGGCATCGTGTACGACCCCGCGCTGTTCGCCGCATCGATCGTGATCGCCATCGTCGCGTCGGCCGCGGCACTCTCGATCGCGCACAAGCTGCGCGCCGACGAGCAGGAGAACGTGCATCCCAAGCGCATGGCCGCCTCGGTCGTCATGGGGCTCGCCATCACGGGCATGCACTACACGGCCAACGCGGCCGCCAACTATCTGCCCGGGGCGATCTGCGGCGCGGCCAATGGCGTCGATCTGCGCTGGCTCGGCACGACGATCTCGATCTTCACGTTCGCGATCCTGATCGTGACGCTGATGCTCTCGCGCTTCGACGCGCGCACGGCCTCGCTCGTCCAGTCGGTTTCCCAATTGAACAGCCGCATCGTCTATATGGCCGCGTTCGATTCGCTGACCGAGTTACCGAATCGCCGCACGCTGACCGAGCACATGGAGCGCGCGATCGAACTCGGCAAGCATGGCAAGGGCCTGTTCGCGGTCCTCTTCATGGACCTCGATGGGTTCAAGACGATCAACGACTCGCTCGGCCACACGGTGGGCGATCACGTGTTGCGGGCGTTCGCCCGGCGCCTGACCGAGTGCGCGAGCACGGGCGATACCGTGGCGCGTTTGGGCGGCGACGAATTCGTCATACTCGTGCGGCATGTGGGGTTGCCCGACGACGCCAGGCGCGTCGCGCAAGCCGTGCTCGAGCGCATGCGCGAACCGATCTGGATCGACGAGCGGCCGTTGCAAGTGGCGCCCAGCATCGGGATCGCCTTGTTCCCGCGCGACGGCGATACGGTCGAAGCGCTGCTCAAAAACGCCGACGCGGCGATGTATGCCGCCAAGCGCGCGGGCCGTGGCACGTGCCGCTTCTTCGAAGCGGATATGAACGAGGCGGCCACGCGCACGCTGCAGATCCAACAAGCGCTGCATGAAGCGCTCGACAAAAAATACTTTTCGCTACGGTTTCAACCGAAATTCTACGGCCGCGATGGCGCCCTGGCCGGTGCCGAGGCGCTGCTGCGGCTCAATCATCCGACGCTGGGGCTGCTCTCGCCGGCCGAATTCATCTCGATCGCCGAGCGTAACGGACAGATCGTGCCCATCGGCTATTGGGTCGTACGCGAAGCGTGCCGGCAGATCCGGCGCTGGCAGGCAGCCGGATTGAAGACGACGAAGGTGGCGATCAATCTCTCGCCGCGCCAGCTCGCGCAGCCCGACCTGCTCGCAACGATTCAAGAGATCGTGCGGGCCGAGCGCATGGGCCCCGAACGGATCATGTTCGAGATCACCGAAACGGCCGCGATGCACGACGTGCGTCGCACCGCCGACACGGTGCATGCGTTCCAGAAGTGCGGTTTCGAGGTCGCCATCGACGATTTCGGCACCGGCTACTCCAGCCTCGCCTACCTGCAGCGCTTCCGCGTGCGGCAACTGAAGATCGATCGCTTCTTTGTCGATGGACTCGACGCCAACGACGAAGAAGGCACGGCGATCGTCGCGGCTATCATCAAATTGGCCCATTCGCTGGGCATGAACGTCGTGGCCGAGGGGGTCGAAACTGTCTCTCAGCGGGAAAAGCTCGAAGCGCTGCGCTGCGACCAGTTGCAAGGCTACCTCCTCGGCGAACCGCTGACGCCGGATGCCTTCGGCGCGCTGCTCCGCGGCAACGGCGATGGCGACGGCGCGCCCCCGTTGCGCGGCGCCCCGGCGCCCGCGTAAGCACACGCCGGCCCGCCCATGCCGCTTGCGCGCTGAGCGAGCCGCCGCCGGGCCGCGCCTCGCGCGCAGCCCGGCATGATAAAATCGCGGCCTGCTCTTCGGACGGCCTGTTCCATTCGCATCGCGGCCCGCATTCGCGCCTTTTCGCGACTTTTGCGACATTCGCCAGATACGCGCGACACGCCGCCCGGCACCTGCACCGAGCCACGGCAAGACTGACCGGCTCGCACGATTCGCAACCGACAAAAACGCATCATGCGTGTGCCGCATCGGCACGCGCCACGGAGAAAGGTATGGCTGGTCACTCGAAATGGGCCAACATCAAGCACAAGAAGGCCGCAGCGGACGCCAAGCGCGGCAAGGTCTGGACGCGCCTCATCAAGGAAATCCAGGTCGCTGCCCGCATGGGCGGCGGCGAGATCGATTCGAATCCCCGGTTGCGGCTGGCCGTCGAAAAGGCTTACGACGCCAACATGCCGAAGGACAATATCAACCGCGCGATCCAGCGCGGCGTGGGCGGTGTCGACGGCGCGAACTATGAAGAAATCCGCTACGAAGGCTACGGCATCGGCGGGGCGGCCGTCATCGTCGATACGATGACCGACAACCGCACGCGTACCGTCGCGGAAGTGCGCCACGCGTTCTCGAAGTTCGGCGGCAACATGGGCACGGACGGCTCGGTCTCGTTCCTGTTCGATCACGTCGGCCAGTTCCTGTTCGCCCCCGGCACCTCCGAGGACACGCTCATGGAAGCGGCGCTCGAGGCGGGCGCGAACGATGTCGTCACGAACGACGACGGCAGTATCGAAGTGCTGTGCGGCCCGAACGACTTCTCGAAAGTGAAGCAAGCGCTCGAAGCCGCCGGGTTCAAGGCTGAACTCGCCGAAGTGACGATGAAGCCGCAGACGGAAGTCGAATTCGCGGGCGACGATGCCGTGAAGATGCAGAAGCTGCTCGACGCCCTCGAAAATCTCGACGACGTGCAAGAGGTCTACACGAACGCGTCGATCGCGGACGAGTAACGATGCACCACGCGCCTGCGCCCGGCACAGTCGGCAGGACAGGCGCCGGGCGCAAGGCAACGACATCGCGGCCGGGCTCCATGCGCCGGCCGCCCTCTTTTAGGTCTTCGGGAAACATTCTATGAAACTACTCGTCGTCGGCTCGGGCGGCCGGGAACACGCGCTCGCCTGGAAGCTCGCGCAATCGCCGCGGGTGCAGCTCGTCTACGTCGCGCCCGGCAACGGCGGCACGGCAACCGACGAGCGTCTGCGCAATATCGCTATCACCGATATCGATGCGCTCGCCGATTTCGCGGAAAGCGAGCAGATCGCGCTGACCGTCGTCGGCCCCGAAGCGCCGCTCGCCGCGGGGATCGTCAACGTCTTCCGCCAGCGCGGCCTGAAAGTGTTCGGGCCGACGAAGGAAGCGGCGCAGCTCGAAAGCTCGAAGGATTTCGCCAAGGCGTTCATGAAGCGCCACGGCATTCCGACGGCCGAATACGCAACGTTCTCCGATGCCGCGCTGGCCCACGCCTATGTGGATCGCAAGGGCGCCCCGATCGTCATCAAGGCCGACGGTCTGGCCGCCGGTAAAGGCGTGGTGGTGGCGGCCACGCTCGATGAAGCCCACGCGGCCATCGATATGATGCTCGCCGATAACAAGCTCGGCGATGCCGGCGCGCGCGTTGTCGTCGAAGAGTTCCTGGCGGGCGAGGAAGCGAGCTTCATCGTCATGGTGGACGGCAAGCATGTGCTCCCGCTGGCCTCGAGCCAGGACCACAAGCGCCTGCTCGACAACGATCAAGGCCCGAACACGGGCGGCATGGGCGCCTACTCGCCGGCCCCGATCGTCACGCCCCAGCTGCATGCGCGTGTCATGCGCGAGATCATCTTGCCGACGGTGCGCGGCATGGAAAAGGAAGGGATCCGCTACACGGGCTTTCTTTACGCGGGGCTCATGATCGATAGCGAAGGCAACCCGAAGACGCTTGAATTCAATTGCCGCATGGGCGATCCCGAAACGCAGCCGATCATGGCGCGTCTGAAGGGGGACTTCTCGAAGGTGATCGAAAGCGCGATCGCCGGCACGCTCGATACCGTGGAACTCACGTGGGACCGCCGCACGGCGCTCGGTGTCGTGCTCGCCGCGCACCACTACCCCGACACGCCGCGCAAGGGCGATCGCATCAACGGTATTCCGCCCGAAACCGATACCGCGGTCACGTTCCATGCGGGCACGGCGCTCGTTGACGGTAAACTCGTCACCGCGGGCGGGCGGGTGCTGTGCGTGGTCGGTTTGTCCGATTCGGTACGCGGCGCGCAATCGGCCGCCTATGAAGCGATCAATCAAATCTCGTTCGACGGCATGCAGTATCGCCGCGATATCGGCTACCGGGCGCTGAACCGCAAGCACTGAGCCTGAGCGCCGGCCGGTTTCGCGCCGGCGCCCTCGATGCCCCGGGCCGCTGACGGGGCCCGGTTTTCGCCACCTTTGCGTGCGTCATACCATGTCCGATACAACTTACGACGTTTCTTCCGTCCGCAGCTACCTGCAAGGCCTGCAAACGCGCATTGCGGATGCACTCGGCGCGCTCGACGGTACGCCGTTCGGCGTCGATGCCTGGCAGCGCCCCGCGGGAGACCGCCTGCGTGGCGGCGGCGTGACGCGCATCCTCGAGGGCGGCACGGTGATCGAACGCGGCGGCGTCGGGTTTTCGGACGTGGCCGGCGACAAGCTTCCGCCGTCCGCCACCGCGCTGCGGCCGCACTTGGCCGGCCGCGGCTTCGAAGCGATGGGCGTTTCGCTCGTCATGCATCCGCGCAATCCGTACTGCCCGACCGCGCATATGAACGTGCGCATGCTGGCGGCCACCAAAGAAGGCGAAGCGCCCGTGTTCTGGTTCGGCGGCGGCATGGATCTGACGCCCTATTACGGCTTCGAAGAAGATGCGGCGCATTTCCACGGCGCCTGTCGGGATGCGCTGGCGCCGTTTGGGCCGGATCTCTATCCGCGCTTCAAGCGCTGGTGCGACGACTACTTTTTTCTGAAGCACCGCGGCGAAACGCGCGGTGTCGGCGGTATCTTCTTCGACGATTTCGACGAACTCGGCTTCGAGCGCTCGTTCGCGATGATGCAAAGCGTCGGCGACGCGTTCGTCGGCGCCTATCTCCCGCTGCTGGAAAAGCGGCGTGCGACCCCGTATGGCGAACGCGAGCGCGATTTCCAAGGATATCGGCGCGGCCGCTACGTCGAGTTCAACCTCGTGTACGACCGTGGCACACTGTTCGGATTGCAAAGCGGCGGGCGCACCGAATCGATTCTGCTGTCGATGCCGCCCACGGCAAACTGGCGTTACGACTGGCAGCCCGAACCCGGCTCGCCCGAGGCGCGGCTTTACAGCGATTTTCTGAAGCCGCGGGATTGGGTGTGATTGAACGCCGAGCCCCGCGCCTTGCGGCTGACGCCTTGGGCGAAATGCGCCTTGAGTCAGTCAGCCCCGACCGATCGACGAGGACCGACATCTGATCTCGACCGCCACCGCCCTCTCCCATCCTGCCCACGCGGCGCGGCCGATGCTGCCGCGCCGCGTCGGCCTGCTCGGGGGCACGTTCGATCCGATTCACAACGGACATCTCGCGCTCGCGCGCCGCTTCGCCGAGCAGTTGGCGCTCACGGAACTCGTCCTGCTGCCGGCCGGGCAGCCGTATCAGAAATCGGGCGTGTCCGCGGCGCAGCATCGTTTGGCCATGACGCGCGCCGCCGCGGCCTCGCTGGTGCTGCCGGGCGCCGCCGTCACTGTGGCAACCGAAGAAATCGAGCAGGACGGGCCCACTTACACGGTGGAAACCCTGGCGCGGTGGCGGGCTCGCGAGGGGCCCAACGCGTCGCTTTCGTTGCTCATCGGCGCGGATCAGCTGCTGCGGCTCGATACGTGGCGCGATTGGCATCGGCTGTTCGAATTCGCCCATGTCTGCGCGGCGACGCGGCCCGGTTTCGACCTGACGAGCTTGTCGCCGTCGCTGGCAGCGGAACTCGGTCCTCGGCGGGCGGACGCCGCCACGCTGCGCAGCACGAGCGCCGGACATCTGCTGATCGACGACACGCTTGCATTCGACGTCTCGGCCACCGACATTCGGGCCCATGTGAAAGCCCGGCTCGCGCACGATAGTGCGGCGGCCGGTACGGCAGCGTCCGATGCGGCGCCCGCGGCGGCCGAGCCGATTCCCGAGGCCGTCTGGGACTATATTCTTCAACATCACTTGTATCACCCGTAAACATGGATATCCGCAAACTGCAACGCGCGATCGTAGACGGTCTCGAAGACGTCAAGGCGCAAGACATTCGAGTCTTCAACACGAGCCATCTGACGGAGCTGTTCGACCGCGTTGTCGTCGCAAGCGGCAATTCGAACCGGCAAACGAAGGCGCTGGCCTCCAGCGTCCGCGAAAAGGTCAAGGAAGCCGGCGGTGACATCGTCAGCACCGAAGGCGAGGACATCGGCGAATGGGTGCTCGTCGACTGCGGCGATGCGATTGTGCACATCCTGCAGCCGGCGCTGCGCCAGTACTACAACCTCGAAGAAATCTGGGGCGATAAGCCTGTGCGCGTGAAGCTCACGAGCACGAGCCCGTTCGCGGGTGCCCGGGCGAGCGAGGCGGAAGACGACGACGAAGAGGAACAAGCCGCGCCCGTGGCCAAGCCCGCGCGCAAGGCCCCGGCTCGCAAGAGTCCGGCCCGTAAGACGAGCGCCAAGTAACGACGCCACCACCCGCGCCGAGCACGGCACGATCGCCGTGGCTCAATGGCTGCTAGGCTTCGACCGACGATGAAACTCCACATTCTGGCCGTCGGCCATAAGATGCCCGATTGGATTTCGACCGCCTTCGACGAATATGCGAAGCGGATGCCGCCTGAATTGCGTATCGAACTGCGCGAGATCAAACCGGAGCAGCGTAGCGGCGGCCGCTCGGCGCAAAGCGTCATGGCGGCCGAGCGCCAACGGATCGAAGCCGCATTGCCGAAAGGTGCGCGCGTCGTAGCGCTCGACGAACGAGGCCGTGACTGGACGACCATGCAATTGGCCGGCGCCCTGCCCGACTGGCAGCGCGAAGGCCGCGACGTGGCGTTCGTGATCGGCGGCGCGGACGGCCTCGATCCGGAGGTCAAGGCGCGCGCCGAACTATTGCTGCGCGTGTCGAGTCTGACCCTGCCGCATGGCATGGTGCGCGTGCTTCTTGCGGAACAGCTTTACCGCGCGTGGAGCATCACGCAGAATCATCCCTATCACCGCGTCTGATGCGGCGTCCGTTCTCATGACCGGGCGCCTACGCCCAACGAGAACGACACGATATGCCGCAGTCCGATTCCCCTGCCCGCCTGAGTCCGTACCCCTTCGTTTATCTCGCTTCGCAGAGCCCGCGCCGGCAAGAACTGCTGGCGCAGCTCGGCGTTCGGTTCGAATTGCTGCTGCCCCGCCCCGAGGAAGATGCCGAAGCGCTCGAAGCGGAGCGTGCGGGCGAAGGAGCGACGGCGTATGTGCAGCGCGTATGCGTAGCCAAGGCCGAGGCGGCTCGCGCGCGCCTCGAGGCAAGCGGCCATGCATGGGCACCGATCCTCGTGGCTGACACAACGGTCACGATCGATGGGGCCATCCTCGGCAAGCCGAGCGATGTCGAACATGCCGTCGAGATGCTGGTCAGGCTCGCCGGGCGCGAGCATGAAGTGCTGACCGCGCTGGCTGTCGTCGATGCGGAGGGTACGCTGCTGCCACCCGCGCTTTCGCGCTCGATAGTGCGTTTCGCCCAAGCCTCGCTCCCTGAGCTCACACGCTATGCCGTCACGGGCGAACCGCTCGGCAAAGCGGGCGCCTACGGCATTCAAGGCCGTGCCGCTGCGTTCATCGAGCGAATCGAAGGATCCTATTCCGGTATCATGGGTCTGCCCCTATTTGAGACAGCCGCCCTGCTCCGTCAGGCGCGCGTCGATTTCTGAAGCCGATATGACACGACCCGCTCGCTCACTGCGTTCACTGCCCCCCGAGGGGGCTCGGCCTGCCTTGGGGCGGAACCGGCGCCCGAAGAAAGTCCTCTTGGGGGTCGGGAGGCCGACATGAACGAAGAAATCCTAATCAATGTCACGCCGCAAGAGACGCGCGTCGCGCTGATCCAGCAAGGCGCGGTCCAAGAGCTGCACGTCGAGCGCACCCTCTCTCGCGGCCGCGTTGGCAACGTCTATCTCGGCAAGGTCGTGCGCGTGTTGCCGGGCATGCAGTCCGCGTTCATCGACATCGGTCTCGAGCGCGCCGCCTTTTTGCACGTGGCGGATATTTGGCATCCGCGCCTGGCCGGCGAGCATGCGAGCCCGCAGCAGCCGATCGAAAAGATCGTGTTCGAAGGCCAGACGCTCACGGTGCAGGTGATCAAGGATCCGATCGGGACGAAAGGCGCGCGCCTGTCCACCCAGATCAGCATCGCAGGCCGCACGCTCGTCTATCTGCCGCAAGAGCCGCATATCGGTATCTCGCAAAAGATTGAAAGCGAGGCCGAGCGCGAGGCGATCCGCGCGCGCTTGACGGCCGTGCTGCCGGCTGACGAAAAAGGCGGCTACATCGTGCGCACGATCGCGGAAGATGCGACGAGCGAAGAGCTCGCGAGCGATGTCGCCTATCTGCGCAAGACCTGGGCGACGGTGGTCGCGCAAGCGCAGCGTTTGCCGCCCACCAGCCTGCTCTATCAGGATTTGAACCTGTCGCAGCGCGTGCTGCGGGACTTCGTGACGGATGAGACCTCGCGCATTCAAGTGGATTCGCGCGAAACGTACCAAATGCTGGCCGAGTTCGCCGCCGAATTCACGCCGGCCGTGAGTTCGAAGCTGCATCACTACACGGGCGAGCGGCCGCTGTTCGATCTTTACAACATCGAAACCGAGATTCAGCGTGCGCTCTCGCGCCGCGTAGATTTGAAATCGGGCGGTTATTTGATGATCGATCAGACCGAGGCCATGACGACGATCGACGTCAATACCGGCGGCTACGTCGGTGCGCGCAATTTCGACGACACGATCTTCAAGACGAATCTCGAAGCCGCGCATACGATCGCGCGGCAGCTGCGGCTTCGCAACCTCGGCGGCATCATCATCATCGACTTCATCGACATGGAGAACGCGGAACATCGCGATGCCGTGCTCGGCGAGTTGAAAAAGGCGCTCTCGCGCGATCGCACGCGCTCGACGGTAAACGGCTTCTCGCAGCTTGGGCTGGTGGAGATGACGCGCAAGCGGACGCGCGAATCGCTCGCGCATGTGCTCTGCGAGCCATGCCCGGTATGCCAGGGCAAAGGCCAGGTGAAGACGCCGCGCACCGTCTGCTATGACGTGCTGCGGGAAATCTTGCGGGAGTCGCGGCAGTTCAATCCGCGCGAGTTTCGCGTCGTGGCGTCGCAGCAGGTGATCGACTTGTTTCTCGACGAGGAATCCCAGCATTTAGCGATGCTGATCGATTTCATCGGCAAGCCCGTGTCGCTACAGGTGGAGTCGAATCTGAGTCAGGAGCAGTACGACATCGTGCTGATGTAATGCTGCGGGGGCACATCGCCCCCGTTCGTCGATCATCGTCGGCGGCGGACGAAATGTCATCGAAAAGGGCGGCCTGGCCGCCCTTTGCCTATTCAACGGCGATCGTGCCACCCGCCGCGCTCGTGCCACCCGCTGCGATCATGTCCGCGCCAGTGACCGTGGTCGTGGTCGCCCCCTCCGAACCCGAAGCCGATCCCGATGGAGGGCTCGGCGTACGCTGGGTAGTAGGCGTAGCCGGGGGCGTAATAATCGCCCCCATATCCGTAGTACGCTGGCTGTGCGGGCGCGACGACACACCCCGTCAGCGACGCGCTCACCGCCACGGCAGCAAGGGATACCGTTAGGATGCCGAACGACTTGCTCATGATCCTCTCCTCCTGTTGCCCGTTAGATTGGCGCGGCCCTCGTCGCGTTCGGCCCAGAGTTGTGTCGGCGCGTAAAAGGTGTAATGGCCACTGTAATACGCAACCTGTACGCCAGCCTCCGCTCTGCAGGCATTCGTAATACGGGTCACATCGATCAACGAACGCGTCCTGCGCTCGTAGCGAAATCTCCTAGAATTTTGATTAGGAAGGAGCTTGCAAGGAGAGCGCCATGGCTCAACCGGTCTCGGACCTTGTCGTCGGTATCGTGCTGCTGATCGCCGTCGTCATCATCGTTGCATCGCACTACCATCGCGAACACCAAAGGGCCCGATGGTTGCACCGGATGGATAACACCCGGCTTTGGGACAGGCTCAGACATCGGCATTGACGCGACCCGCTAGGGCACTAGCAGCTGCTGTCGAATAGCGAATAGCGAAACCCTGACCGAAGAATCGTATCCGGCACCGGAGAAACGAGATGCCCGAAGAAGACGCGCTCTGGCAGATGATGCAATACGAAGGATTTGAAATCCATGTGGCGCCGCTGACCCGAGATCAGGAAGACCGCACGCCGGCGTCGAAGCCGGCCGCGGAAAGCTACACGTATATCGGATATGTCTGCCATCCGGGCGCCGATCCGAAGCTGCCCGGCCATGCGGTGCCGTTCCACGCGGACGGCGATGTGAGCTTCGCCAGCGCAGCGGATGCGCTCGACGAAGGCATGCATATCGGCCGGACGATCGTCGACGGCACGCATCCCGATTTGACTGTCCTGCCGCTCGTCACGAGCGGCGTGTGACGCACAGCACACGATCCAACCGCCCCCGATACCGAGCGGTGAGCGGCCGGCTCAACTCAGCACGGCGACGAGCCATACGCATCCTCGCTCGACGTCCGTTTCGCCCTTGCGCCGCCCATTCGGAAACACCGCCCGCGATGCTCGCTCAGGCAGCCTGCTGCTGATATTGAATCCGATGCAGATGCGCATACAAGCCGTCTTGCCGGACCAGCGCATCGTGGCTGCCTTGCTCGACGATACGGCCTGCTTCCATGACGAGGATGCGATCGGCACGCTCGATCGTCGACAGCCGGTGCGCGATGACGAGCGTCGTGCGCCCTTTCATCAGCGTCTCGAGCGCGGCTTGCACATGGCGTTCGGACTCGGAATCGAGCGCGGACGTGGCTTCGTCGAGAATCAGAATCGGCGCGTCCTTGTACAGCGCGCGCGCGATCGCCAGACGCTGACGTTGGCCGCCCGAGAGCCGCATGCCGTTGCCGCCGACGTGGGTATCCATCCCTTCCGGCATGGCTTGAACCGTATCCCACAGGTTCGCCGCAGCGAGCGCCGCCTGCACGCGCGCACGATCGGCGGTGCCGCCATAAGCGACGTTGGCAGCGATCGTGTCGTTGAACAGCACGACATCCTGGCTCACCATGGCGATCTGGCTGCGCAGATCGTGCAAGTCGTATTCGTGAATCGGTACCCCATCGACGAGAATCCGCCCGCCCGTCGGCGCAAAAAAGCGCGGCAGCAGATTGACGAGCGTTGTCTTGCCGCTGCCCGACGGGCCGGCCAGCGCGATCATTTCGCCGGGTTTGGCCACGAACGAGACGTGATCGAGCGTCAGGCGGTCCGTGGCGCCGTAGGTGAACGTCACGTCGTCGAATTCGATTTCGCCGCGCGCGTTTTTCAGCGGCGTCGTGCCGCCCGCAGGCTCCAGCGGCTCGTCTATCAGGCCGATGATGAATTCGGCCGCCGTCACGCCGCGCTGCAGCGGCTGATTCACGTCGATCAGATGCTTGAGCGGCGAGATGACGAGCAGCATCGACGTGACGAAGGCCACGAAGCCGCCGACCGTCGTTTGATTGTGCGCGGACTGGAGGACGGCGATCGTAATGACGATCGCGAGCGCGAACGAGGCGAGAATCTGCGTGAGCGGCTGAGCGAGCCCGCCCGCCACCGTCATGCGCATGGCATAACCGCGCAGACGCTGGCTCATCGCCTCGAAGCGATTCATCTCGTAGGTCTCGCCGTTGTGGATCTTCACGACCTTGTAGCCGGCGACCGTTTCCTCGACGATGTACGACAGTTCGTTCGTCAGGTTTTGCTGCTCGCGGCCCAGCCGGCGCAGCCGCCGGTTGATCTTGCTCACGAGCCAGCCGATGCCGGGCAAAATCAGCGCGACGATGAGCGTCAAGCGCCAATTCAAATAGAACAGATAGCCCAGCAGGAAGACGACCGACAGCGAATCGCGCACGAGCGTCACCATCACGCTCGTCAGCACACCCAGAATCTGATTGACCTCGAAGACGATCGCGTTGATGACGGTACTCGCCGTCTCGCGTTGAAAGAACGTCGCGCTCGTGTGGATCATCCGTTGGAACATGTCGAGCCGCAGCTGCAGCAAGATGCGGTTCGATACGTACGAAAGCAGATATTGGGACGCATACTGCGACACGCCGCGCACGATCGCCAGCCCGATCACCGCAAGCGGGACGTACCACGCCGCATGGTTGCTCGCATGCTGGCCGAAGCCGTGATCGAGCAGCGGCTTGAGCAACGCGGGGATACCGGCGTCGGTGGCCGCGGACAGGCCCATCGACGCGATGGCGAGCACCAGCACCCAGACGACAGGCTTCAGATACGGCCACAACCGCCGCAGGACGGCCGGCGTCGACGATTGCTCGCCGCCGATCGTTTTTCTCAAAGTGGCTCGGTTTTCCAATGTGTTCCTTAGGTGGTTGCGCGTACCCGCCGCTGCATGGGCCGTTTCGCGCATACGCGCCGAAGGCCGGCGCGACAAGACATTCCCCGCGCCGCCGCACAACACGCGAGACGCGCGCCCGAGGGCTGGAAAGCGAGACATTATAAAGCCGCTGGCCAAAGGCCACGGGTGCCGCGGCCCATCCGCGGTCGGTATACTGGCGCCTTTTCCGCCACCTTCCCCGCCATTGAGCCCCTCCGCCGTGAATTCGCCGCAGACCGCACCCGCTGGCACGCCGCGCGCCTCGCTAGGCGTCGCGATCATCGCGCTCAACGCGCAAGCAAGGCTCGCTCAATGCCTGGAGGCGCTGCGCTTCGCCGATGACATCGTTGTCGTCGACGGCGGCAGTGCCGACGAAACGGTTTCGATCGCACGCAGGTTCGGGGCCCGCGTCGTCGTCGCGCCCGCCTGGCCTGGCTTCGGTCCGCAGAAAAACCGCGCGGTCGCCGAACTCGACACCGACTGGATCCTCTCGATCGATACGGACGAAGTCGTGACGCCCGAACTGGCCGCATCCATCCGCCAAGCCATCGATGCACCGCTCGCCGATATTTACGCGCTCGATCGGCTCTCGAGCTTTTGCGGGCATTGGGTGCGTCATAGCGGCTGGTATCCGGACTGGGTGCCGCGCTTGTTCAAACGCGGTGCGGCCCGCTTCTCGGACGATCTGGTGCATGAGCGGCTCGTATTCGACGGCCGTGTCGAACGGCTCGCCGGCAAGCTGCTGCATTATTCCTACGACGATTTCGAGACGGTTCTGCGTAAGGTGGATGCCTACTCGAGCGCCGGCGCACGCCAACGCCACGCGGCCGGTAAGCGCGGCGGTTTTGCGCGGGCCGTGCTGCGCGGTATGTGGGCGTTCCTGCGCACCTATCTGCTCAGAGGCGGCATCCTGGACGGGCGAAGCGGGTTCATGATCGCGATATTCAACGCCGAAACCGTGTATTACCGGTTTCTCAAGCTATCGCTGGCGGCGCGGGGCGGACGCGATAAGGCGTGACGATCGGGCTTCGGGCTCCGGCATCGAAGCTCAACCGTGATCGATCTTGACCCGAATCGCGGCGGCTGGGCCGCGCGTGCCATCCGGCTGCGGCAAGTCGAGCAACTGGGCCGCCGCCTTGATGACACGCGAAACCTCCATTCCGGTCAGGCACTGGCTTTCGCTATCACGGTGCCGATCGCAGCCCTCGAAGCCACAGGGCACGCATTCACCCTCGCCCTGTAGCAAATAGACGTTGCCTCGTTGCCCAGACCCGACATGCTGCCAAGGTTCCCGGCCGGCAGGCCATCCGGCAGGCCAGGGGCCCCAGCGGACCGGATTGGACGGGCCGAACAAGGCAAGCGTGGGCGTACCGCTGGCTGCCGCGATATGGGTCGCACCTGTATCCGGCCCGATGAAAAGCCTGGCACGCCGGATCAACTCGGCCGTCTCTCCCAGGCGGAGCTCACCGACAAGATTCAAGACGGGCTCGCCCGCCGCTGCGGCGACACTTGCCGCGTATTCGACCTCGGCGGCAGCCGGACCTCCGCTCAATGCCACAGCGTAGCCCCGATCGCGCAGCCAACCGATCATCGCGACCCATCCGTCCAACCGCCATTGCTTATAGCGGTACATCGGATACGGGTGCAGGACCGCGAACGGACGCCCCTGCAAAGGCGCGAGCCGGGCCTCGAACGCGGCACGCTTGCCCGGTTCGTCGGCCACGCCGGGAGCGACCACTTCGGCAAGCGGTGAAACGCCGATCAACTGCGTCAGTGCGAGGTTGCTCGTGACCGTATGGACGCGCTTGTGTTCGTCCAGTGCGGTACGGTTGAGCAGAAAGCGGCTCAAGCGGTTGGCTCGGTGCGGCTCCATGAGCCCGACGCGTTTGCGCGCCGCCGCCCACGCGTACAGACGACTCGTGGACGAGCCGATGGTGGCGCAGGCGAGATCGTACCGCCCCCACAGGCGCGCCGCGTCGACGAGCCGGCGATAGAGCGGCGCATGACGCGCGACGCCTATGACGCGGCGCAGATCCGGGTTGTTTTCGAGCACGCCGTCGGTCCCTTGGTAGACGAGCATGTCGATCTGCGCCTGCGGCCATTGCCGTTTGATCGAACGAACCAGCGCAGTGCTGAGCAGGACATCGCCGATACGCTGCGTACAGACGACGAGCACCGTACGAGGAGGATGGGCGAACGAAAGTGGGGACGTCCGGCTCATGATCATCAGCGCGCCGATATGTGTTCGTTGTCCGCGCGCGCGTGCATAGCCGGTATCGACTGCTGCTCTTGCGCGGCAGACCGCCCGGAACGGCTCATCATGCTCTCCATGACGGACAACATGCGCCGATTGGCGCTGGGCGGCGCCAAGGTCTCGACCTTGGCCGTGGCGTTCCTGACCGATGCTTCGCGTAATACCGGATCGACGACAAACCGCTCAATCGCGTCCGCCATCCCCTCGGCATCGCCGGGCGCGACAAGCAATCCCGCGCCATCGCCGAGCAAATCCCGGGGACCCGTCGGGCAATCGGTGGCGATCACAGGCGTACCGAGTGCCATCGCTTCGGCCAACACCATGGGCAAGCCTTCATAACGGCTGCTCAAGATCAGCATGTCGGCCGCGCGCACATACGGAAAGGGATTCGAGCAGAAGCCGAGGAAACGAACGAACGGGGCGATTCCAAGCTCGGCGGCCAGCCCTTCCAGCGCGCCACGAGCGGGACCCTCCCCGAGCAAGACGAGATCGCCCACGGCCACGCCCCGAGAGCGAACGAGCGCATAGGCCCGGAGCAAGGTGCGATGATCTTTTTGTCCCTCATCCAGCCTTGCCGAGCAGACAATGTACGGCATCGCTGGCAACTCGACTTCTGCATCCGCACGCCGCCGAATGTCGTCGAGATCGAATACGTTCGGCAAGTCGACGATCGTGGTCGACCGGCCGGCGAAAAACCGCTCGGCCTCACGCCGCATAGCGGGGGCCAGCACACCGATTGCCGTATAACGCTCCAATTGCCTGATTCTGCGCGACAGGTAGGCGGCGCTCTTTTGCGCCCAGCGCACCGAAAAACTGTAATGACTGACACCGAGCCATGGAATCGAGCCGCGCCCGGCGATACGCCGGAACGTCAAATCGAAATCGCAAACCGCATCGGCGCCACGGGCAAGTTTCAGGAAACGCCGCGCGACCATCGGCCGAATCGCCCCATGCGTCAATAGTTTGAACAGCAGTTTCTCGCCGAAGCCGAGCTTGCGCTCCCGTTGCGTCTGATGCAGCCGGTGCATCCATGGCGACGACGCGAGGATGTGCACCGGCACGTCCGCCGGGAAGCCCTGCGCCCGCCAGTGGTCGAAATCGTCCGTGGGGAAGGTCACCGCCAGACTCGGTTCGAACCAGCGGCGATCGAGCGCAGCCAGCCAGGCAATCAAGGCCGTCTCCGTGCCCCCGCGGCCGAAATCGTCGAGATGGAACAGGATGCGCAGCGGCCGCGCGGGTGCGCTCGACGCTGGATCGAGGCGTTCAGTCATGTGCCGGCCGAGACGTTTTTTTGATCTCGAACGCCACGGATCGACACACTTGGCGCACCGCTGACATAGGCGTCTTGCGGAACATCGACCGCCGTCACGGCGGCGGCGCCGGTATTGCCCAGCTCGCGCTTGCGCGCCTCGATCCACGCCAGCAACGTGGCGCCGGTCAAGGCAAAGAACGCCGCATTCATGACGAGTGTGAGGACATCGATGGTCAACCCGCAGATCACCGTGGTGCCGACGAGCATCATCCCCATATAGGCCGCCGTTGCAATGTGCGCGTCCTTATTGTGCCGTTCGCGCCAGAACGGGACGAACGTTCCGGCGTACAACGAAAACAGCGCGAACACGCCAACCGTTCCCATTTCGGCGAGCACGGAGAAGAACTCGCTATGAGCACGCCCATTGATGATCTCCGGGGGGCCCTCGCCTTTCTCTACGAGCGAACGCATCGCGGATTCCAGCCGGCCGCGCCCCACCCCGAACACGGGGTGTTGCGCATACAGTCTTACAGCGGCGTGCCAAAGATCGAGCCGCGTACCGGTCGATGTATCCGAGTCGCCCTGTTTCAGCGCATGGAGATCCGAGCCGATCGCCAGCACGCGCGTGCGCACAACGCTCGTGCTCGCGACCCCGGCCAGACAAACGACTAAAACGCACAGGACAGGCAAGCGTGCCTTGACGAACCAGTGCCGGCCCGTAATCGCCGCCCAAACGAGAAACGGCACCGCAAGCCAGCCGCCCCGCGCACCCGATGCATACGATGCATAGCACCCGGCCACGAGCGCCAAAGCCCGGATAGCGATTTCCGGCCACTTGGCCGAGCCGCCGCGATTCAGCGCGCCGAACGCCAGGAAACCGAGGACGAGCGCGGTATCGCCAAACGGAATCGGGTTCGTAAAGGTGTTACCGACGCGCCCCGAGCCGTACGCGACATCGGGATGCGTGATCTGATACAGCGTCCATGCGGCCGCCCACAAGGCGCCCGCTACGCAGCCCCAACCCACGTATCGCAACTGCCGCGATTCCAACGACGAAAGCAAGAAGAAACCCGGGACCACGAGCGCCAGCCGCAAGAGAGGATCCAGCGCGGGGAACGTGCCCGTCCGCAGCACGACGATCTGGAACAAAACGACGAGCGGCATGCCGAGCATGGCCCAAATCCACAATCGATTTCGACGATACACCTGCCCCGCGTGCTCCCGGTGCTCGGCATTGCACAAGTAAACGAGGGAGAGCGCGAAAATAACAAAAAAACAGTAGCCCGTCCCCCCCCTCATCGACAGCATCAGGGCGGGAGACAGGGCGAGCGCCGCGGTTGCAACGATACCCAACGTTCTTGCGGTATTCATCGAATCGAACTTCCTACATCGGTTGGCATGGCAACGCGCCTGGTCGAGCAAGCGGGCGCGCGGCCGCAGGCCGTGAGCAAACCGGCATTATATCCGGTCGCACATGGCCGCCCGCCTGTGCTCCTGGCCCCTGTCGCGAGGGCGAACCCGTCATGCCTGTACTTCATCGGTGCGTAATTCCGGCACCGATACGTGCTCTGCCAGCAATTGGACGACCCCTTCGGCCGCTGCATCCGGCGAAATGGCGTCGACGCGGGGGCCGGCGCGCAACAGAACGTGCCGAATCCCCAGGGGATACCAGCGCAAGTATTTCTCCGGACGGTCTTCGAAGAAGGCGACGACGCTCAAATTCAGCGCTGCCGCGAGATGGACAGGCGCACTGTCGGCCGACACCACAACGTCGAGCAGGCTCATCGCCGCGATCAGATCGGGTACCGTCGGAGGCTCTACGACGCGCGCGGACGAGGCCGCCAGACGTTGCGAGGCAAGACGATCGATCGGATCACGAAAAATCACGATATCGGCCCGGCCGTCGAGCGCATGCACCAATTCGAGCCACTTGTCCTCGGGCCATCGCCGCTGCTCGGCCTTGTTCGACACGAACAGCCCGACTCGCGGCAGCGGCTTATCCCCTAGCACCGCCTGCCATTTCGCCTGCAGCGAGCGCTCCGGGTACACGTAGGGTTTGAGCGTTCCGACATCGGCCGGAGCAAGCTCCGGCACCAGACGGAAGCCCGAAAGCGCTTCGTGCTGCATGGGGCGGGTGGCACGATGGCCGGGCTTGCGATCGTCGAATTCGGTTTCCGCATCGTGCCACCGGCAATCGCGCACCCGCAGCTGCCGGGCGAATTGGATACTGTTCTTGTGCATACCGCCGTTGGGCACGATCAGCATGTCGAAGCGCAGGCGGCGTAGGCGCCGGATCAAAGCAAGACGATTGACGATCGCGCTGAACCGGCCCGGCCGCTCGTTGCGCTCGCACTGCTTGCTATAGACGTAGGTATGCACGACGCTGACGTCAGGGTTCCCCTCGAGTATCGCCCGATTGGCTTTGTTGGCAAGCACATGGATTTCCGCGGCCGGCCATTTCCGCTTGAGCGCGTGCAGCAACGGTGTAGTGCACACCATGTCGCCAAGAAAATCGATGCGGATGACGAGGATGCGTTTCACGGATTCGACTGTGGATGACCATCGCTTGATGCCGTCACGGCCCGCGCCGCCGAACGGGCCGCGCTGCCCGCAACGACTTGCGCGGCGAGTTCGAGAAGGGAGCGGACGTGCGCCGCCAGCGCGGCGTCATACTGCAAGGCGTCACGGGCGAATTCGGCCGGCGCGCGGATCGGTTCGCGGCGCCTCGATTGGACGACGCGGTTCAGCGTCGCGCGCAAATCGTTCACATCGCCCGCCTTGAATACCGATTTGGCGTGGCCCGCAATGGCATCGCAGCAGCCGATGTTGTCCGAGAGAATAACGGGCGTACCGCACATCGCGGATTCAACGCCGACCAAGCCGAACGGCTCGTACTTCGACGCGAGAATCGTGAAATCGGCCGCACGGTACGCTTGTTCGAGATCCTTGACGTAGCCGATATAGCGGATGCGCGGATCGGCCGACGCAGCCTTGCGCCCCGCCACCGCAACGACGACTGGCAGATCGAGATCGCGCAAAGCGGCTTCGATCAGAGGCAGCCCCTTGCGATCATGGCTGCTCGACGGAAACAGCAGCACGATTTCGTGATCGGCGAATCCGAACCGCTGACGCAACGCGGCACGCTCGGCCGGCTCGCACGGCTGAAAGCGCGATGCATCGACCGGGGGAAACATGACGCGCACTTTCGCTTCGTCCAGGCCATACAACGCGTACAGCTCGTCGCGCATCTGTACGGAATGGGCCACGACGACCTGGGCGCGTGCGTACTGCCGCGCCTCCAACGCAATCTGCCAGCGGTCGGACCGCTTGGGCGTGCGGCCGATCGCCTTCAGAAAACCAAGGTGCGTGCCGCCGCAAATTGCGATTTCCGACGAATCGACACGATTGCAGCCGATGAGCACGTCGATGCCGGCCGCGCGCTTCGCGCTGCGCAGGCGCCAGGAAAACCAATGATCACGCAGCTTGCCCGGCAAAAAGGAGACGGCGATCCGGCGTGCCTGAACCATCCGGCTTTCCGGCAGCGTCGAATCGAAAGCGCGAGCAAAGAACGTGGGAGCCACGCCTTGCTCGGCCATCGCGCGCGCCACGTCCATCGCATAGCGCTCGAGCCCACCGCCGTGGGATAGCGCATTGGCTGAAATACCGATCTTCATCGCGCGCCCGTTATGCGTCCAATGCATGCATGTGCCGATCACCGTCAATAAACGATTTCGACGACGCTGCCGGCGAACTCGGTGCGCAGTGCAGTCAGCAAATCATCGCTCGGCCGCACACGCCAGGCGTCCCCCAGGCGGATGTCGCCTTGCGCACCCTCGGTGCTATAGGCGATCTGCACGGTCAACCCGTTCGGTGCGGCGGGCCGTTGCCGTCCCGCATCGGTGCCCCCGCCGCGCGCACTGCCGCGACCTGCGACCGCGCTAGCCGGTAACGGGACGTCCAGTGCCTGCCCTTCGGGCGGCGCGTGCGCTTCGAGCACGCGCTTGAGTATGCCGGCATCGGCATTGCCGTTCATGCGCACCTTCACGGCCTGCGCATAACGGCTGCGCGCGCGTTCGAGATCCATCACCGTATCGACGGTGAAACGAATGCCGCCGGTAAACGCATCGTTGCGGGCCTGCCCCTGGACGACGAGCAGTTCATCCTCTTTGAACAACGCCTTATTCGCTTCGTATTGCTCGTTGAAGACGGTCACTTCGCACTGACCCGTGCCGTCGTCCACCAGTGCGATCAGCATTTTGCCGCGCTGGGTCATCTGCGTGCGCAACGACGCGATGATGCCGGCAACGAGCTTGTCGCGCCCTTCCTTCAGATCGGCCAGCTTCATGCGCACGAAACGGCGCACCTCGTCCTTGTAGGCATCGAACAAATGCCCCGACAGGTAAAAGCCCAGCGCGGTTTTCTCTTCCTGCAGCTTGCGCTTGTCGTGCCAGGCGGGTTCGTCGACGAGTTCATGCCCGCGCGACGGCGCGTCGCCCATGTCGAACAGGCCGGCCTGCATCGCATTCGCGCTCGCCTGTTCGGCCGCTTCCATCGCGAGCGGCACCGAGGCGATCAACTGAGCCCGGTTCGCATGAATGGCATCGAAAGCGCCGGCACGGATCAACGCCTCGATCGTGCGCCGATTCACGACACGCCGGTCGATACGCGCGCAGAAATCGAACAGATCCGTGAACGGCCCGTCTTCCCGCGCCCGCAGGATTTCCTCGATTGCGTTCTGGCCGCTGCCCTTCACCGCGCCCAGACCATAACGGATCGTGCGCGAGCGCTTGCCGTCCGCCTCCGCCACCGGCTCGAACCGATAGGCCGAACGGTTGATGTCGGGCGGCAAGACGGCCATGCCGTTCACCTTGCAATCGTCGTAGAGAATCTTGACCTTGTCCGTGTCGTCCATGGCCAAGCTCATGTTGGCCGCCATGAATTCCGCGGGGTGGTGCGCCTTGAGCCACGCCGTGTAGTACGCCAGCAGCGCATACGCGGCCGCGTGCGATTTGTTGAAGCCGTAGCCGGCGACCTTCTCCATCAGGTCGAAGATCTGGTCGGCCTGTTCGCCGGTCAGTCCGTCCTAGGCGGCGCCCTCGCGGAACTTGGCGCGCTCCTTCGCCATCTCCTCGAGCTTCTTCTTGCCCATCGCGCGGCGCAGCAGGTCGGCGCCGCCGAGCGAGTAACCGCCCACGATCTGCGC
>NZ_JBQCDN010000222.1:0-15558 GCF_051961175.1 Trinickia sp. | reverse complement strand
ACGGCTACGCCGGCCTGTCGGAATTCGCGCTGTTCTACATCGGCGGCATCATCAAGCACGCTCGCGCGCTGAACGCGATCACGAACCCGACGACGAACTCGTACAAGCGTCTCGTGCCGCACTTCGAAGCGCCGGTCAAGCTTGCTTACTCGGCTCGCAACCGTTCGGCTTCGATCCGTATTCCGCACGTGAGCAATCCGAAGGGCCGCCGTATCGAAACGCGCTTCCCGGATCCGATGGCGAACCCGTACCTGTGCTTCTCGGCGCTGATGATGGCCGGTCTGGACGGTGTGCAGAACAAGATTCACCCGGGCGAAGCCGCGGACAAGAACCTGTACGATCTGCCGCCGGAAGAAGACGCGAAGATCCCGACCGTGTGCGCGGGCCTGGACCAGGCACTCGAGGCACTCGACAAGGATCGCGAGTTCCTGACGCGCGGCGGCGTGTTCACGGATGCGATGCTCGACGCGTATCTGGAGCTGAAGGAAGGCGAACTGCAACGCCTGCGCATGACGACGCACCCGATCGAGTTCGAGATGTACTACTCGCTGTAAGCGACGCGATGCGCTTCGTCTTTCGCTGTCGGCGAAGCGCATCCGAGAGCTTGCGATCGGTCTCGAAGGGACGGCGGCGCCGTCCCTTTTTGTTTCGTTGCGCGCGCGCGCCTCTAAGTCGACGATGGTGCTCAAGAACTTGATGAAAGCGAAAACTGGCGGGACCGAGCCGCTTTCCGACGATGCGGCGCTGGCGCAATCGGGCCTGCTCCCCGGGCTCGAAGCGCTGCCTACTGTCACGCTCGTGCTCGACAAGCGCACGCTGCGGGTGGCGTTTGCGAATCCGTCCGCAGAGTCGATGCTCGATTTGTCGCGCCGGCAACTCGTGCAGATGTCGTGGCCGGAGTTGTTTGCGAACGGCGACGACCTCGTTGCGACGATCGCCGCGATCGCCGAACATCGGTTTCATGCAACGCATCTCGATGCCGTTCTCGAGCGGCCGGGGCGCGAACCGCTGCATGTGCATGTGGTGATCGGCTTTCTCGAAAGCGCGCCCGATTACGTGCTGCTCGAATTGTTCGAGAACGAACGCCATTTGCGTACTGATCGCGAAGAGCGCATTCACGATTTGTCGATCGCCAACAAGCAGCTGATCCGTAACCTGGCGCACGAGATCAAGAACCCGCTCGGCGGTATCCGCGGCGCGGCGCAACTGCTCGAGTTCGAACTCGGTGCGCGCGAGCGGCAGGAGCTGCGCGAATACACACAAGTGATCGTCAAGGAATCCGATCGTCTGCAGACGCTGGTCGATCGCCTGCTGGAGCCGCATCGCCATCCGCACGTCGTCGGCGACGTCAACATTCACGAAGTGTGCGAACGCGTGCGCGCCGTGATTCTCGCGGAGTTTCCGCGCGGGCTCACGATCGAACGCGATTACGACGTGAGCGTGCCCGACTTGCGCGGCGATAAGGAACAGCTCATTCAAGCGCTGCTCAATATCGTGCGCAACGCGGCGCAGGCACTGCGCGAACGAATCGGGCAGGGTGATGCGCGCATTGCGCTGCGTACGCGGATCGCGCGCAAGGTGACGATTGCGAAGCGTCTTTGCAAGTTGGCACTGGACTTGCGAGTGATCGACAACGGGCCCGGGATTCCCGAAGAAATCCGCGATCGCATTTTTTATCCACTGGTGTCGGGCCGCGAAGACGGCAGCGGCCTCGGGTTGACGCTCGCGCAGACATTCGTGCAGCAGCACGACGGTTTGATCGAGGTCGAGAGCCGCCCCGGACACACCGAATTTCAGATTTTGTTGCCGCTCGTCAATTGATAAGACCCACTCCATGAAGCCGATCTGGATAGTAGACGACGACCAATCGATCCGTTGGGTGCTCGAGAAAGCGCTGGCCCGCGAGAATTTTCCGACGCGCAGCTTTGCCAACGTGCGCGAGGCGCTTGCCGCGCTCGAGCACGAAAGCCCGCAGGTGCTCGTCTCCGACATCCGAATGCCCGGTGCCTCGGGCCTCGACCTGTTGCAGGCGATCCGCGAGCGGGTACCTGAGCTGCCCGTCATCATCATGACTGCCTATTCCGATCTCGATAGCGCCGTGGCCGCGTTCCAGGGCGGGGCGTTCGAGTATCTGGCGAAGCCGTTCGACGTCGATAAAGCCGTGGAGCTGATCCGCCGCGCCGTGGACGAAAGCCTGCGCGGCGCGCAGGCGGGCGAAACCGTGCTGACCGATGCGCCTGAAATGCTGGGGCAGGCGCCGGCGATGCAGGACATGTTCCGCGCGATCGGAAGGCTGTCCCATTCGGCCGCGACCGTGTTGATCACGGGCGAATCCGGCACGGGCAAGGAACTCGTCGCACGGGCGCTGCATCGGCATAGCCCGCGTGCGAACGGGCCGTTTATCGCGCTCAATACGGCCGCGATCCCGAAGGATCTGTTGGAATCCGAACTGTTCGGTCACGAGCGCGGCGCGTTCACGGGCGCGCAGGCGATGCGGCAGGGGCGCTTCGAGCAAGCCGAAAACGGCACACTGTTCCTCGACGAAATCGGCGACATGCCATTCGATCTGCAAACGCGCCTGCTGCGCGTGCTGTCGGATGGACAGTTCTATCGCGTCGGCGGACACAGCCCGCTGCGGGCGAATGTGCGCGTGATCGCCGCGACGCACCAGAACCTGGAGTCACGTGTGCGCCAGGGCCTGTTCCGCGAGGACTTGTATCACCGCCTCAACGTGATCCGCTTGCGTCTGCCGCCGTTGCGCGAACGCCGCGAGGACATTCCGCTGCTGGCAAAGCATTTCCTGCAAAAGAGCGCGCGCGACCTTGGGGTCGAGCCCAAACGCGTATCCGATGCGGCGCTGGCGTATCTGACGACGCTGCCGTTTCCGGGGAACGTGCGTCAACTCGAGAACTTGGCGAATTGGTTGACGGTGATGGCGCCGGCTCAAACGATCGAAATCAAAGATTTGCCGCCCGATCTGGTACCGGGCGCGGCCCCCGACGGGAGTACGGAAATCATGGCAGGGCCGGTGGCGGTGGCGCAGGGTTCAGGGGGCGCGGCCGTGCTGGCCGATGGCGACCGCAACGGGGCTGCGATTGCACCGGCTGCGCTCGCGGGCGTGGCGACCGGCTTGCCTGTCAGCGTCTGGGAAAGCGGCTTGCGCGCGGAAGTGGCGCGGATGCTGCGCGAGAATACCGTCGATGTGATGGACGAACTCGCACGGCGCTTCGAGGCAGCAGTGATTCGCGAAGCGTTGGACTTCACGCGCGGGCGCAAGGTGGAGGCGGCCGAGCGGCTTGGCATCGGCCGCAATACGATCACGCGCAAGATTCAGGAGTTGCATCTGGAGCCGTGAGATCGGTCCAGCCCGCGCGCGGCTTCCGGCTGCGAGTGGGGATCGTTTGTGACCCGCTGCGCGAGACGTGTGTCGCGCAGCGGCGTCGTTGCACAGAGGCTGCGCCTACGGCCCGATGGCGATCGCTTATTGGAACGGCGATGCCATGCTTGTTGCGTTCCGAGCCACCTTACGCTGGGTCTGTTCTTCCGGATGGCGTGGATTTTCCTTGAGGAAGATGCCGACGTTGGAGCTGTATTCCCGATTTCCATTGAACGTCACATCTGGCGTGGTGGCATAGGCATCAAGGAAATAACGCCCGTTTCCGTAATAATCGTCCAGGCATGCTTGATTCATTTGACGAGTATGGGTGTCATAGCAGCGGTTGCGTGTTTCGGATAAGGGGGTTTTTATACCGTATCCGAAACCCTCCTCGTCGTATTCGGGCGCTTCGTTCCGTTGATCGCCGCGCTTTAGTTTGACCGCATCGAACTTTGCCTGATAGCGCTCGTGGCTGCTATCGACAGAGACCGTACATTCGGCCGTATATCTTCCCGGGTCTCCGGCGAGCAGATCCGCCAGCGGCACTGCCGCGACTTTGTCGAGCTGGCGCGATGCAGCACGATAGGCCAGCCCATTGGAGTGGACGGCGGTACAGCGCACGGACGAATAGGTTGGAACGGCGTCGTCTTTATCGACGAAATCGATGGAAGGCGCCGCATAGGCGGACGTCGCCATGCCGAGCGCCAGAAGGCCCGCGGCAAGGGTTGCTTTAAGAGGCATGCCAATTTCCTTTTTTGAGTCGTTGGAATGACTGGAAAATTCAACGGAATTCGTTGAATGCCGGGTGTTCAAATCGAGTGTGACGGGGCGATAGTGCCGATTTGAGGGGTGCGTCATTAACTTTGAATTGTTTTTAGGACGAATTACCCTTTATGTCGTGCCGGATGAAGAAGATTCTGACGCGGAGCGGGCGCCGTGATGCGAGCCTTGCCGACCCAAGGTGTGGGATATCGCGACGAGCGGAAAATCAGACCGGAGGAGAGGGCTTGGCGGCGGCGCCGGGTTGACCGCGCCGCGCCTTGTGCGCCGGCGATCTCGATCGCCGGCCATCGCTTGCTTCAGTCGACCGTGGCCACGACGGGCGCGTGGTCCGACGGTTGTTCCCATTTGCGAGGCGTCTTGTCGACTTCGCAAAGCGTGCACGCACCGGCCAGCGGCGCCGTGAGCAGGATGTGATCGATGCGAAGGCCGGCATTGCGGCGAAACGCGAGCATTCGATAGTCCCACCACGTGAACATCTTTTCGGGCTGCTCGAACTTGCGAAACGCATCGACGAAACCGAGCTCCAGCAGCTTTGCGAAGGCCGCGCGCTCGTCGGGCGAAACGAGGTTTTGGCCTTCCCATGCCTTGGGATCGTGGACATCGCGATCTTCCGGGGCGATGTTGTAATCGCCGAGCAGCGCGAGCTTCGGATGCGCGTGCATCTCGTCTTTCAGCCATTGCTGGAGTGCTTCGAGCCAGCGCAGCTTGTAGGCGAACTTCTCCGAGCCCGGCGCTTGCCCGTTCGGGAAGTACGCGGAGACGATGCGTGCGCCGCCGACGGTCAACGCGATCAAGCGCTGCTGTTCGTCGTCGAAACCGGGAATATTGCGCACGATTTGCGTTTCGTCGACTTCGATGCCCTCGCGCACGAGGATCGCGACGCCGTTGTAGGTCTTTTGTCCCGTGAACCAGCTGCGGTAGCCCTTTTCAGCCAATTCCGCGCGCGGGAATTTCTCATCGGGCATCTTCAGTTCCTGGAGGCACAGGACGTCGACTTGGCTCAGCTCGAGCCAATCGATGACGTGCTGCTGGCGGACCTTCAGCGAATTGACGTTCCAGGTGGCGATTTTCATGGTTTCGGTGCATCCCTGCGGGTCGGATATGTCCTGATGAGGAGTGTGCGGCCGGTGCCGCCTGCCGCGATGGCCGGCATCGGGGGCGGTCACGGGGCGCTGTTGTGATCGAATGCGATCTTAGCGCATGGGCGCGCGCTGCTCCGTCTGTCGATAAAATCCCGGGGAGGTATCGAGGATCTTGGGAGGCGCAGCACGGAAGACTTCGCCGGCCGCGGGTTACCGGAGATAATCGGTCGCAGGGAATCGACTCAAGGAGTGCAACAGATGGGCAAGAAAGGCTTCACCACCAGCATCGTTCATGGCGACAGAACCACGGGCAGCGAGTACGGCGGCGTGCATCAGCCGATTCATACGTCCGTGCAGTACGGTTTCGAGCGCGTCGAGGATTTGATCGGCGTGTTCCAAGGGACGAAGAAGGGCGGCTTCAACTACGCGCGCCAGGGCACGCCCACGACTGCCGCGCTTGAGCGCAAGATTACGAGCCTCGAAGAAGGTCTCGGCACGATCTGCTTCAGCACGGGCATGGCCGCCATCACCGCGACGTTTCTGACGCTCTTGCGCGCGGGCGATCATCTGGTATCGAGCCGTTACGTATTCGGCAACACGAACAGCTTGTTCGGCACGTTGCGGATGCTCGGCGTGGAAGTGACGACCGTCGATGCGGGCGATGCAGAGAATGTGAAGAACGCCATCCAACCGAATACGCGTATGGTGTTCGTCGAAACCATCGCCAATCCGGGCACGCAGATTCCCGACTTGCAACGCATCGGCGAAGTGTGTCGCGAGCGCGGTATCGCCTATGTCGTCGATAACACGATCACCTCGCCGGCATTGTTCAAGCCGAAGGCGGTCGGCGCGAGCCTCGTGATCAACTCGCTGACCAAGACGCTCTCGGGGCATGGCGCTGCGCTCGGCGGAGCGGTGACCGATACCGGGCTATTCGATTGGAGCGCGTATCCGAACATCGCGGACGAATACCGGCGTGCGGCGGCGAACGAGCAGGGGCTCTTGCAGATCCGCAAGAAGGGCCTGAGGGACATGGGAGGGTCACTGGCGTCCGAGCAGGCGCATACCATCGCGTTGGGCATGGAAACGCTTGCGTTGCGTGTGAAGCAAAGCAGCGACAACGCGCTGGCGCTCGCGCAGTTTCTGGAAGGGCACAAGGCCATTGGCAAGGTGTTCTATCCGGGTCTGAAAAGCCATCCTCAATACGACATCGCGCAAGCGTTGTTCAAGGGTGCGTCGTGGTTGTTGTCGTTCGAATTGCTTGATGCCCAGCGCATGATCGACGTGGTGAATGCACTTGAGCTGCCGATCAAGGCGACGGGCCTCGCGGATACACGCACGCTGATCATCCCCGTTGCGCCGACGATCTTCTTCGAAGCCGGCCCGCAAGTGCGGAAGGCGATGGGGATTTCCGACGGCATGCTGCGGCTGTCGGCCGGCATCGAGGATATCGACGATCTGATCGCGGACTTCTCGCAAGCGCTGAAGCTGGCGGCATAGCAACAAGCTGACTCGTCGGCATATGGGAAGCGGCTTGCGTGCGCAAGCGTTCGAACGCAGCCGCCATTCGAACTCGAAGGGAAACGGGATGTTTGCGATCAGGACAATGACGATTGACGACTACGATGCGGTAATCGAACTGATGAAGCGAACCCCGGGCGTTACGTTCAGAGATGCCGATTCGCGTGACGCCACCCGGCGATACCTCGAGCGCAATCCGGGCCTGAGCTTTGTGGCGACAGTCGACGGCGAAATCGTGGGGTGCCTCATGTCCGGGCATGACGGTCGCCGCGGATATCTGCAGCATCTCGTTGTGCAACCGCCGCATCGCCGCAAGGGCATTGCCAACGCGCTGGTCGAAAAGTGTCTAACCGAGCTGAATGGTATCGGGATCGTCAAAAGCCATGTCGATGTTCTTAAGTCGAACGAACTCGCGCATACGTACTGGAGCCGCCAGGGATGGGCGTTGAGAGCGGATATTGATCGATACTCGTTTATACGGGATGGAAGTTCGAATGCGTGAAGCGCGGCCGCCTTACCCGCAAGCCGCTACAGGTTTTTACCTGTATTTGTCATTGGCAGGCAGCTTGCTGTAAATCATCCCGATACAGGTGCTGGCGAGGGAAGCGTCGAGGAGACGAAGATCGCGGACGAAGCTGAAAGGCTTCGCTGATTGCGCCTCAGCGCAGCTCAATTTGCGATGGGCCACAATGCAAATTCTGCGCGGCGGTCACCGCCGTGGCGGACCTTCACCCATCGAAACCACGGAGCACACCACTATGCACATCGACCTGACCGGAAGAACCGCACTTGTGAGCGCATCCACAGCCGGCATCGGCTTCGCGATTGCCAAGGGCCTCGCAAGCGCGGGTGCGCATACGATCATCAACGGCCGGAGTGAAGCCTCCGTGGTCGAATCGCTCGATGTATTGCGAGAGGCCGTCCCCAACGCCGATGTGCGCGGGATCGCCGGCGACGTATCGACTGCCGAAGGCGTAGCGAAACTGACGCACGTCGTGCCCTCCGTCGACATCCTCGTGAACAATGCGGGCATCTACGGCCCGGAGCCGTTTTTCGACGTCTCCGATGACACCTGGGAACGCTTCTTCCAAACAAACATCATGTCGGGCGTGCGTCTCGCGCGTCACTATCTGCGCGGCATGATGGAGCGCAACAACGGCCGGGTGGTTTTCATTTCTTCGGAGTCGGTGCTCAACATTCCCACCGACATGATTCACTACGGAATGACGAAGACAGCGCAGCTTTCCATCGCGCGCGGCTTGGCGAAGCTCGCGGCGGGCACGGCTGTGACGGTCAATGCGGTGTTGCCTGGACCGACATTATCCGAAGGCGTGAAGGCGATGCTCGAAGAGGCCGCCTCGAAGGAGGGCAAGCGCATCGACGAAGTCGCCGTGGAGTTCGTACGCACCCATCGTGCGAGCTCGATCTTGCAGCGTCCGGCCACGGTGGAGGAGGTGGCCAACCTCGTCGTCTACGTCTGTTCGCCCCAAGCCTCAGCCACGACGGGTGCGGCACTGCGCGTGGATGGCGGGGTCGTCGATAGTATTGTTTGACGCGGCACGCAAAGTCCCATATAATTTATTTCTCTGACGCGGGGTGGAGCAGTCTGGCAGCTCGTCGGGCTCATAACCCGAAGGTCGTAGGTTCAAATCCTACCCCCGCAACCAACCACGAAAACCCGCTTCCGAGCGGGTTTTCGCTTTTCTGGCTCTGGCGTTCATCCAGACCTATGGGGTGTTGCGCTAGTAGCGGGCCACCGAGCGTTTTACCGCTGGGGTGTCGGGGCTTGCCGGAGCAACCGTCTTGGATAGCCAAGCAGGATTGGGCGCCGGATTCCAGTTTGAGCGATGTTTTGCCATGGCGTTGAGAATGCCAAGCAGCTTTCGCATACAGGCGACCAGCGCTACCTTTTTGCGCCAGCCCCCCCACAGCCAGTTGAAATAAACACTGTATTTTTGTACAGTACGTTTCACCTTGAGCGCCCACGATCCGTCCGTTCCCACCTCCGTTCCAGTGCCGACAGGCGCAGTGGCCACGCTCGCGCGAAAGATCGTCCACTGCGATTGCGACTGTTTCTACGCATCGGTCGAAATGCGCGACGACCCCGGCCTGCGAGGAAGACCGCTTGCCGTTGGGGGGCGGCCCGACCATCGTGGTGTAATCGCCACCTGCAACTACGAAGCGCGCCGCTTCGGCGTGCATTCCGCGATGTCATCGGCGCTTGCGATGCGCAAATGCCCCGATCTGTTGATCATGCCGCCCGCCATGGAAAAGTATCGCATCGCATCGCGGCAGATCATGGCGATTTACCGCGATTACACGCCGATGGTTGAACCGCTCTCGCTCGACGAAGCCTATCTCGACGTAACGGCGGCATCGTGCTGCAAAGGCAGCGCCACATTGATGGCCGCCGAAATACGCGAGCGGGTGCGCGAAACAGTCGGCGTGACAGTCTCGGCCGGCGTGGCCCCGAACAAGTTCGTCGCCAAAATCGCCTCCGATTGGAACAAGCCCGACGGGATGTTCGTCGTGCGCCCGCATGAGGTCGATGCCTTCGTCGCGGCGTTGCCCGTGCGCAAAATTTTTGGCGTCGGTAAGGTCACTGCGGCAAAGCTGGAACAGCTGGGCATCGAAACCTGTCAAGATCTGCGCGGATGGTCGCTCGTCGATTTGCACCAGCGCTTCGGGGCATTCGGCCGCAGGCTCTACGATTTGTCGCGCGGCATCGATCGTCGCGCCGTAGAGCCGGATCAGGAGCGCAAGTCGATCAGCGTCGAAACGACTTACGTGACCGATCTGCAAACGCTCGATGCCTGCGCGGCCGAGATCCGGCAACTCGCCGAACAACTGGAGGCGCGTATCAAGCGCGTCGGCGCGGGCGCCGCGATTCGCAAACTCTACGTGAAGATCCGTTTCGCGGATTTTCAAAGGACGACGGTTGAATGCGTGGCGGGCGCGACCGATGTCCCGACTTACGTCGCGTTGCTTGAAAAGGGTTTTGCACGCCGGAATCAGCCCGTGCGTTTGCTCGGCGTGGGTGTGCGTTTGGAAGAGGACGATGCTGTCGATCGCAGCCAATATCCGCTGTTCGACGACAAACAGGGTGAGGAGGACGGCGCGGCTCGTTAGAATCGGCAATCAGCGCGACACGTACATGGCAGTGTGTGCCATGCTCATGATGGTTTGACTTAGGCCAGCGGGGTATTAGTGCCCTGTCCCGCAAGTTCCTTTGATATGAAATCGCCCATTTGGCCGCCAGGCGGCGTCGCTCGTCGTTGCCATAGCTACGGCTATGGCGCCTCCTTGCTCCTTGCTTGACAGGCTTTGCATGGGGCCGGAGTAAGCGCTAAAGCGCTAACACCGGCCGACACCAAATGGACAATTTCATTTATCAAAGAACTTACGGGACAGGGCACTAATGCGCCAGCCACATGTGGAAGGAGCCTTCCGATGGATCTGATCATTCGCCGCGCGGGATTGGCAACCCACCGGGCCGGACGCGACGTGCCCGTCGACATTGCGATCGATGGGGGGCGAATCGTGGCCGTCGCGCCGACGCTGGCCGCGAAGGCCACGCAAGAGATCGACGCTGCGGGGGCGCTCGTCACGCCGCCTTTTGTCGACGCACATTTCCATCTCGACGCCACGCTGTCGTATGGTTTGCCGCGCGTGAACGCGTCCGGGACGTTGCTCGAAGGGATCGCTTTATGGGGCGAACTCAAACCGCAATTGACGCAGGATGCGTTGATCGAGCGCGCGCTCCAGTACTGCGATTGGGCGGTCGCGCGCGGGCTGTTGGCGATTCGCTCGCATGTCGACGTGTGCGATCCGCGCTTGCTCGCCGTCGAAGCGCTGCTCGAAGTGAAGCGCCGGGTGGCACCGTATCTGGACTTGCAACTCGTCGCCTTTCCTCAGGACGGCTTGCTCCGCTCGGCGGGCGCGTTCGACAACTTGAAGCGCGCCATATCGATGGGCGTCGACGTCGTCGGCGGTATTCCGCATTTCGAGCGCACGATGGCCGATGGCGCCGAATCGATTCGCCTGCTGTGCGAATTCGCTGCGGATAAAGGGCTCCCCGTCGACATGCATTGCGACGAATCGGACGACCCGATGTCGCGCCATATCGAAACGCTTTGCGCGCAGGCCTATCGCCTGGGGCTTGGCGGCCGCGTGGCCGGCTCGCATCTGACGTCGATGCATTCGATGGACAACTACTACGTCAGCAAGCTGCTGCCGTTGATGCGTGAATCGGGCGTGGCTGCCATTGCCAATCCGCTCATCAACATCACGCTGCAAGGACGAGCCGATACCTATCCGAAGCGGCGGGGGATGACACGTGTGCCCGAGATGCTGGCGGCTGGGATCGACGTGGCGTTCGGCCATGATTGCGCGATGGACCCGTGGTACAGCTTGGGCTCGGCCGACATGCTCGAAGTGGCGCACATGGGGCTGCATGTCGCGCAGATGACGAGTACCGATGCGATGCGCGCCGCGTTCGATGCGGTGACCGTCAACGCAGCACGGATTCTTGGTTTGGAAGGTTACGGAATCGCGCCCGGTTGCCGCGCGGATTGCGTTCTGCTCGACGCGAGCGATCCAATCGAAGCGATTCGGTTGCGCGCCACGCGTCTGGCTGTTGTGCGCGGCGGCAAAATCGTCGCGCGCACACCGGCCCCGCGTACGACGCTATCGTTGGAAGGGCGGCCGAACGAAGCCGACTTCAAGCTGCGCCGCTGACCTCTCCTCGGTCGATCCAATCTCGCGCGTTCCGAAACGCGCTGCAACAAGCGCGACAAGCGCGACAAGCGCAGCGCGGCTCGAAATCAACCTCGAACCGCGCCGCTCACGTCTTCCACTATCGGCTGCGCATCAATTCGCCGGTGCCTGCGCCATGCCGTTATGACGCAGCAGCGCATCGATCGTCGGCGTGCGGCCGCGGAATGCCTTGAACGATTCCATTGCCGGACGGCTCCCGCCCACTTCAAGAATTTCCCGGCGATAGCGCGTGCCGGTTTCCGCATCCAGCACGCTGCCTTGGCTCGCCTTGGCGGCATCTTCGAACGCGGCATACGCATCGGCCGACAGCACCTCGGCCCACTTGTAGCTGTAATAGCCCGCCGCGTATCCCCCCGCGAAAATATGGCTGAACGTATTCGGCCAACGCGAAAAGCTCGCTTGCGGAATCACGTGATACCGCTCGTTGATCGCGCGAGCGAGTTCGTTCGCGCTTTGTGCGCCTTGCGGATCGAAGCTCGTATGCAGTTGCATGTCGTACATCGAGAAGACGATCTGGCGCAGTGTGGCCAAGCCGCTTTGGAAGTTCTTCGCGGCGATCATCTTGTCGAACAGTTCGCGCGGCAGCTTCGCACCCGTGTCGACGTGCGACGACATATCGGCCAGCACGTCCCACTCCCAGCAGAAGTTCTCGAGGAATTGCGACGGCAGTTCGACGGCATCCCATTCGACGCCATTGATGCCCGACACGCCGAGTTCGTCCACGCGCGTGAGCATGTGATGCAGGCCATGCCCGAACTCGTGAAACAGCGTGATGACTTCGTCGTGCGTGAAGCAGGCGCTCTTGCCGCCGACCGGCGCGGAAAAATTGCACGTCAGGTAAGCAACCGGCGTTTGCAGGCTGCCGTCGCTGCGCTTGTGCCGCGAACGCGCATCGTCCATCCAGGCGCCGCCGCGCTTGCCTTCGCGCGCATAGAGATCGAGGTAGAACTGTGCGCGCAGCGCGCCGGTTTCGTCTTCCACGCGGAAGAAGCGCACATCGGGATGCCAGACGGCGGCTTCGTCGCGGCGGATCGTCACGCCAAACAGCGTTTGAGCCACCTTGAACAGCCCGTTCACCACGGCCTCTTCAGGGAAGTACTGCTTGACCTCGTTTTCCGAGAACGCATAGCGCTTTTCGCGCAGACGCTCGCCCGCGAATGCAACGTCCCATGGTTCGAGTTCGGCGAGGCCGAGTTCGTCGGCGGCGAATTGGCGCAGTTCCTGCCAGTCCTTTTCCGCATAGGGGCGTGCCCGCTTGGCGAGATCTTCGAGAAACGCGGCGACTTCGTCGGGCGTATCGGCCATCTTCGGCACGAGCGAGACCTCCGCGAAATTGCGGTAGCCCAACATCCGTGCTTCTTCCTGACGCAGTTTCAACAATTCGGCGACGTTCGCTGTATTGTCCCATTCGGCCTTGCCGCCGCCGTAGGCGCCGCCCAGTTCGGACGCGCGCGTCACGTAGGCGCGGTACATCGTCTCGCGCATCGGGCGATGCGCCGCATACTGCATCACCGGGAAGTACGACGGGAAATGCAGCGTGAACTTCCAGCCGTCGAGGCCGGCGTCTTGCGCGGCCTCGCGTGCGGCTTGCACGACATCGGCCGGTAGCCCGGCGAGTTCGGCTTCCGTCTTCGCCACATAGGCATACGCGTTCGTCGCATCGAGCACGTGATCGGAGAACGCCTTCGCCAGCGCGGCTTGCTGCTCCTGCAGTTCGGAGAAGCGCGGCTTTTGATCCTCGGGCAACTCCGCGCCCGACAGGCGGAAGTCGCGCAACGAGTTTTGCAGGATCTTCTTGCGTTCGTCGCTCAGCCCGGCATAGGAAGGACTGGCCACGATCGCTTTGTACTTGTCGAACAGCGCCAGGTTTTGCCCGACGCTCGACCAGAATTCGGTCACGCGCGGCAGGTTTTCGCCGTACGCGGCGCGCAGTTCCGGCGTATCGGCCACGGCGTTCAAATGGCCGACGATGCCCCAGGCGCGCGACAGCGCCTCCGTCGCCGCCTCGGTGGCTTCCACGACGTCAGCCCAAGTCGCGGGCGTGGACGCGTCGGTTGCATGATCGACCGCGTCTTGTGCCTCGGCGAGCAGGATATCGAGTGCGGGTGTGATGTGCTCGGGGCGGATCTGGCCGAAACGCGGCAGGCCCGAAAAATCGAGCAGCGGGTTCTCGTCTCGGTTGCGCTTGTCGGCGGAGAGGGACGAATCGGACGTATTCGAGGCCATAGCGCTGTTCCTGTCTGTCTGGTGTCGAGAAGGTGGGCGCACGCGGCGCCCCGTATCGCCATTATTGGGGTGCGAGGCGCCGATTCCAATCGGCGCCTCGAATTTTCGTGATGTCGAGCCGCCCGCAGCGAGCGTGCCGCGCTTGCATGCCCGCCAGCGCGCCTGAGCCAAGCGTTCCTAAGCGCCTTTAAGCGGCTTTAGGTATCGTTCAGCGCCGTTAAGCGCGCGTGGCGCCGCGTTCCGCCGCTTCAATCGTATTGACGAGCAGCATTGTGATCGTCATCGGACCGACACCGCCCGGCACTGGCGTGATATGGCCGGCCACATTCGACACGCCGGCAAAATCGACATCGCCGCACAGCTTGCCGGTGTCGTCGCGATTCATGCCGACGTCGATGACGGTCGCGCCAGGCTTGATCATATCCGCGGTGACCAGATTGCGCCGGCCCGTCGCTGCGACGACGATATCGGCGGCACGCGTGACCGCCGCCAGATCGCGCGTCTTGCTGTGGCAGATCGTGACCGTCGCGCCAGCGTCGAGCAGCATCATCGCCATCGGCTTGCCGACGATGTTCGAGCGGCCGATGACGACGGCGTTCGCGCCTTGCAGCTCGATGCCGTAGGCGTCGAACATCTTCATGACGCCGTAGGGCGTGCAGGGCCGGAACAGCGGCTTGCCTGTCATCAAGGCGCCCGCATTGGCGATGTGGAAGCCGTCGACGTCCTTCTCGGGCGCGATGGCTTCGATCACCTTGTGGCTATCGATGTGCGGCGGCAGCGGCAGTTGTACGAGGATGCCGTGAATGCGCGGATCGCGGTTGAGCGCGTCGATGCGGGCCAGCAGGTCGGCTTCCGACAGCGTGGCCGGGTAACGGTCATACGACGAGTACAGACCGTTGTCCTCGCACGCCTTCACTTTATTGCGCACATACACTTCGCTGGCGGGGTTATCACCGACGAGCACCACGGCAAGCCCGGGCTGGTGGCCGCGCGCGGCGAGCGCCGCGGCGCGCGCGGCGACGTCGGCGCGAAGTTTCTTGGAAAGGGCGAGGCCGTCGATCAATTGGGCTGTCATGGTGGTCGGTCGAGAATGAAACGATGAAATGCGGTCGCGCGAAGTCGGTAGCTGGCGTGGTGGGCGATGGGCAATCGGCGGCAACTGGCCGTGCGCCCGAAGCGGCGCGGCAGGCGCATTCGGCGCCGATGGCCCGGTTCGCCGCACGTCAAGCCATGGGCCGGGGCCGGTAACGGCCGGCGAAGACGCTGTCCGGTGGGCTGTCCGCGTGCGCGACAAAAGCGTAATTATAGCGTCGGATGCCAGGCCGACGAGGGGGCTGCCCGGGCGCGGGGGCCCGGACGAGGGGAGGGCATATACCAGAGCGTACGGCAGGCGCCGCTGAACGGGCGCTTGCCTCGAACCTGGGATTGTTACGCCTGGTTGGCGGGCTTGTTCGACAGCGCAAGGCGCAGCAGATCGGCCACCGTATTGACGTTGAGCTTTTCCATGATATTGGCCCGGTGCGCCTCGACCGTCTTGATGCTGATGCCGAGATCGTCGGCGATCTGCTTGTTCAAGCGGCCCGCGATGATGCGCTCGAGCACCTGATGCTCGCGTGCCGTCAGCTTGCCGAGGCGTTCGGCCGCGGCGCGTTGCTGCTGCACGGTGCTGCTTTCGCTGCGGGCCTTGTCGAGCATGCGTTCGACGAGCTTGCGCAGTTCGGCTTCGTCGAACGGCTTCTCGATGAAATCCATCGCGCCTTTCTTCATCGTCGAGACGGCCATCGGCACATCGCC
>NZ_JBQCDN010000221.1:0-5607 GCF_051961175.1 Trinickia sp. | reverse complement strand
CGAGAATTGCTTGGCCAGATCCTCGAACTTCGCGCCGCCCTTGATCTTCGCGATCAGATCCTTCGCTTGCTGCTCGTTGTCGACGAGGATGTGGTGCAGGTGATATTCCTTGCCGCCCGCTTGCTTGACGAGCTCGTCGTAGCGCGCCTTCACTTCGGCATCGGTGGGCTTGGCCTTGCTGGCGTAATCTTCGATCAGCGTATGCAGCACGACGCTTTGCTGCGCCACGGCGATTTGCGCCTTGACGTCGGGGCGGTTCGGGATGCCTTCACGCACCGCTTCCTGCATTAGGATTTCGCGGTTGACGAGTTCGTCCTTCACGGCTTGATGCAGTTGCGGCGTATCTTGCTGGCCTTGCTTCACGAGCTGGGCGACGAGCGCATCGGCACGCGATTTCGGAATGGCGGTACCGTTGACGACGGCGATGTTCTGCGCGAAAGCCGGGGCTGCCGCGAATGCGGCCAGCATGACGCAGAGACGGGACATTTTATGGGTCATCGGAAGTTCCTAACGTTCCTGTCGAGGTGGATCGGTTCAGTCAGCGCGCCCGGCCGTTCGTTTGGCCGATAGGGCGAAACGAACAGGGCGCTCGAGGTTCAACCTTTGGGACGCGGGCGACGATGTGGAGTTCCAAGCGCGGATTCAAGCGCCCGGCAGCCGAGCGAATTCCTCGGGCGTGTAGGCCATGATCGCCAGCGCATGGATCCCACGTTGCATAACGTCGGCCAGCGCATCATACACTAGCCGATGCCGCGCCACGCGTGGCTTGCCCGCGAAGGCGCCGGCCACAATCGTGACTGTGTAGTGCCCGCCTGCGGCCGCGCCGGCATGGCCGGCGTGCTGCGCGCTATCGTCGCGCACCGCGACCGACTGCGGGGCCAGCGCCGAGGTGAGCCTCGACTCGATCAATGCAATGCGTGCGTCGGGAGACGCGCCGAGAAAATCAGAGGATTCGCTCATCGCTTACTCCTCCTTCATATATTTAGCAAGCCACAAGCTTTGCAAGACAATAAACACGACCATCGCGCCCGTCGTTCCAAACAGCTTGAAGTTGACCCACTGTGCCTCGGTGAAGTTTCCGACGACATAAAGATTCGCGACGCCGAGTGCGGCAAAAAACACCGCCCAGGCGATATTGAGCTTATCCCAGATGGCGTGTGGCAGCGTCAGCTGCTTGCCCATCATGGATTCGATCACGTTCTTGCCGAACCCGTAGCGAGCGACCGCCAGGCCGATGGCGAAGAGCCAGTACAGCGCCGTGGGCTTCCATTGAATGAATTTCTGGTTGTGGAGCACAAGCGTGGCGCCGCCGAACACGACGATGACGCCCAGGCTGACCCACAGCATCGGATCGACCTTCCGATGACGAAAGGCCACCCACGCGACCTGCACGAGTGTCGCCGCGATGGCGACGGCCGTGGCCGTGAAGATGCCCCAAAGCTTGAATGCAACGAAAAACAGGATGATCGGGAACAGATCGAAAAGAAATTTCATGAAGGCCGATGAGTCCGAAAGCGTCGATGGGCGGGGCGCGCCCGGCGCGGTAAGCCGCTGTTTCGCCGCGCGGCGCGCGGCGAACAAAAACTTACTTGGGCTCGAATTGTAGCGCAGCCGAATTGATGCAGTAGCGCAGGCCCGTGGGCGCCGGGCCGTCCTCGAAGACATGTCCCAAGTGCGCTCCGCACTGCTTGCAGCGCACTTCTATACGCAGCATGCCATGCGAGCGGTCGGTCTTCTCCTCGATCACTTCGCCGTTGATCGGCTTGAAATAACTCGGCCAGCCGCAACCGGCGTCGAATTTGGTCGACGATTCGAACAGCGGCGTGCCACAGCAGACGCAGTCGTAGATGCCGCCTTCCCAATGGTCCCAATAACGTCCCGTAAAAGGACGCTCGGTGGCGGCGTGGCGCGTGACCTCGTATTCGACGTCGGACAGCTGTTCGCGCCATGCTTCGTCGCTTTTCTTGACCTCGTAGGTCTCGCGCGAAGCATCGGCGGAATCGGGCAAACCGGTGGGGCGTTCGTTCATAGATGCGTCTCCGTGTAGCGGCGCGGCTTTTGGCGCGCCGGTTGAAGGGCGTCGGCAGCGATCGATCGCGCATGCGACGGGTGTAATGATGCGCCGGGCTCGAGCTTGCCCGCCTCGGCGTATTAGATACGTCGCGATCGCGCGATTGGATGCGCGCCATGACAGGCTGCACGAATGGCCGCGCATCGAACGAGACAGCAGGGAAAGCGAACCGTTCACGACGAGCAGCTGACCTCCAGCGTGCCAGCCCAATCGGGCGGCAGCGCAGCGTAGGCTTCGTGTTCGGGCTGCTCGTCGAACGGGCGGCGCAGCACGGCGGCCAGCCGCTCGAGCTCGGAGAAGTCCTTCTCCTTGGCGCGCCGTATTGCCGTTTCGGCAAGATGATTGCGCAACACGAATTTCGGATTCACCCGGTTCATCGCCGCGCGGCGCGCCGCATCGTCGATTGGCTCGGCCGCAAGCCGTACGCGGTAATCGGCGAGCCAGCCGTCGATGCCCGGCAAATCGAGGAAGAGGTCGCGCACCGGCGCATCGCCGCTCGCGTCTTGCTTCGACACGCTCGCCAAGCCCCGGAACGTCAACGTGAAATCGGCGCGGCTCGCATGCATGAGCGCGAGCAAGCGGTCGGCCAACGCCGCATCGCCTTCGCGCATCCCGGTCAGGCCGAGTTTGGCTTGGAAACGGCTTTCGAGCGCCGGGGCGAAGTGCTCCTTGAAGCGCTCGAGCGCCCCTTGCGCGTCGGCGACGGAGCGTTCGGCGCGCGTCGCTTCTTCGTAGCGTTCACCGATGAGCGGCAGCAGCGCCTGCGCGAGACAAAAGCAATTCCAGTACGCGATCTGCGGTTGCATCCGATAGGCGTAGCGGCCTTGTGTATCGGAATGATTGCAGATGTGCCCAGCGTCGAAACCGTCGACGAAACCGAACGGGCCGTAATCGATTGTGAGCCCGAGAATCGACATGTTGTCGGTGTTCATCACCCCGTGGCAGAAGCCCACGGCTTGCCATTGCGCGACAAGCAGCGCCGTGCGCTCGACGACGATTGCGAGCAGCGCGAGATAGGGATCCTCGGCTTCACGGCAAGCGGGATAGAAGCGCGCGATGACGTGATCGGCCAGCGCGCGCAGCTCGTTCGTTCGATCGGCGGCGTAAAAGTGCTCGAAGTGGCCGAAGCGCACGAAGCTGGGCGCGACGCGCGTCACGACTGCGGCCGTCTCGATCTCTTCGCGGCGTACGCTTTGATCCGAGCCGATGACGGTCAAGGCGCGTGTCGTTGGAATGCCCAGATGGTGCATGGCCTCGGAACAGAGGAATTCCCGGATCGACGAACGCAGCACGGCCCGGCCATCGCCCATGCGCGAGTATGGCGTGCGCCCGCTGCCTTTGAGCTGCAACTCGAAGCGCGCTTCGCCGTGCTCGAGTTCGCCGATCGATAGGGCGCGCCCGTCGCCGAGCTGTCCGGCCCAGACGCCGAATTGATGGCCTGAATAGACGGACGCATACGGCAACGCTTCGCCCAGCCATTCGCGGGTGGCGTTGCCCGCGAATAAATCGGCGAATCCCGGCTCCGCGACGATCGCGGGATCGAGCCCCAGCATACGGGCTGCGTCGGCGCTGAAACCGACGACATACGGGGCAGGCAACGGGGCGGCCGGCAGACGGGTGTAGAACGCGCTGCCCAGGCCGCCGAATCCGCCTTGGCGGGGGGCTGAGAGCGCGTCGGTCAAGTCGGTCGATGACGAAATGCATGCCGAATGTTCGGCTACGCCTGGGGAAAACGACATATTGAGGGCCTCTGAGTTACCCGATATTGTAAGACGCCGCTTCGCGGCGCGCTGAGCGCGGCTCGATACCGCGCAAACACGAGACGCGTCGGGCCTGCCGAGCCCTGGCGCTCCCCATCGGGCGAGGAGACCGCCGTTATGCCAAAGCCGTTGCTGGGCCAAATGATGGATGTGCCGTTGAACGTGTCGACGCTGCTCGCGCACGCAGCGCGATACGCGGCGGATACCGAGATCGTGTCGCGCCGGATCGAAGGCGACATGCATCGCTACACCTACCGCGATTGCGAGCGGCGCGCGAAGCAGCTCGCGCAGGCGTTGATGCACCTCGGCGTGGAGCAGGGCGATCGGATCGGCACGCTCGCGTGGAACGGCTACCGGCATCTGGAAACGTATTACGGCACGACCGGCTTCGGCGCCGTGTGCCACACCATCAATCCGCGGCTGTTTCCCGAGCAGATCAGCTACATCGTCAATCACGCCGACGATCGCTACGTCCTGTTCGATACGTCATTCGCGCCGCTCGTTGCCACGCTCGCGCCGCAGTGCCCGAACGTGAAAGCCTGGATCGCGCTGGCCGACGATGCCGATATCCCGGCGCTCGATGCACCGTTGCTCGGCTATGAAGCGCTCCTTCGCGGGCAAGACGGCGATTTCGAGTGGCCCGCGCTCGACGAGCGGCTCGCTTCGTACTTGTGCTACACCTCAGGCACCACGGGGCATCCGAAGGGGGCGCTCTATTCGCACCGTTCTGTCTATCTGCACGCGATGGGGGCGGCATTACCCGATGCGATGGGGTTCTCGGCGCATGATTCCGTTCTACCGGTCGTACCGATGTTCCATGTCAACGCCTGGGGGATTCCGCACGCCGCCCCGCTGACGGGCGCCAAGCTCGTGCTGCCCGGCAAGGATCTTGACGGCAAATCGTTGTTCGAACTGATGGAAGCGGAGCGCGTGACATTCTCCGCTGGCGTGCCGACGGTGTGGATGAGCCTGCTGGCCCATGTGAAATCGATTGGCGCGCGGTTTTCGTCGCTCGAACGAACCGTCATCGGCGGCTCATGCTGCCCGCCGTCGATGCTCGAGACATTCGAAGACGAGTACGGTGTGCGCGTGATTCATGCCTGGGGCATGACGGAGCTGTCGCCGCTCGGTACGCTGGCGCGGCTCAATTGGGAGCAATCGCAACGTCCCCTGGAAGAACGTCGACGCCTGCTGCACAAGCAGGGCACGGTCATCTGCGGGGTCGATATGAAGATCGTCGGGCAAGACGGGCACGAGCTGCCGCGCGACGGCGTCGCCTTTGGCGATCTGCACGTGCGCGGGCCATGGGTCATCGGCCATTACTTTTCCGGCGAAGCATCGCAGGCCGGCGATTCACCGCTCGTCGACGGCTGGTTTCCGACGGGCGACGTGGCGACGATCGATCCGGACGGCTTTTTGCAGATCACCGATCGCAGCAAGGACGTCATCAAGTCCGGGGGCGAATGGATCAGTTCGAGCGAGCTCGAAAACGTTGCGGTTGCGCATCCTGACGTTGCGGAGGCGGCGTGCATCGCCTGCCGGCATCCGAAGTGGGACGAACGGCCGCTGCTCGTCGTGGTCAAACGGCCCGGCGCCACGGTGACGCGCGAGCAATTGCTGGCGTTCTACGAAGGAAAGGTCGCGAAATGGTGGGTGCCGGACGATGTGGTGTTCGTCGACGAACTGCCGCATACCGCGACCGGCAAACTGCTGAAGCTGAGGCTGCGCGAAATGTTCCGCGATCATGTGTTGCCGGGCGCGGCATCGACGTAGTGC
>NZ_JBQCDN010000220.1:0-4068 GCF_051961175.1 Trinickia sp. | reverse complement strand
GACGGGCGCAAGACGTTCCGGGGCATCCTGCATGCGCCGAACGGCGAAACGATCGGTTTGGAATTTGAAGGGAAGGAAGGCGCCGCGATGCTCGATTTCACGCTCGCCGACATGGACCGCGCACGCCTGGTCCCGCACGTAGACTTTAGGAGCCGGAAACAATGAGTCGCGAAGTACTGATGCTGGTCGATGCGCTGGCGCGCGAGAAGAACGTCGATAAAGATGTGGTGTTCGCTGCGCTTGAAGCCGCACTTGCTTCGGCCACCAAGAAGCTCTTCGAAGAAGACGTCGACATTCGCGTGCATATCGATCGGGAATCGGGCGAACACGAAACGTATCGCCGCTGGCGCGTCGTGCCCGACGAAGCCGGCCTGCAAGAGCCGGATCAGGAAATCCTGTTGTTCGAAGCGCGCGAACAAGAGCCCGAAATCGAAATCGATCAGTACATCGAAGAGCCGATTCCGTCGATCGAATTCGGCCGCATCGGCGCGCAGGCTGCCAAGCAAGTCATCTTGCAGAAGGTGCGCGATGCCGAGCGCGAGCAAATCCTGAACGATTTTCTCGAGCGCGGCGAAAAGATCATGACCGGTACGGTCAAGCGTCTGGATAAGGGTAACTTCATCGTCGAATCGGGCCGTGTCGAAGCGCTGCTGCGTCGCGATCAGCTCATTCCGAAGGAAAATCTGCGCGTGGGCGATCGCGTGCGTGCTTATATCGGCAAGGTCGATCGTACGGCGCGCGGCCCGCAGATCGAACTCTCGCGCACGGCGCCCGAGTTCCTGATGAAGCTGTTCGAGATGGAAGTGCCCGAAATCGAACAAGGTCTGCTCGAAATCAAGGCGGCCGCCCGCGATCCCGGCGTGCGCGCGAAAATCGGTGTCGTGGCCTACGATAAGCGCATCGATCCGATCGGCACCTGCGTGGGCATTCGCGGTTCGCGCGTGCAGGCGGTGCGCAACGAGCTCGGCGGCGAGAACGTCGACATCGTGCTGTGGTCGGAAGATCCCGCCCAATTCGTGATTGGTGCGCTGGCGCCGGCCGCGGTCCAGTCGATTGTCGTCGATGAAGAAAAGCACTCGATGGACGTCGTCGTCGACGAAAGCGAACTGGCGGTCGCGATCGGCCGCAGCGGTCAGAATGTGCGTCTCGCCAGCGAATTGACGGGCTGGCAGATCAACATCATGACGCCGGACGAATCGGCGCAGAAGCAGAACCAGGAGCGCGGCGTGTTGCGCGACTTGTTCATGGCGCGGCTCGACGTGGACGAGGAAGTCGCCGACATCCTCATCGACGAAGGCTTCACGAGCCTCGAGGAAATCGCCTACGTGCCGCTCAACGAAATGCTCGAAATCGAGGCATTCGACGAAGACACGGTTCACGAGCTGCGCAATCGCTCGCGCGACGCGCTGCTGACGATGGCGATCGCGAACGAGGAGAAGGTCGAGGGCGTGGCGCTCGATCTGAAGAGCCTCGACGGGATGGATGCCGATTTGCTGGCGAAGCTGGCCGAGCATCAGATCCAAACGCGCGACGAGCTGGCCGAGCTGGCCGTCGACGAATTGGTCGATATGACTGGAATGGAAGAGGAAGCCGCGAAGGCGTTAATCATGAAAGCACGTGAACACTGGTTCCAGTGAGTGAATGACCATGGCGCACTGATTTGATAGCGATCGCTCGATCGCATGACCCGATGCTAACCGCAAGGAATCGGTCCTTGCATTAAGAGGAATGAATGGCGAGTAACAACGTAGCCCAATTTGCCGCGGAACTGAAAATGCCAGCCGGAGTGCTGCTCGAGCAGCTTCAGGCGGCGGGTGTCCAGAAAGCAAGCGAGGACGATGCCTTGTCCGAAACGGACAAGGCGCGTCTGCTCGATCATTTGCGCAAATCGCACGGCTCCGCCGATACCGACAAGCGCAAGATCACGCTGACTCGCCGGCACACGTCGGAGATCAAGCAATCCGACGCGACGGGCAAGGCTCGCACCATTCAGGTCGAAGTGCGCAAGAAACGTGTGTTTGTGAAGCGGGACGAAGCAGGCGATGGCGCGGCCGATGCCGCCGCTGTCCAGCAGGAAGCCGTTGCCGAGGACGACAGCGCCGATTTGCAGCGTCGCGAGGAAGAAGCGCGCCGCGAAGCGGAGCTGCTCGAGAAGCAAGCGCAGGAATTGCGCGAGCGCCAGGAACGGCTCGAGCGCGAGGAAGCGGAACGCCAGTCGCGTGAGAAGGCGGCCGAAGCCGAGCGTCAGCGCGCCGAGGAAGAGGCTGCCAAGAAGCATGCAGAGGCGGCGGCTCAACAGCACGCCGAGGCGGCAGCCCGCGAGCAGGAAGCGCGCACGGCTGCGGAAGATGAGCGTGCCGCCGCCGAACGCGCGGCGCAGCGCGAAGCGGCCAAGAAGGCCGAGGACGCGGCACGCGAGGCCGCCGAGAAGGCGCGCGCCGAGCAGGAAGAAATTCGCAAGCGTCGTGAAAAGGCCGAGGCCGAGGCACGCGCGATCCGCGAAATGATGAACACGCCGCGCAAGGCCCAGGTGAAGGCACCGGAACCGGCGCCGGCGCCGAAGCCCGCCGAGCCCGCCAAGGCGGCGGAAGCAAAGGGCACGCTGCACAAGCCCGTGCGTCCCGCCGGCGAATCGCCGCGTCCTGCCGCCGCGCGCAAGCCGGCCACGGGCACGGCTGCGCCGTCGACGTCCCAGCCTTCGTCGGCGCCCGGTGCGGCCGATAAAAAGAAGCCCGGCGGCAAGGGCGGCTGGCAAGACGACGCCGCGAAGCGTCGCGGCATCAAGACCCGCGGCGATTCGAGCGGCGGTGTCGATCGCGGCTGGCGCGGTGGCCCGAGGGGCCGCGGCAAGCATCAGGATTCGGCTACGTCGTTCCAGGCGCCGACCGAACCGATCGTGCGTGAAGTGCACGTGCCCGAAACGATCACGGTGGCCGATCTCGCCCACAAGATGTCCGTGAAGGCGTCGGAAGTCATCAAGGTCATGATGAAGCTCGGCCAGATGGTCACGATCAACCAGATGCTCGATCAGGAAACGGCGATGATCATCGTCGAAGAGCTCGGTCATCGTGCGGTCGCGGCCAAGCTCGACGATCCGGAAGCGCTGCTCGTCGAAGGCGAGGCATCCGATGCGGAGCAACTGCCGCGTCCGCCGGTCGTGACGGTCATGGGCCACGTCGACCACGGCAAGACTTCGCTGCTCGATTACATCCGCCGCGCGAAAGTGGCGGCGGGCGAAGCGGGCGGTATTACGCAGCACATCGGCGCCTATCACGTCGAAACGCCGCGCGGTGTTATTACGTTCCTCGATACGCCGGGTCACGAAGCGTTCACGGCGATGCGTGCGCGCGGTGCGAAGGCCACCGACATCGTTATTCTGGTGGTGGCGGCCGACGACGGCGTGATGCCGCAGACGAAGGAAGCCATTGCTCACGCGAAGGCGGGTGGTGTGCCGATCGTCGTGGCGATCAACAAGATCGACAAGCCCGAGGCGAACCCGGATCGCGTCAAGCAGGAACTCGTCGCGGAAAGCGTCGTGCCGGAAGAATACGGCGGCGATTCGCCGTTCGTGCCGGTTTCGGCGAAGACGGGTGCAGGGATCGACGATCTGCTCGAGAACGTTTTGCTGCAGGCCGAAGTGCTCGAACTGACGGCACCGGTGGCGGCGCCGGCCAAGGGCCTCGTCATCGAAGCGAAGCTCGATAAGGGTAAGGGTCCGGTCGCGACGATTCTCGTGCAATCGGGTACGCTCTCGCGCGGCGATGTCGTGCTGGCGGGCAGCGCCTACGGCCGTGTGCGGGCGATGCTGGACGAAACGGGCAAGGCGACGAAGGAAGCCGGCCCGTCGATCCCGGTCGAGATCCAAGGTCTGTCGGAAGTGCCGGCCGCGGGCGAGGAAGTCATCGTCTTGCCGGACGAGCGCAAGGCGCGCGAAATCGCGTTGTTCCGCCAAGGCAAGTTCCGCGACGTCAAGCTGGCGAAGCAGCAGGCCGCCAAGCTCGAAAGCATGCTCGAGCAGATGGGCGAGGGCGAAGTGCAGACGCTGCCGCTCATCGTCAAGGCCGACGT
>NZ_JBQCDN010000219.1:0-50618 GCF_051961175.1 Trinickia sp. | reverse complement strand
GCCGACAGCACCGTCTACCCGGCGCTGGAGGCGTTTGCCGACGCGGGCGGAGGGCGTGCCGGGCTGCATGCCGTCGGGCAGACGCGGCTCACCGCTTCGCTGCGTACGCCGATGTCCACTGCAGCCGCGCAGAACATTCCGACGCACGAAGCGATCGCGCGGCACCTCCTCGGGCCGTTCACCGCCCGGACGACGATGTTCGCGACGCTCTATGCGACGGCCGGCGCACTGAGCCGTCTGCACCCGACGCACCATATCAACGAGAACGGGGTGACGCAGGTGACGACGGCGATCCTGTCGGCGTTGACGGGGCTGCTCGTCGTGCCGTTCATCACGTCGCTCGACACGCAGGCGCCGCCGCAGCACGAGAATCAAGAGCGCGATCTGGAAACGGGCGAGCATCCGCCGGCGTAAGGCGGGTTTGCCGAACCGGGGGATCGATTCGATCTCCCGGTTCTCGTCTGAGGGCGCGGCGTCGCCGCGCCCTCGTTGCATACGCCTCATTATCCTTATGCCGGCCCAGACCGCTTGGCGCAGCCGATCGCGCGGCGTCGCATCCTTGCATCCCATGCCGCGCTCGAATCAATGGGTTCGGCCTCGCGTCGCCCGATCGGAATCAGCGCGGCCAGCGACTTGACCGACCTACCCATGATGCCGTCGAAGTGGGAAACAATATCGGCGATTCCGTTGGGAGCGCAAAGTAGGGCGCCGCCGCAGCAGCGCGGCGGGGCGTGACGTTTTGCTAGATGAGCAGGCGCAGGCCCGGTGCGAAAGCGGCCGGCTCTGTTTCGTCGGTCTGCTCTGCGGGGAGCGTCTCGTCGGCGGCGTCGGTGGGCGTTGCGTCCTCCGGCGCCATCGAGAGCACACGCAAGAGGGCGGAGTCCTCATCCGCTTCCGACCGGTAGGTGGACGGATCGAGCGGGTCCCAGATTGCGTTGTCGCGGTTGTTGTAAGCCACAATGGCCAGCTGGTGGGCAAGCGCGTCGAGCTCGGGCGCGGCTTCACCTTCGCCTTCATCCGATTGCGGCTCAGTCATCCATTGCAGCGTCGGGATGCCGCGCGCGCCGTTTTCGGCGTTGGCCTTCAACCGGCCCAAGGCTTGCCGAGTGGAGGCGACGATTGCATCGAAACGGGTGCGCGCGTCAGCCACCGCGGCATCGCGCGGCGAGGCAACACGCTCGGGCAGAGACGCCTCCGGGCCCTGATCCGCTTGCAGTTCGGCGCGAGGACCGTCGCCGAGGTCGCCATCCCGATCGCTGCGGGCGAGGGCCGCAGCGCCGCTCGATGTGTTGTCCTGAGTGATATCGATCATGGCATCCATCCGAAATGGCGCGGGTCAACCGCGTTGTCGTTATCCATACTTGGCACCGTCCGCGGCGTCGTTCGTCATCTTCTGCATGCTCTGCAACAGGTCGCTTTGCATCTTGAATTCCGTGTTCATCGCGGTCATCTTCGCCTGGAACTCGAGCATCTCCTTCATCGTGCTCGCCTGCTGATCGAGCGCATGTTCCGTATCGGGCCCGCGCGCGGACACGTGAGAAAGCGTCTCGGCGTCGATGTTCCCGTGCCCGTGTCCACCGTCGGCCGAAACGGCCGGCTCGTGCTCCGGTTGCGCGTGGCCCAGACTGGCGTGCGCCGGTGCGCCGTGGCCATGCGGCGCAGGCGCGTTGCCGTGGCCTTGCGCTACCTGGCCCGAAACCGGGGCCTCGGTTCCGGGCTTTTCGGTGCCCGCGCCTGCCGGGTCGCCCGCGGCTTGCGCGCCCTCGTGTTCTCCGGCCGGTGCCGGCATCAGAAGCAGTGGGGCGTGGGTTTCGCCGAGATGCTCGTCGAGTTCGCGCGCGTCGCGCGCCGCGGCTTGCCCGGCCGTTTTGATGCCTTCTTCGGCATGCCCGCCCATCATGCCGAACGCATGCATCATGAGCGCGACCAAATGCATCGGGTCGATGTTGCGCAGGTGCGCGGCCTTGAGCGGCACCATCGGGCCGGCGGCGTGCGTCGTCTCACCGGCGCTCGCGCTGCTGAAAGCCGTGTGCGCCGAACCTTGCTGCGGCGTGAATGGCACGATCGCATGGTGCGCGTCGGCGCCGGCGTCCGGAATGCCCGAAGGCAGATGGGAGAGTTCGACAGGCATGATTCCTCCTCAAACGTGGCAGCGCATTGGAACGCGCTGTGTGCCATCGAACCCGGCGCCTGCCCGCAGCTCGTCGTCGGTCTCGTCTTCGCGTGTCAGCGGTTGTCCTTCGAAGGCGCCCTCTGGTGCTTCTTCCGCCGCTTCCAGCAAGGAGGTGTCGACCGGTTTCGTCTCGTCGTTCTCGATGTCGTCGGCCTCGGCGCGCGTCTCGAGCAGCATTGGCAGCAGCGCATCGTTTGCCTCTGCACTGCAATAGCTCCCGGCAACCGTCGGGTCCCACGCGGAGTTATCGCGATTCAGATACGCGCAAGCGACGAGCTCCCGCGCGTACCGGCGGATCCGGTTCGTGCGCGATCCGTCGTCCGGCTCGGCTGTGCCGCCGAACGGTGCATCACCGCCGCCGGCGGCGAGTGCCGCGTCATCGTCGTCGTCCCAGAAGGCTTCGAGTTCGGCAGCGATCTCGTCGACGAGTGCTTCGAACTCGGCGACTGCCAGCGCGGCGATCGTATCGGTCGGCGAGGCTGCATCGGCGGCCTGCGGTGCTGCTTCGATGGGCTGCGTATGCTCGACGGACTCGGCTGACACCGGTGCGTCGGGCGCGGAGATTGACGCGTCGGGCATTGCCACGGCGGGCGTGGCGGTTTGCAGGCTATCGTCGTTCGGGGTCATGGTTTGGCTCGTGATCTGGTTTTATCGTCGACGCTCGGCGCTTCAGCCTTTCGAAGCCGCCACGTATTCGCGGTATTTCTGCTCCCAATCGCCCATGTAGCCGCCGGAGAGTCCGAGGTATTCCGCTTCGTCATCGCGCTCGGCCTGCAGCTTATCCTTGAACTCCTCCTTGCTCATCAAGGGCTCGCGGGCAGGTTCAGGTCGCGATGCGGGGGCCGCGGGGCGGCTCGCGCTCGTCGTCGGCCGGGCAAACTGCTGCCACTGCGCTTCGGCGTCGCCCATATAGGGCACCGTCCCCGTTGCTTCGTAGCCCGCTTCGTCCTCGCGCCTTTGCCGCAGCTGGGTCATGAATTCGTCCTTGCTCATCGACGGTTTGTGCGCGCTTTCGTGGCGCACCGGCTGCGACGCGGAAGGCGAGTTGTTCGTTCTGGAGGAAGCGTACTCGCGGTACTTCTGCTCCCAATCGCCCATGTAGCCGCCGGAGAGTCCGAGGTAATCCGCTTCGTCATCGCGCTCGGCCTGCAGCTTTTCCTTGAATTCCTGCTTGCTCATCAAGGGCTCCTGCGCGCTCTGATGCCGCTGAGCGGATGCGGGCGCGAACCCGCCCGCGGGGCGATGCGCGCCTGCGCCGCTCGTTGGGCGAGCAGAACCCGGCTGCGCAGGCGCTGGCGCGGCGGCGGTCTGCCGTTGCGCCAAGACAGCTGCCCGAAACTGCCTCCAGGCAGGCAGCGATTTCTGCACGTCGTTTCCGTTGATTTCGTCGAAGCGCTTGTGCTGGTCATAACGCTTGAGCGCTGCCTCGCGGGCCGGGCCGTGCGGCATCTGCTGGATCTGCGCCTTGATGTCCTTGCGCAAGCGCAGGTGCTCGAGACCCGCGCGAAGGACCTGCAGCCCGGGCATGGCCTCCTTCGGCGATTTGGCGGCGAGCTCCTCGTATAGTTCGATGGCGTGATTGCGGGCCGTCGAACCTGGCCGCATCTGCCCGATCTCGTCGAGAATGCGGCTGCGAAGCGCATTGGCCTCTTTCTGCTCGGCCCGTGCCGCGCTCGCCTGCTGCGCCGGGGCCGAAGCAGGGCGCGTGTGATGGGCGTGGTGCGTGTGATGCGTCTGATGTGCGGCGCTCGGCGCCTGACTAGCCGTGTTCGTGACGTTGGTGCCGAATGGCCGCTGGGTTGCGGGGCGTGCGGGACCGGCCGGACCGGCAGGACCGGTGCTCGCTTGCGTGCCGCCTTGCGGGCGCGTGCTCTGCGTTTTACCGAACATCGAGCCGAGTTGCGACTTCAAGCGGTCTTCGATACCGCGCGCCGCGACGGCGGCTTTCTTGCTTATCCACGACAACTTCGACTTCTGCTCGGGGCTCTTGTTGCCGACGCGCTCGAAGCCCGCAGCATGCCGCGTCGGATCGATCGAACGAAACGCGTTGGCGATGCTGCTCGCGATCGATCGGGATCCCTTCGCTTGCTGTTTCTCGCCGGCGGGCGCGGCGCTGCCGAAGCGCACGCCGGCCGATGCGCTGTGCCCACGTCCGGTGTTGGACATGCGCGGGCTGTCCGGCCCCTCGGGGTGCACACGCGCGAAATTCGTATTGAAGTGGACCATGAGGTCTCCTGAACGCTGAAGGCGACGATCGGTCTGGCGCCGCAAAGGGGGCACGCCGGGCAGGTCTCGTTTCGCCCGGTCCTCGTCTGGAACTTTGGTAACAGCCGCTTGGAATCCGTTCATCGAACGCGGGCCGCACCCGCACCTGGCGGAACCGGTGCGCCCGCGGTGTTACTCAAAAGCGGCAAGGGGGCATCGCCCTCATCGACTTGGGGGTGGATCGTGAAGATCGGCGAAAAAGCGTCTGCCGCGGCTTCCGACGCGGCGGCGAATCCGGAGGTACCGGCCGAGCCGGCGCCGCGCGCGGCTACCGGGCTGCGGTTCGGCACATCCGGACCTCAGCAAACGGTGAGCGCGTCCGGATTGAAGCGGCTCGGCACGAGCCTCGCAAACAAAGCGACGAAACGCGCGCGGCCCGATACCGGCAGCGTGAGCGGGGCGGGCCAGCGTGTGGCGGTCAAGCGTTCGGGCGGGGCTGCCATGCAGGCAACCGAGGCAACCCAGGCCCCCCAGGCCTCGGCATCGGGCGACGCGGCAGGCTCATCCGGCTCGGGCAAACGGCAAACACAACCGATGACGGCGGCCAAGTTGGCCCGGGCGCTCGCGATTCTTGCGGAAGACCCACTTCGCCCTCGCCGTGACGTGGCGGCCGACATCGGCGTAGGAGACGGGGCGCTGAACTACCACATCGGGGCCGGCGGCAAGCTCAATCGCATGGATACCGTGCTGGGTTTTCCGGATTTCTCGGCCAACGGCGCGTCGATCAAGACATCGCTCAATCGACTTCGCCACGACGACCAGGTTGCTCAGATCGAGGCGGCCGGGGCCGGGGCCGGGGCCGGCGCCAGGCGAGGCACCGAGCGCCGGACGTACACCGCGGCCGAAATATTGCGGGTGCTAATCGATCACGAAGCGGGTACCGGTGCCAAGGACAACATAACGAAGCGCTGGACTTCGGCGTCGTCGTGGCGAAGGGAAAACCTTGCCGCACGGCTGTCCACTTACGACGGATACGGCGATGTCCGTACACAACTCGAAGCCGTCGCGAAACGCCTTGGACTCATCGGCGCAGACGCGCACCTGCCCGATACCCCGGCGCCTGCGCGGCGCGCGTTCGACGCGCATATGCTCGTGAAGGCGCTGCGGCAGATCCGCGACCGCAAGCTGGCGCAAGCCGCGGGCCGGCAGGACGACCCATCGCTGCAGCAGGCGCTCCATGTCGGCGCGGGGACGCAAAAGAATCTGCTGTCCGGGTGGGTCGGGGCGGATGGACGGTTGAAAAAACCGGTGCGGACCGTTTCGAGGCTGCCGGGCTACGAAGAGGTACAGCCCGAGATGAAGCAACTGCTGACTGAACTCGACTTTGGCGAAGTGGCGGCACAGCTGCCTGACGGCGCGCTCGCGAAGCAGGCGCTTTGCGCGGAGCAGATCGCGAACGCGTTGGTCATGATGGCGGACGACCGTGCTCGCTCGAGCGGCGAGATCGCCCTCTCGGTCGGTCTTGCGGGCTCGGTGCTCTCGGAGTTCGTCGGACGCGACGGGACATGCAAGAACTTGGACAGGCTCGCAAATCTGCCGGGTTATCGCGACCATGTCCAGACGATGCGCGATGCATTGGAGCGGATGCAGCGCGGCGATCAAGCGGCGCTGCTGCCTGCGCCGCTCCCGACGCCCGCGGGCAAGGCGGTCGTTGCTGCCGAATCCGAACCCCCATCGCAACCGGCAAAAATGACTGCCGAGGCATTCCTTCGCAAGGCCGACGCGCATCTGCCGCAGGTGGTCGAGGTGGCAAGGCTCGTTCGCGATAACCCCTCGATCGGGCTATGGAATGCAACGGCGTCGGCTCACGTTTCGAAGGCGCTGATCCGCGTTTTTTTTGACGATCGCGGTGCACTGCGCGACGCCCGCGCCATCGGGCAGATGCTCAGTGGGGTCGACGCGCACGCGTCGGCCGATATCGAGCGGCTGATGGCGCGGCTCGTTGCGCGGCTTGCGCCGGCTTCGCATGCAGGTGCAGGTGCGAGTTCTGGCGCCGGCGCCGGCGCGAGCGCAAGTACCGGTGCGGCCGGCGCTTCCGGTACGCTTGACGATGCGCCGATGAAACCGTTGCGGCTCACGGGAACGGGCAGGTCGAGCGACCGCGTGCTGATCGTCGATCGTAATACGGTGGACCCCGGCGACAACGTCCGCGGCCGGCGGGATACCATCTACGCACAGAACCCGTCGCTCGTGCACGGACCGCGCAGCTATGAACCCGACCGGCAGCGCCAGCCGCTGCGCTGGCTCAGCACCGTCCTCAAAGCGCATTTCGCGAAGGAAGAATTCGCCGACAAGGGGAAGTTCGCGTTAGGCGGCGAGGTCCAGTGTGCCTTCGATGTGGCGAGCGGCACGATCGTCGTCTCGTCGAACAAGGTTTCGGTCAATAAGGCGATTCGGGACTTCTTGCATTCTGGCGGCCTGGAACGGCTGCTGAATGAGCCCATGCCGAAATATGAGGGGCCGTGGGCCGCACGTATCGCAGGCCACCATGCCAAGCTGTCCCGCCGAATGAATCCCGCCGCGGACCCGCATTGGGGGAGTGCCTCGGATGCCGTCCTTGCCGCTATCGCGGAGCGGCGCTTCCGCGTGCCGACGACACCGCACACGTACGACCGCAAGGAAGTCGATCTTCACGCCGAGCGGCGTATCAAGGCGTTCCTGCGCACGAAGATGCGTGCAAGCATCGATCCGGCGAACCTCGCTGGCACCATGCGGCCATGCGGAACCTGTGCGGACGAGATCGGTGCAGATCGAAACGCGCACCGCGGGCCGTTTTGGACTTCGGGGGCGGCGATTGCCGGCGTCGATGTGGAGGCGAGTATCGAGCGCCACGCGCGCGAGGGAATGGGCACGTCCGCCACGCGTACAGACACGGGTGCGACGTTTGCCATCGATACCGACAGCGATTCGGATGCCTGAGCATCAAAGGTAGGCCATGCGGTACCGAGGCCGGTGGCCGCCGGCCCCACGCTCCTGCGTCAGACCCAGCACATCGCGGCCGGCATGTCGACGCGGGATGCGCCTTGTCCCCGAACCCGGCCGCCGGTTTCCCGATCACCCTCGCGCAGTTCTTTCGCGAAAGCCGTCAGTTCGTCGAGCACGGCGCGGCCCGTCGTCAATTCGTCGACGAAGAACGGCAGCACGCAAAGCACCCGTTGCGACCCCGGGTCGACACTGAGCATGCCTTTGCACGATGGGCCGATGCCGGGGTTGATTTCGAGCATTTGCGCGAGCGCGGTTTCCTTGCCTTCTGTGGGCAACGGGCCGAGGTCGAAGTACGCCGCGGCGTATTGCGGGCTTTCGCTGTCGCAGACGAGCAGGACTTCGAACCCGGCGATGAGTAGCGTGCCGCCGCTCGAATCGGTGGCTTCGTAGGCCACCCCGATCAGTGCGCACATTTCGGTGAGAAGACGCTGCAAGCGAGTGCTCGTCATCGGTGTTTCCTCATTTTCCTCATATCGGGTAGGGCCTTCAACCGGTTACAGGCCGTGCCTCGCGAAAGCTCAGGCGCATTCGGGTCAGTCGTGCAGTCGGTCTGTGATTTCCCGGTTTTGCCGGGCGAAGTAGCTGTGAGCGTCGAAATGGTCGAGCGTTTGCGAAAGCGCGGAGTCGAGCGCACGCTCGACGGCTGAGCGGTCGTCGAACGTTGCAAGCTTGTCGTAGCGCAGCGAATACCCGCTCATCATCTGATAGCGCTCCACGAGCGTGCCGAGGTCGGATTCGTCGGGGTCGGGCGCACCGGGATGGGCAGCGATCGCCTCGTGGACGGCCATCGCTTCGTTGAACGAATGGCCGCCGTCGAAGACGAGGAACGCCATTGCGCCCAGCATCGCGGGTTTGGCATCGAAACCCCGATCCGTGTGCGTCAGGTGCCGCAGCATGGACGCCATGACGTTCGCCGTTCCGGAAGCGCCCGTTGCGACCGGATGGCCGGATAACAGCGCCGTTTGTTCGTGGCCGGTGACGTGTTCGAAATCGGGTGTCTTGGCGTCGGGCCAGCTTTTGCCTCGCCCGAATTCCGGGAAGACTTCGTACGCGGGCTGATAGTGAAGTCGAAGGCCGTAGCCGTCCGTCGTGGCCTTCCGGTCCGTTTCCTCCGTCGAACGCGCAGGCGTCGCCGTCGAGTCGTGGTGCGTGTTGCCGAACGCCATCGAGCTGCCGTCGGTCGCGACCTCGTGTGCCCACTCCTGCGTCGAGCGCTGAGGAATCACCGCCGATTCGTAGTTGATGTCGGCGAATGCCATCCAGTCCTTCGCGGCGGTGGTGCGGCCAAGCATCGACAGTTGCGGTACGAGGTAGTTGACTTTGAGGACGTCGAAGCCATTGTCGACATGCCTGAGCGCGTCGAGGAGCCGCGCGAAGGACGGGTCGGCCACGAAGTCGTGCAGCTCGGGGGTATGCGAGAACCACGGACGGACGTCCTCGTCGACCCATCTGTGCATCTGGTCGAGCAGATCAAGGTGTTCGAAATCGCCGAGGCTCGCCAGGAATGGTTCCAATCGATCGATCAGCGCCGCGGCTACCGCGCGCGTGGCAGCGAGCATCGCGGGCGGTGGGTCGAGAATCAGCGCACGGGCGATCTCGGAATCGAATTTGCGTCCGTACAGGTTCTCGTGATACTGAGGCAGCGACTTTTCGCGACTCGCATGAGCGCTGAGGTCTTCCGCCAATTCCCGCACGCCGGGGACGTCGCGCAGATCGTTGGCCGCGCGCCTGAAATAGTCTGTCACGCGCGCTGTGCCCACGTTGCCCGACAGCCAGATCGACCGGCCCTCGCCGAACAGCGCTCGCGCCGTTTCGCCAGGCACGTTGCGCAGCAGTGCCATGAACTGAACGAGACTGTCGAGTTCCGTCTTCGCCACCTCGCGCGGGTGCGGCGAGTTGATCTGTGTAAGCGACGCCGTCTGCGCAGTTGCGAGATCGGCGAGCACGTGCGGCGGTACGTCGTGCTGCTTGAATCCCTGGATTCGTCCAATGCCGTCGAATTCGACGTAGCGCATGTGTCGCGAGGCGACGTGCGGTTCGATGCTCTTGCCCTTGAGTCGCTCTTGCTGCGCCTGTCCGTGCGCTATCGCGTCGCCTTGCGCGCTGTCGCGCTGTTCAATACTGTGCGCGTGCGGCTGCCCGAGCGTCGCCGCCAAGGCACCGAGCTGCGCGCGCGCCAAGCGTTGCGATTCGCCGGGCCGCGCGACCGATTCAGGTACGCGCGGCGTACGCGCGCTTCCGAGTCCGAGCCCCCTTGCCAGCTGGCGCAGCTTTGCACGCCCGGTTTGCCAGAATGGCGAAGCATGTGCGGCTCGTTGCGGATGAGGGTCGTGCGAGCGCGTGGTCAGGACTTGTACGTGCGTATCGTTGTAGTGCCCGCCCGCATGTGCCGCCTGCTCGCGCGACGCGAGCGCCGTGGCTGGGCCTCCATCGACAGGAAGCGCCGCGTGGTGATGCGCGTCGGACGATTCTATCTTCGTCATGGCGTCAGGGCTGTGGCCGCATGCGCCGCGTCAGCTCGGCCAGCACGTCGGGTGTCATGGGGCCGCGATGGACACGCGTGTCGTTGCCGAGCACCGTGCGCTGGAACGTTTCCCATGTCCTGCCGAGCTGGCTCTGGCGCTCTGTTTTCACGTGCTTGGCTTCGAGTTCGTCGAAGCCCAACGTGCGGCAGGTCTGGGCGTCGACGGGCGTGCCGGTATGCAGGTGCAGATGGAGAGACGGCGTCGCGTGGCCGTCGGAGGTGGGCCGCAGCTGAATTTCGGCGCTGAACGTCGTTCCCTTGTTCGGGTCGGCGAGGTCGAACGGGGGGAGCACGTGAAGCGCGGAGACCGATGCAACCGCACCGGCCTTCAACAGCTTGTCGACATGAATGGCCTTCGGAAACATATAGCGCTTCGTCAGATCGAGCTCCACGGTATCGACCTGGGCCAGTACTGCATCGATGCTATCGATGCGCCGCGTGAGCGCCTGACGCAGCTGCGCGTGGGGATCGTCGCCGCGCTCCGGTGCCGGGCCGAGTGCATCCTTCGTGCGCTGCCACTGTGCGCGATTGCCCCACCAACTGTCTATCGAGCTGCGCATCATGTGGCCGAGCGCAAGCGGGTTCGATGCCGGATCGGCCATCAATTCGAGCGCGGCGGTGTCCTTGCCCAACTGCCTGCCCAGTGCGAGAAAAGCCGCCACCGATGTTTCGGGCAATACGGCGGCTTCGGCGAACGCACGCAAGCGTGCCTGCGCAGCCCGCGCTGCTTCGGAGATCGAAACGCTCGGCGTGCGCGCGGGGCCGCTCGTTTGCGTGGCCGCACCAACGCGCGACGCGCTCCCACTTGCACTTGCACTCGTGCCGGCGCCCGATTTTGCACGCGCCTTGCCCGTGCGCCGTGCCCTCGGTGGTTCCGTGCGCCGCACGGGCCGCGTCACTGCCCAATCGTCATGTGCGGCGCTGGTTTGATCGGCGGATTCAGCAGCGCTCGCTTGTCTGTCCTCACGGCGCCGCAGCACCTGCCCTCCGATCGTCGTCGAGATCGAACGGTCTGCAATGTAGGCCGGGAGTTTCGGCTGCGATCGGATCGCGTCGAGCGTGCGCGAGAGGGAACCCAGGGCACCGGCGATATCGAGCAGCAGGGCATTGCGTTCGGGGTGGACCGTCTGTGCCTGCTCGCTTGCGCGCAGGCAGAAGTAATCTGCGTGACCGTCGACGTTTTCGATGAACGCTTGCAGCCATTCCGTTTCGGCCGCCGAGACCGTCGCGCGCGGGTCCTGATGCCTGTCTGCGATTTGTCGCAGTGTTTCGGATTGTGCTTTGCCAAATGCCTGTATGAGTTCGAGTGCCCGACTCAGCACGTCTGTCTCCACGCCGTATCGCGCGATGCGCGAGACCTGCGTCTTCACGCGCTCCTGATCGATCCGCAGCGCATTGTCGTGCCCGCTTGCGATGCCGACCGACGCCGTATCGAGGACGAGCTGGATCTTCGCCGTGTCGCGCGGCGCGCCGGGCTCGCAGTACGGTGCGACGAACTCGTGCAGCGCATCGCGGTAGCGCTGCACTTCGCCCTTCATCTGCTCCAGCCGTCGAGCGTTGGACGCATAGGCGGGCTCTATCGCGAGGATAGCGTCCGGCCCATCGGGGCCTCTGCCCGCGAGCGCGCTCGCGGCTCTGACGTCATGGCGCACGCGTTGCCGCAAGGCTGACAACTCGCTGTCGTAGGTGGCGATCGCGAGGCTGGCGGCCGTGATCGGCTCGCTGAGCAGGACTTGCGCGTCGCCGCTGCGCTCGAATTGCACACTGCCTTTTTTGTCGAGCAGCTTCAGTGCGGCATGTGCGTCGCGGCCTTCTGTAAATGCGCCATCCGAGAGGATGCGCGCGGTGGTCCAATCCGATTGGGTGTCGATTTGCCCGGAGGCGACCTGCCGCGAAAATGTTCTCAACATCGTTGCTGCGCGCCGGATATTGGCCGGACGCAGGCCCTGGGCGCTTGTATTCCCGCTTCCGCTTGCGCCGGCACCCTGCCGCTCGTCGGCTGCCGCACGCGCGGCAGCGTGCGTGCGCAGGTTGGCGAGCCCGGATACCAGGTCCCGCGGGGGCGTGGCATCCGCGAACTGCAGTGTTGCGGGTTGCATTTGCGTGGCGTGCGCGCTGGCCTCGCTAGCCGCTTGGCCGGCATCGGCGCTTGCCGATGAATGGATCCGATTCGTGTCCATGCCGTTCCAGGCCCTCTTGTATCGGTGGGTTACCGATTTTGGTAACGGCATCGGCCGGTCGGGTTCCATTCGCATCGCGGCCACCCCGGACGGCGGCGCTCGAATGATGTCCCTGTGCCTGGTCGGTGAGTCAACGGCGATCTGAACTGTCTGCGTCCGATTGTCGCAGTCCGCCTCCGCGGGTTGTCGTCTCGATATGAATACCGCTTGAAATGACGCCTCGTCCGATTATAAGGAAATGCTTACACGAATTTAAGGAATGCCTTCGCCGAATTTGGGCCGATTGGGCAATTACAATTGGTTACAGATCCAAAAGATTCCCCGCCATTCAATGCCCGATCGAAGGCAGCCCACGGTATCGCATCTCCGATTCCATTTGTCCTTCTGCGCGACGGCGCGGAAAAAGGAACATTTTGCCTGCGACATCGGCAATGAAAGACACTCGCACCGGTTCGATCTGGCCGCGCCGGATCGCCTGAGCTGACGTCAACTCAAGCAGACTTAAGACAGGGTTGCGCAGTATTGAAACGCAGCCAATGCAAACATGATGTCAAGAAAATGAAGAATCTCAGAATCGGAGTTCGTCTCTCGGCCGCCTTTGGCCTTCTAATTATGCTGCTCGTCGGCATTTCGGCCGTTGCTTTGATGCATTTGGACGCCGAGAGCGGACGCATGAAGATAATGGTGGACGAAAACGTCCTCAAAGCCGAGTACGCTCACCAGATCAAAGACAATGGGAATTATGGTGCGCGCCAGATCCGCAATGCGTTATTGGCGAGTAGCCCGGACGAGGCCGCCCGGTACCTGCAACGGATCCGCGACAATCGCGCCAAAAACCAGGCGGTGATGGAAAAGCTCGACGCGCACATCCATAGCGTGGAAGGACGGCACCGCTTCGAGGAAATGAAGGCCGCGCAGTCGCGCTATGTCGCGACGCGCGCCAAAGTGATCAATCTGATCGAGCAGGGGCAGAAAGATCCCGCGCGCGACCTGCTGTTCGGCGATGTGCGTAAGGAGCAGGACGCCTATTTCGCGGCCATCGAGAATCTCGTGACCTTCGAGGTCGACGTGATGAATCAAAGCGGCGCCGAAGCCGTCCATGCCGCGAACCGCGCGGTCTGGACGATCGGGCTGCTGGCGTTCGCCGCGACCGGATTCGCGGCCTTCTGCGGCTGGTCCATCACGCGCTCGGTGACCGCGCCCGCTCGCGCGGCCGTCGACTCGGCGGTTCGCGTCGCACACGGCGACCTGACGGGACACATCGAGGCGCAGACCGGCGACGAGATGGGGTTGCTCATGCGCGCGCTGCAGACGATGAATGTGAGCCTCGTGCGGATCATCGGCGGCGTACGCACGAGCGTGGAGACAATCAGCTCGGCCGCCGAGCAGATTGCCTCCGAGAACGCCGCGCTCGCGAGTCGTACCGAGGAGCAAGCCGCCTCGCTCGAGCAGACCGCTGCAAGCATGACGCAGCTGACGGAGACAGTGAAGCGCAACGCCGAAAGCGCATACCAGGCAAAGGCGCTCGCCACCGGCGCGAGCGGAATCGCCGACTCGGGGCATGCGGCGGTGCAGGAAATGCTGGAAACGATCGGGCAGGTCAACGACAGCGCGGACAAGATATCGGACATTACCGGCGTGATCGAGGGCATCGCATTCCAGACCAATATCCTTGCGCTCAACGCGGCGGTGGAGGCCGCGCGCGCCGGCGAGCAGGGGCGCGGCTTCGCGGTGGTCGCGAGCGAGGTGCGCTCGCTCGCGCAGCGCTCCGCGGCGGCGGCGAAGGAGATCAAGGCGCTGATCGAGACATCGGTGGGCATGATCCAGCAGAGTTCTCACCAGGCGGGCGAGGTGGGCGAGACGGTGGATCGGATCAACGAGGCCGTGCGCCAGGTGTCGGCAATCGTCTCGGAGATCTCTGTCGCGTCCGAGCAGCAGACCACCGGCATCGAGCAAGTGCATGCGGCCGTGGGCCAGATCGACCATGTCACGCAGGAGAATGCCGCGCTGGTGGAGGAGGCGGCAGCGGCCTCGAAGGCGCTCGAGGAGCAGGCGCACGCGCTGCACAGCGCGATCGCGTTCTTCAAGATCGACGCGCACAAGCTTCCTCGGCTCGCCGCCTGAGTCGTGCTGGCGGGCTTTTCTATTTTCGGCGCGCCAAAAACGGTCGATCGTTGCCACTTGGGCGCCGCGCTCACCACACCCGCCAAGAAGTGGGCGAAGCGAAGGGCGCTCCACAGCGCGACACTGGGCGCGCGGCGGCGCCCGCCCATGAGAAAAACGTCCGACAGGTCAGTCAGCGCACGCGCCGCCACCGGCAGCGCCCGGCCGCGTGAGTCAGTTCGCTTTGGTCGCCGCGAATACCGCGCGGCGGGAAGACAGTCGCCGCACGCGCAGCAACAGCGTCAGCGCAATACTCATGTTGAGCAGATTCCAGGCGATCCCGTTCAAAAACGCGGCATGGTAACTGCCGGTCAGGTCGAACATTTTGCCGGCCAGCCATCCGCCGAGCGCCATGCCGAACAGCGTACACATCAGCACGGTGCCGACACGGGCGCCCGCTTCCCGAACCGGAAAATGCTCACGCACGATGATCGCGTACGACGGCACGATGCCGCCCTGAAATAAGCCGAACAACGCCGATACCACGAACAAGGGCACCAATCCATTGAACGGCAGGAACAGCAGTAGCGCGACACACTGCAATACCGAGCCAAGAAGCAGCGTGCGCACGCCACCGATGCGGTCGCAGATGAATCCGGAGATCAGCCGGCTGGCAATGCCGAAGCCCAGCATGACCGACAGCATCTGCGCGCCGCGGGCCGCGCCATACCCCAGGTCGCCGCAATAGGCGACGATATGGACCTGCGGTGTGGCCATGGCGACGCAGCATGCCACCCCGGCAACACACAGCAACCCCTGAGCAGTCCCGAACGACAGGCCGAACGGACGTATCGCGCTCGCCGCGTTCGGTGCGTCCTCCGTACGCGCCTGCGCAGCCGGCTCCGTTGTCGTGGGGGGACGCTCGCGAAGCAACAGCGCCAGCGTGGCCATCGCGAGGCTGCAGAAAATCGCCATGCCGGTGTACGTCGAGCGCCACCCTGCGATTTGAACGAAATGCTGTACGACGGGCGGCCAGATTGCACCGGCCAAGTAATTGCCGCTTGCGCAGACGGCCACGGCCAGTCCCCGCCGCTTGACGAACCATAGGGAGGTGTCGGCCACGAGTGGAGCGAACGCGACGCTGCTGCCCAGCAACCCGACGAGCCCGCCCTGCGCGAGCGCGAACATCAGGACGTTGCTGGACATTGCGCTGGCCAGGTAGCCCAGGCCTAAGCCGACCGCGCCCAGCATGAGCGGCCACATCACCCCGAAACGATCGGCCAGGCGGCCCATCACCACGCCGCCGATACCGAAGCCGACCATCAGCAGCGTGTATGACAACGAAACATCGGAGCGGGAGCTGCCGAAGTTGGCTTGCACGGCCGGCAGCATGACGGACAGCACGTACATGCTGCTGCTGCCGATGGTCATCAGCGCAAGCGTCACCGCCAGACGCATCACGGCATACCCCGAATCGGCGGTGTGCCGGCTCGGCCGGGAAATCATGTGGCGTTCCTCCAGACTGATCATCGCACTGTCCGCAGAGCACAGTCGCGCAAGGCAATGCGTCAGTCTACAGTCAGTGCGAAAAGGCGGCAGCGATCTCGCCCGGCTCCGTTTCCGCTCGCCTATGTGAAGATTGGCCTGGATGCGTCACGTCATGACCTGCGACGCACCCCGCGCGGCGGGCGCACGATCGATGTCGAGCGAGCGCCGCCTCGCCTGCATAGGCAGGCCCCGCTCACTGATTCGGCAATGCATAAGCAATGACATAGTCGCCCAACTTTGTCCCGAACGATCCGTGGCCGCCGGCCGCGATCACCACATACTGACGGCCGTTGACGGAATACGTCATCGGCGTAGCCTGCCCGCCCGCGGGCAGTCGCGCGCGCCACAACTCGTTGCCGTTATCGACGTCAAAGGCGCGCAAGTAGTTGTCGGCGGTCGCGCCAATAAACGCCACACCGCCCGCCGTCACGATGGGCCCGCCCAGCATCGGCATCCCCACTTTGAACGGCAGCGGAATCGGCGAGCTGTCGCGCGTGGTGCCGATCCGCTTTTTCCAGATGATCTGGTTCGTCTTGAGATCGATCGCCGACATATAGCCCCATGCCGGCTGCTTGCATGGAAGCCCGAACGGCGACAGGAACGGATTGAGCGTCACGCCATAAGGGACGCCATATTGCGGCTGGATGCCCGCTTCCGTCCCGCTGCCCTTCGCGCCGGCCACCGGCTCCATCGGATTGCCGGGACCGCGAGGGATAAGCCTCGATACGAACGGCAGCGCAATCGGGTTGGCAATCGCAATCTGGCGATCGGTATCGACGGCGATACCCCCCCACTCGAACATCCCGAGGTTGCCCGGAAACACAAGCGTGCCTTGCAGCGATGGTGGCGTGTAGATGCCTTCGTAACGCAATCGATGGAACATCACGCGGCACACGAGTTGGTCATACATCGTGGCGCCCCACATGTCCGCGCCGGACAGGTTGTTCCTGGGCCGGAACGTGAGATCGGAAAACGGTTGTGTCGGCGAAACGTGATCGCCAGGCGCCGCGCCCTGCGGCACCGCGCGCTCAGGGGCTGGCACCACTGGGGTTCCCGTGCGTCGATCGAGCACGTAGAGGTTGCCCGTCTTCGCTGGCGCGTAGATGACCGGAATGGTTTTGCCGTCGCCCGCCGTGATGTCGGCGATCGTGGGCTGCGAAGGTTGGTCCATGTCCCACAGATCGTGGTGCGTGCTCTGGTAGAACCATGCGAACTGGCCCGTCGATGCATGCAAAGCGAGAATCCCGCTCGCATAGCGTTCCTGCAACGGGGTGCGGTTGCCGCCCCAGATATCCGGCGTCGAGACGCCCATCGGCAGATAAACGATGTCGAGCTTCGGATCGTAAGCGGCGGGGGCCCATGAGTTCGGCGAATTCCACGTGTAGTGCTGACCGGGGCCGGGGATCGCATTAGGATCCTGCGCGCCGGGGTCGAAGGCCCAGAGCAGCTTGCCGGTGCGCACATCGAAGCCCCGAATCACGCCCGATGGCTCGCGTGTCGAAAAGTTGTCCTCCACCGAGCCGGCCACAATGATCACCTTACTCGTGACGACCGGAGGCGAAGTCGGCTCGTACATGCCCGGCGTCGTGACGGGCTCGTCGTGCTGCAGATCGAGGTCGCCATTGCTGGCGAAGTCCGCGCAGCGCTGGCCCGTCTGCGCATCGAGCGCGTAAAGATGGCCGTCGTTCACCGGTAGGAAAATGCGGCGTGTGCACATGCCCGGTGCCGTCTCCGCCGCAGAGGGGCTGGCGGGCGCAGCCGCCACGCTGGAAGCCGCCGCCGCGTTCGAAGCCGCAACGGTATCGGTCGCGGTATTCGTGGGGGTGTCTGCGGCGCTGCTGGGCACGGCCGCTGAAGCGTCGGTGCCAGCCGATGCAGGCAAGCTGGCCGAAGCACCCGGTGGCGCAGCCGGCGTAGCCGAAGCCGCTCCATTGGCAGGCGCGGCGGCAACTTCCTCGCCGCCATTCGCCGAAAGATCCGCATACGAGACCCCGCGGCAGGTCACGTGCTGAAACGAAGGATCGGCCTTCAACCTGGGATCGTACTTCCACTTGAGTTTGCCCGTCTGCGCATCGAGCGCGAACAGAATCTGATGCGGCGAGCAGAGGTAAAGCATGTTCCCGATCTTCAACGGCGTGACTTCGTTCGTGATTTCCACGGGATCGTTCGGGCCTTTCGTATCGCCCGTGCGAAAGATCCACGCAACGGTGAGGTGCTTGACGTTGTCCGGCGTGATCTGGGCGAGCGGCGAATAGCGCGTACCTTGCGGTGTGCGGCCGTACTCGGGCCAGTCGGCTCCGCTCGAGGCAGCGGAGGCGGAGGACGCGGGTGGTGCGGACTGCGCATTCAGCGTACGGTTGATCGTCTGCGGATCGTTGAACCAGGCATAGACGAGCACGCCGCCCCAGAGCGCGAGCGCGACCACCAGTACGCCGATGGCCGTGCCGCGTGGCGGCAGCAGCGAGGGGCTGACGAACAGCAGCAACCAGATGCCAAAAATGACGAGCACATCCGAGCGCGGAACGAGCGCCCAGAAGTCCGGGCCCGATTCCCACAGTGCCCACCCGGCCGTGCCGGCGAGCACGAGCGCATAGAGCATGAAGGCACCCGGGTGCCGCAGCCCGATGAGCCAGGCGACGACCAGCAGCACGAGGCCCGTCGCGACGTAGTACGGCGAACCGCCCACGACGAGCAGCCATGCGCCCCCGACGATCAGATAAAGCGCCGTCAGCCCGCAGAAGATGACGGACAGTATGTTGAGAACGGGCCGGGTACGGGATGCGGTGGACATGATGGACTCGAACTCCGCCTGAATGACGATTGAGGGAATGGGCTCGGCAGCGCGAAGAACGTCGAACCGGGCTGGGCGCCGCGATGTCGGGGCGGCGCTTACTTGTCGGCGCCGTCTACGACTAGCGCGTTATGCACAGCGGTGACCCCATCGAGCTTTTGCACCGTGTCTCCGGCCGCCTGTTTTTCCGCAGCGTGTGCGACATGGCCCGTGAGCGTGACCACGCCGCCCGTGGTCGTCACATGCACGTGGCTGGCGTGCACGTGGCCGGCACTCATGAGGGCCGCCTTCGCGCGTGCGGTAATGACGCTATCGCTCAAGCCGCTGCCCTGCGAAGGCACGGTCAGGCTCTGCGGCGCGACTTTCGGCGGCACAGCTTCCGAGCCGGCTTGGCCCCACGCCCCACCCGCCGCGAGCACGAACGAGAGGCAAAGCCCCGGGCGTATCAATGCCTGGATTTTCATTTCGGTCCCCCCCTGAATTACAAGCCGATCTCGGAGCGGCCGGCTGTCGGCGATCCACCCGCGCAATCGTTCACCGCTTTGCGTCGTGGCGGCCCGATACCGAGCGTCTGCCGAACGCGCTACGCCATGACGCGGCTCCAACGGCGGGGACCGCAAGCCATGTACCCGGCCGGGCGTCGTCCGGCGGTTTTTGCGCACGTCCAGCTTCCAGATCGTGACCAAGTGCGGCGTTTACCCCGGTTTGAGCCTGGGTGGAAGGGACCGCAGGACGGTGGGTGAGGCGGGAAAGGAACGGCCATCCCGGCTGCGTCGTAGCCGTCTCCTTAAGCTTCGGGTAAGGCTTCTAAGGCAAGATGCACGCCAATTGGACTATTCGAGGCAAAGCCATGTCCCGCATTCCGCATCATGACCGCGAGCGTTACGGGCTCGTTGCGCGCGTTCTTCATTGGCTGATCGTCGCGCTCGTCGCTGCGCAATTCGTGCTGGGCTGGACGATGCCGGATGTGCATCGCGATACGCAGCCGGTCGATCTCATCGCCTGGCACCTGGCAACCGGCGCGGCGCTGATCGCGGCGATGGCCGTGCGCGTCGCGTGGCGTCTCACGCACCGGCCGCCGCCGACGGCGCTGCCGCCGCTCATGGATACCGTTTCGCGCGCCACTCACTTTCTGCTCTACGCCGCACTGATTGCCGTGCCCGTGCTGGGCTGGGCGAACGCGTCGTCTCGCGGCTGGGCGATCAAGCTCTTCGGCGCGCTGCAATTGCCGGCGCTCGCACCTACGGGTTCGACCATCGGCCACGCGATGGGCGATGTCCATAGCGCACTCGCGTGGGTGCTGCTGGCGCTCATCGGCATGCATATCGGCGCCGCGCTGTTCCATCGCTTCGTGCGCAAGGACAAGGTGCTTCAACGTATCACGTGGTGATCGGACCGGCCAGAAGTCGCCCCTGCCTGCGTCGTCCTCCCCCCCCGTTTGCTCCCTGCAGTTGCCAATGCAAGACGGGGTGGGCCGTTCCGGCCGGCATCGCCCATACGCTGTTCGGCCCGAAGTCATAGCCGGCGAACGACGAAGGCGTGCTCATCTGCGCCGTCACTTGAAGCTCGGCGCGTCGAACAAGACGAACGCCGTAGTCAAAGCGATACAGCGGAGCTTGATCGAATTCGTCTGTCAATCGTGAACGACGGGGCGCCGGCCGGCGCCCCGGTGTCCGACATCAAATGGCACCCTGGAACGAGAGTATGCGGGTCTTGAATTCTTCGGGAACGGCTTTCGTCGAGTGATTTTGATAGTCGTACATGACGTGCGTCGAATAGGCCCGTGCGACGATGACGTCTTCATCCTGGCCGGCGCCGTCCCGGACCATCAAATGCTCCAATTCGAAGCTCTTCGAGCCGAACCGCGTCACACTTGTGCGCACCGTAATGGTGTCGCCGTATTGCGCGGGCTTCAGGTATTCGCACGACGTCTTAACCATGATATGCGGCAGCTTTTCCGAAAATGGCAAGCGCAGCAGGTCGTGCATGTAGGTGAGGTAGGCGTGTTGCAGATAATCGTAGTATACGGGGCTGCTGACGTGCCCCGTGGCATCCGTTTCCCGATACTTTACGGCGATATTGGTTTCGTAGCATTTCTTCGTCATAACGCACTCCCACGGTGGTGAAGTCGAGATCGACCTTAGGCGTGAGGGAATTTAATGTCATTTTTCGATTGCCGAAACTGTCGGAAATGGCAGACGTTTGCAGGATTTTTGATTCTGCTATAAATGACAGTATCACGTTGACGCTTATCAAGTTCTAATTGCCGCCGTAAATCGGCAATGCGAAACGAAGAGCGGAGCGTCAACATGGATAGATCGGTTCAAGCATCGTCCGCGGGCGGGACGACGGTAGTCAGCGTGGGGCAGTTACGCAGCGAGTTGTCCCGCGATCGCCTGTCGGCGCGGCTCGTCGACGATACACGCGAGCGCATCGCGCGCATCCTCGCCGGCGACGACGATCGGCTGGCCCTCATCGTCGGGCCCTGTTCGATTCACGACGCCCAGGCCGCATTCGAGTTCGCCCGGCGGCTCGCGCCGCTGCGGGCCCGCCATGCGGACTCGCTCGAAATCGTCATGCGCGTCTACTTCGAGAAGCCGCGCACGCGCGGCGGATGGAAGGGGTTGATCAACGATCCCTGGCTGGACGACAGCTTTCGCATCGAAGAGGGTTTGCGGATGGCGCGGGGGATTCTGCTCGGCGTCAACGCGCTCGACGTGCCGGCCGCCACCGAATTTCTCGATCCGATCACCGCGCCCTATCTCGAAGACCTCGTGTCGTGGGGCGCCATCGGCGCGCGGACGACCGAGTCGCAGATCCATCGCCAAACGGCGTCCGGCCTGACCGCACCGATCGGCTTCAAGAACGGCTCGGATGGCAACGTGAAGATCGCGATCGACGGTGCGCTCGCCTCGCGTGCCCCACACCGATATTTGCGACCGGCCGACCGGGGGGGAATCGAAGTCGTCGCTACCTCGGGCAATCCGCATACGCATGTGGTGCTGCGCGGCGGGAAGACACCGAACTACGACACACAAAGCATCGCAGGCGTTTGCGCGGCGCTGCGCGATGCGCATTTGCCGCCGTTCCTCGTCGTCGATGCCAGCCACGGCAATAGCGGCAAACAAGCGCGTGCGCAACTCGACGTCTGCGAAAACCTGGCCTCGCAACTGACGGACGGCCAGCGAGCGATCGCGGGCGTGATGATCGAATCGTTTCTCGTCGAAGGGCGGCAAGACATCGTGCCGGGCCGCCCGCTCGTTTTCGGGCAAAGCGTGACGGACGCGTGTCTTGGCTGGAACGATACGGCTCGAGTCATCGAGCAGCTTTCCGCCGCGGTCGCGGCACGCCGGCGGTCCCACGTCGGCTTCGTGGCGCGGCGCATGCCCGGCATCGCGATCGACGCCGTTTCCTGCTAAAAAAGGAGCTGCCTTGAACTCACCGAACGATATTGCCCAGACCCTCGACTGGAAGGGGGCGGGCGCGAGCCGCACGCCGTTCGCGGCCTATACGAGCGACGCGCTTTATCAGCGCGAGCTGGAGCGCTTGTTTTACTCGAAGCACTGGTGCTACATCGGCCTCGAGGCCGAGGTGCCCTCGCCGGGCGACTTCCAGCGTGCGGAAGTGGGCGAGCGCTCGGTCGTCATGACGCGCGCCGGGGACGGCGAGGTGGTGGTGTTCGAAAATGCCTGCGCGCATCGCGGCATGCAGTTTTGCCGCGAGCGGGCCGGTAAGGCGAAGGACTTCCACTGCCCCTATCACCAGTGGAACTACGACCTGAAAGGCAACTTGATCGGGGTCCCGTTTCGACGCGGCGTCCGGCAAGCCGGCAGGGTCAACGGCGGCATGCCGCTCGATTTCGATCCGGGGCAGCACGCGTTGCGCCGGCTGCGCGTCTCGACGCGCGGCGGCGCGGTGTTCGCGTCGTTCGATCAAGACGTCGAATCGTTCGAGGATTTTCTCGGCCCCAAGATTTTGCATTATTACGACCGTCTCTTTCACGGCCCGAAGCTGACGCTGCTCGGCTATACGCGTCAACGCGTGCCGAGCAACTGGAAGCTGATGGTCGAGAACATCAAGGATCCCTATCACGCGGGGCTGCTGCACACGTGGTTCGTCAACTTCGGACTGTGGCGCGCCGACAATCCGGCCGAACTCGTGACCGACGCGCATCATCGGCATGGCGCGATGATCTCGATTCGCAGTGGCGGCGGTGGCGGTGAAGTCACCCACAACGTGACGAGCTTCAAGGAACGCATGACGCTGCACGACGATCGGTTCCTCGACGTCGTTCACGAGCCCTGGTGGGGGGACCCCACTGTCGTCATGCTGACGCTGATGCCGAGCGTCATCATCCAGCAGCAGGTCAACGCATTGTCCACGCGGCGGATCCGTCCGGTGAGCCCCGGCGTATTCGATTATGTCTGGACGCACTTCGGTTTCGAAACCGATGACGAGGACATGACGCGCCGCCGTCTGCGTCAGGCCAACCTGTTCGGCCCGGCGGGCTTCGTGTCGGCGGACGACGGCGAAGTGATCGAATGCGTGCAGCAGAACTTCGACCGTATCCCGGAGGGCAACGTGTACAACGAGCTTGGCGGACGTCAGGTCGACGATCACACCGATCACATGGTGAGCGAAACGCTCGTGCGCGGCATGTACGAGTACTGGCGCAAAGTGATGGAGGGTTAAATGACGAAGGCCGCAACGTTGACTCAAGTGCAGACGCCGGCACAGCAAGTGGCGCAGGTGAGCTTCGCGGATTATTACGCGCTTGTCGAGATGAACGCACGCTATGCAGCGGCGCTTGATTCGGGCGATTGGGATGCCTGGCCCGAGTTCTTCGAAGACGTATGCCGCTACGAAATCGTGCCGCGCGAGAATCACGAACGGCGTCTTCCGCTTGCGCTGCTCGCCTTCGAAAGCAAGGGCATGCTGAAGGATCGCGTGTACAGCATCAAAGAAACGCTGTTCTTCGATCCGTACTACCAGCGTCACATCATCGGTACGCCGCTCGTTACCTGTCTAGACGATTCGATCCTCGAGGCGCGGACGAACTACGCGGTATTGCGCACGAAATCGGAGCAGGCAACGGACGTGTACAACGCGGGCGTGTATCTCGATCGCATCCGCCGTACCCAGCGCGGGCTGCGTTTCGAATCGCGCATCTGCGTGTACGACAGCGAGATGGTGCCGAATTCCATCATCTATCCCATCTAACGGGAGCAAGCCATGCGCAACGAGTGGATCGACGTCATCGATCGGGACGTCGTGTGTGCCGATGGGCTGGCCGGGGTATACGTCGAGGGGCATGACATCGCGCTGTTCGCGGTCGGCAATGAAATCTTCGCGACCGATAATCGATGCACGCATGGCGAGGCACGCTTGAGCGACGGGTTCCTGCTCGACGACGAGATCGAGTGTCCGCTTCACCAGGGACGCTTCAGCGTGCGGAGCGGCATGGCGATGTGCGCGCCCGTGACGGGCTGCATCCGCACCTATCCCGTGAAGATCGAAGTCGGACGCGTCTTTCTGCAATTCGAGGCCGAGACGTCCGACGCCTCGCTCCAATCGGGAATCTGACCATGTCTGCATTCGTCATTTTCGACATCGACGTGCACGATGCCGACGCCTACGAGGATTACCGGCGCATCGGCGCGCCGACCGTCGCCGCGTTCGGCGGGCGCTTCCTCGTGCGCGGCGGCGAAACCGAGATGCTTGAGGGCGACTGGGCACCTAAGCGCGTGATCGTGCTCGAGTTCGAGACGGCCGAGCGTGCGCGTGCCTGGTATCGATCGGCGTCCTATCAGGACGCGAAGCGAATCCGCGAGCGGGCCGCGCATACGATCGGCATTCTTGCCGAGGGCTACGCGAGCGCGTCGTCATTCGCGTCGTCGCCGGTTTCATCGTCTGTATCGGGAGGGGAGGCAGTCTGAGGGCCGTTGGGCTGTCTCTTAACGATCGAGAGGCGTCGAATGCGCCGACGGTTGAAGCCGCGCGATCGCCGCGCGGTATTCGTCGTCGAGCCGATCGACGATCTGAGCCACGGTCAACACCGCGTCCATCGATCCGACGCCTTGCCCCGCCCCCCAGATGTCGCGCCACCGCTTGGCGCCCGACTCCGGAGAAAAGTCCATCTCCGCCCCTTCCACCCGCGTCAGCTTGCGGGGATCGATGCCGGCCGCCTCGATGCTTTGGCGCAGATAGTTGCCGTGCACGCCGGTGAAGGCATCCGTATAGACGATGTCGGCGGCCGTTGCCTCGACGATCGTGTCCTTGTAGCGCGTCACGACGTTCGCTTCGCGCGAGGCGATGAAGCGCGTGCCGATATACGCGCAATCGGCCCCGAGCGCACGCGCGGAGGCAATGGCGTCGCCCGTCGCAATGGCGCCTGCCAGCGCGACGAAGCCTGAGTAAAAGCGCCGGACCTCGGGCACGAGCGCGAACGGCGAGAGCGTGCCCGCATGGCCACCGGCCCCGGCCGCCACGAGGATCAATCCGTCCACGCCGGCTTCGAGCGCCTTCTCGGCATGCCGTATCGTCGTGACGTCGTGCAAGACGATGCCGCCGTGACGCTGCACTTCGTCGACTATCTCGCGCGCCGGTGCGCGCAGGCTCGTGATCATGACCGGCACACGTCGATCGATCGAGACGCGCAGATCGGCTTCGAGCCGCGTGTTCGACGGATGGCAGATGTGGTTGACCGCGTAGGGGCCGGCCGCCGCATGCGGGAACGCGCTGCGATGCGTCCTCAGCTCGGCGTCGATCATTGCGAGCCAATCGTCGAGCTGTGCGCTCGAGCGCGCGTTCAGCGAGGGGAACGCGCCGACGATCCCGCTTTTGCACTGAGCCAGGACCATCTCGGGATAGCTTGCGATCAGCATCGGCGATGCGATCACAGGCAGCCGCAGCGATTGAAGGGGGGCGGGCGTCGTCATGGTCTCCTCTCGCGTTACTGGGCCAGCGCGGCGCTGTTGCGCCGCTCGCTCAGCCGCTGATGAAAGCCGGCGCTGCTGACCGCGCAACGCGTGTGGATGCCTTCGCCTACCACGCCCACGGCATCGCGCACCGAAATGCGATAGGTCATCATGCGGCCGTCGACTTCGATCAGTTCGGCGTCGACCGTCACTTCCCATTCGGGCGGCGTCGGCGCGAGATGCTGGATCTCGAAGTGGTAGCCGACCGTCATTTGACCGGCGGGAAGCAGATGATCGGTGGCCTTCATGCAGGTTTGCTCGATGAAGATGATCATGATCGGGCTCGCCAGTGCGTGCGCTTGCCCGCCCCATTGATCGGCGAGAGAAATCGTATCGACGCGATGCGTCGCGCGGGCGCTCAGCCCTGGCTGGATAGTCAACTGAGACTCCTTGGTCGGGTAGAGGAAAGCGGGGGAAATCGAGACTTATCGGATTGCGGCCGTCGCGGCCGCCGTACGCTGCATCTGGCTGAAAATATTGCGGCTGTGCATTTCCTCTGTGCCGCCCGCCGATCCCATCGCCAGCGCATCGGCGACGAATGTCGCGAGCGCGCCGCGGCGGTAGCCGTCGCTGCCGTGAATCGCGAGCAGATGCAATGCGGCTTGTGCGAGGTCTCGCGCTCCGCCGAGCTTGGCGATCGAACAATTGGCCAGCGCTGCCGGATGCTGCGATAGCAATTGATCGAGGGCACTGAGTGCCATCCAGCGCGAACGCTGCGCGCCGATTTCGATTTCGACGAGGCGCCGCTGCACGTGCTGATGCGTATCGAGCGTGGCGCCGAGCGTCGCACGCGCGGCAACGTAGGCCAGCGCATCGCTGAGAAACGGTCGAACGACGTCGGCGCACAAGAGCCCGAACAGCGCGCGGTTCATCGACGCGATGTCCATCAGCAATTTGAGCCCGGCGGCAGGCTCGCCGAGCAGTTCGTGCGCGCCGATGCCGACGTTCGAGAACGTGATGTCGCCGATCGGAAGATCGGTCACGCCCAGCGTTTCCTGCGGCGCCGTGCGGCCGACGCCGTCGCGGGCGGGATCGAGCAGGACGAGCGCCGTTGCCCGCTTCTCGTGGTGCGAGCAGGATGCGACGACGAGTACCAACTGTGCGTTGGGCGCGTGACTGATGTTGTACTTGTGACCGTCCAGCCGATAATCGTTGCCATCGTGCGTCAGGCGGGTTTCGAGCGCGCGCACCTCCGTGCCGGTGCCTTTCTCCGAAATGGCCGTCGCGCCGACAGCGCCGTCGAGCAGGCACGGGAGATGGCGATCGAGTTGCGCGGGCGAGCCGTGCGCGAGCAGGGCGCGAATCAACGTTGCCTGGTTGGCGAGCGCCATCGCGAAGCCGACTGAACGCAGCGTCGAGACGATCGCCTCGAACGCTTCGACGAACTGCGTCCAGGTGCCGCCGGTACCGCCCAGATTCTCGGGTACGGGCAAGCGCCAGAGGCCGGCGCCGGTCAATGCGCGCCACGCGTCCCACGCGAAATGACCCGCCCGCAGATCGGGCCGGCACGATTGCGCAATGTCGCGAAACTTTTCCGCGACAGACGAGGAGGTCACGTTGGCTGCAGAGTTCATGGTCGCCGCGAGTCACGTTTGAAGTGACGCTAATCTAATCAAATCGGCGTACGCGAGAAACTGTCATTTCTCTCGTACGCGGATCGATCGGCGCGGGTGCTCGCATGCGGTGCGCGCGCTTCATGCACGTGAAGCGTCGGCCTCCGTTAGGACCTGACGTTTTGAGGCAAGCGTTTCGTAGGGCCGGCCGTACGGTGCGCCGCATGCGCTCGCGAATCGGGTCTCACGCGGTGCTGGTGTGGGCTGCATGGAGCAGAGGGGCCAGCGCCTCGCGCTCAGTTCAGCGCCTTCGCCTTCTTGCCGGCGCGCGAAGGCGGCTGGCACATCACGCACGCTTTCGCGCGGGGCAGGTCGTGCTTGTATGAAACGAACTTGCCCTTACAGCGGCAGCACTGATGCATCTCGAGAATGCCGCCATTGAAGAAGCGTACGAGCGACCAGGCGCGCGTCAGATCCAAATGCACGTCCAACCCGCTGTTCGTGCAGTGTTCGCGGTAGAGACGGTATCCCTTCGTCAGTGCTTCGACGTGCGAGCAACGCGCTTCGTCCTTCAGGAACGAATACGTGTGATAGAACAGCGAAGCGTGAATGTTGGCCTGCCACGTCATATACCAGTCTGCAGACGAGGGCAGCATGCCCTTCGGCGGCGATTCCGACTTGACTTCGCGATACAGGCGAATCAGCCGCTCGCGCGAGAGCGAGAGTTCGGATTCGAGCACCTGCATGCGGGCGCCCAGTTCGATCAATGCGACGGCGCGCGAGACTTCGTGCGCTTCTTCGATCAGGCTCGTCTTCGGCACGGTGATCTCCTGTCAGGCGAATTGGCGGGCAGGCAGCGCGGCAAGCAAGATCGCCGCGTGCGTGGCGGTGGCATCGAGCCCCTTATCGACAGTCGTCAATGCCGACAGCATCGCGGCGTCATCGAAGCGGAAGTCGCAGACGATGTCCTCGGATTGCGAGAGCTTGATCGTTTGCGCAGGCGAAAGGGTATGGATCAGATCGGCCATCTGCGACGACAGGCCGAGCTTGAACAGACCTTCGGCGTAGTCCTCGTTGAGCATGTGCTGCGCAAGCATCAGATACGACAGGTTGATCTCGCGTACCGTTTCGAGCACTTCGCGTTCGTCCACTCTAGCCTCCGAGGCGGGGAATCGGATGGCACGCGTCTCTGACGGGCGCCGGTGCGAACCGGCTGCATGGGTGCGTGCGTCGGATGGAAGTATTGTTCAGATTGTTGCCGGCACCAATCAGCGGCGTCGGAACATGATGTCGTCCGCGCCGCTGTCGAATGTCAGCGTTTTCCTACGTGCGCGGGCATACCGTTTGCGCAGATCGGGCGAACAAGCGGCGGTACTGCGCGGGCGTGAGGCCGAACGCGCGTTTGAAGGCGTCGCCGAAGTGCGACTGATGTGAGAAACCGCACGCCAGAGCGATGTCCGTTAGCGCGAGGCGCGCGTCGGTCATCAGGCGCCGAGCCGCCTGCAGACGTTGCTCGGTGAGGTACGCATGCGGGGTCATCCCCACCGCCGCCGTGAAGCCGCGAAGGAAGGTGAGAGGCGGCTGCCCGGCAAGCGCGGCCAGTTCATCGAGCACGAGCGGTTGCTCGTAGGCCTCGGCAATGTGCGCCAGGACGCGCGCGTAGCGCGAGCGATCGGCGCGGCGGGCCGGTGCGGTGTGCGGTGAGGCCGGCGCCGATGCAGCCAGACGCCAGGCCAGATCTTCTATCAGCCCTTCGTCGAACACCGGTGCCGTCAATGTGCGCCGGATCGCGCGCGCCAGCGCGAACGCTTCCCGTGCCCCGCCGAAGCAAACGCGCGTTTGAGCTGGGTGGCCCGGTTCGGCCTCGCATCGCAGTACGAGATATTCGCCCCCGATCGCAGACTCGGAAAACACATCGACGCCCGCCGGCGTGAGCGCGAGTGTGCCGGGCCATCGATCGAACGATTCGCGCCGGTCCGAGCCGATGGCATGCACGCCCGTTTGCCGCTCGAGCGCGATGCCGATCGACGCTAGCTGCGCGGGATCGCACGCGCTGTAAGGCGCACGCGGGAACAATTGCAGCGTCAGCCGGCCGCCGGCCAACGAAACCGGTTGACCGATGCGCGGGCCGGCGTGGTTCAACGGGCCGGCAGTCACGATGAAATTTCTTGATAGACGGTACCGACACCGCCGGGGCATCTTCGTCGCTCCACAACCTTGGAGGCAACGACGATGCGCACAATCGGCTTGATCGGTGGAATGAGCTGGGAGTCTTCCGCCGAATACTATCGAATCCTGAACCAGGCGGCCAGAGCGCGCCTCGGCCCTTTACGCTCGGCGCAGATCCTCATGTACAGCGTCGACTTCGGCCCCATCGAGCAGGCACAGCGCGACGGCCGCTGGAAAGACGCGGCGGCGATCCTGCAGGATGCGGCGCGGCGCCTGCACGCGGGTGGGGCCGATTGCATCGTCTTGTGTACGAATACGATGCACAAGGTGGCCGATGCCATCGCGGGCAGCGTGCCGGTGCCATTCCTTCATATCGGCGATCCCGTCGGCCAGGCATGCCGCGGCCGGGGGTGGAATCGTGTCGGCTTGCTCGGTACGGGCTTCACGATGCGGCAGCCGTTCTTGATCGACTATCTGCGCGAGCATTATGACGTGCAGATGAGCGTGCCGTCGGATGCGCAATGCGATCTGGTTCATCGCGTCATCTATGACGAGCTTTGCGCGGGCATCGTGAGCGACGCGTCGCGCCGGAAGTACGTCGAGGTGATCGAGTCATTGGCGGCGCGCGGCGCGCAGGCGATCGTGCTCGGGTGCACAGAGATCATGCTATTGATCTCGCAAGAAGATAGTCCGCTTCCGATACTCGACACCACCCAACTCCACGCCCTGGCGGCGCTTGAATTTGCGTTAAACGAGGGATGACCCCGTGCATGACCGAATGCGTGACCGGCAACCGGAAAGCCCGCTGAAAGGAATGCCCGCCGCACGGCGCGACGATGGCGGCCCCCCGTGCACTTGATGGACGAGTGGACGCCTATTGGGAATAATGAGGTGCCCCGGCGCTTGCTTTCGAAGCGCTGCCACATCTCCAGGCCGCTATCCTCGCAATGCACAAACCGATACTCCCATTGACGTACGATCAGATCGATCAATGGATCCCCTCGCTGCAGCCGGAGCTGGCGGCCGAGGGCTTTGCATGCGCGGTCGGCGTCCTGCGCGGCGGCGGGCCGCTCGCATTGATGGCGTCGCATGCGATCGGTGTGCCGCCCGCGTTCCTGCGCTACGAACGTGCTACGCGCAAGGTGACGTGGGACTCGTCGATACCGGTGCCGAGCGCGGGCAGCAAAGTGCTCGTGTGCGAGGACATCGCCGGTGCGGGCAACACCCTGGAAGACTGCCTTGCTTTCCTGCGGGGCCACGGGCTCGAGGTCAGGACACTCGTGGCCGGCTTCGACGAGTTGAGCCGGATCCGGCCCGATTACGGGCTCGATGCGCGGGGTTATTTCGTATTGTTCCCATGGGAACGCCACGCTTATACCGACGATTACCGGGATGCGTGGCAGCGCACGCGAGCCGGCACGCAAGGGGCGATCGGCCAGGATCATGAGTTCGCTGTCTACGGGATCGATCTCGATGGCATCTTGCTGCCCGACGTCGCACCGCAGCATTACGAGGCGGATCTGGCCGCGGCCCTGGCCGAGCGCGACGCCCTGGTGCCGTTCGAGCGCTTGCCGGGCATCGATTTCACCCGCACGAAGGCGATTGTCACCGGCCGCCCCGAGATGGACCGCGCCCGCACCGTCGTTTGGCTGATGCGCCACGGATTCGACGCGCCGCAGCTCGTCATGCGTGATCCCGCGCGCCACGGCGATCGTCCGCACGAGGTCGCCGCGCATAAGGCGCAGGCGGCTGTCGCGCTGTCGTGCACGCATTTTGTCGAAAGCGATCCGGTGCAGGCGATCCATATCGCGCAGCTCGCACCGCTCATGCGCGTCATCTGGTGGAATGCGGCCGACGGCACGGGGCAGCTCGTCTCCGCGCATCGCTGGGAGACGTCCGGCGAAGCCGTGCCTGCTCAGGCGGTGCCGGCCGTCTAGCTCCAATGCGCCGGGCCAGCCGCGTTCGTGGCGGCTCGCGCGCATCTGCCTTACCGCGGGGCCGATTGACATCTATGCTGTGGATCAGCATGTCGGTATTCGTTCACGCAACCTACGGGCAAGCGCAAGCTTGCGACAATGAACCTGGCGCCGTGCACCGCGCCGACGTCGCATCTTCCTTTGACCTCTGAAAGTGAGCTGATCGATGCAAACGAAACCCGTACTTGGTCTCGCCGAAGCGAACCGAATCATCGAAACGGCACGCGCCGAAGCCGAAAAGAACGGCTGGCACGTGGCCATTGCGCTGGTCGACGACGGCGGACACCCGCTGGCGCTGACGCGGTTGGACGGCGCCTCGCCCCTGAGCGCCTACATCGCGATCGAAAAAGCGCGCACGTCGGCCCTGGGCCGCCGCGAATCGAAAGCCTATGAAGACATGATCAACGGCGGACGCAGCGCGTTCCTGAGCGCGCCGCTGATCAAAGGCACGCTGGAAGGCGGCGTGCCGGTTGTCGTCAATGGGCAGGTGATTGGCGCCGTCGGCGTGTCTGGCGTCAAGTCCGAACAGGACGCGCATGTGGCCAGGACCGCCGCGCAAAGTATCGAAGCGTAGGGCAAGCGCAAGCCGGGAATGAGCGCGAGCAGGCTCTGGCCCCGAGCCGATTTTTTTAACGATAGGAACGAAGCACCCGCCCCATGAATCTGACCGACCATTACGGGCTGCGTGTCGACGCGGCCCTCAGCGATTTCATCGAGCGCGAAGCGATCCCCGGTACCGGTATCGACGCGCAATCCTTCTGGCAAGGCTTTGCCGAGATCGTGCAGGAGCTCGCTCCGCGCAATCGCGCGTTGCTGGCCGAGCGCGACCGCTTGCAAACGGCGCTCGACGAATGGCATCGCGCGCATCCCGGCCCCATTCGCGATCTGCGTGCCTATCGTGCGTTCCTTCAAGAGATCGGCTACCTCGTGCCCGCGCCTGCCGCGGTGAAGGTGACGACGGCCGGCGTCGACGTGGAGATCGCCGCGCAAGCCGGGCCGCAACTCGTCGTGCCGCTGTCGAACGCGCGTTATGCGCTCAATGCGGCGAACGCGCGCTGGGGCAGCTTGTACGACGCGCTGTACGGCACCGATGCGCTGCCCGAGGACGAAGGCGCCACGCGCTCGGGCGGCTACAACCCCGTGCGCGGTGCGCGCGTCGTCGCCTATGCGCGTGCGTTCCTCGATCGCGCGGCGCCGCTTGACGGGGCATCGCATCGCAATGCGACGGCTTACACCGTGCGCGACGGCCAGCTCGTGGTGCTGACGAAGTCGGGCGAGGCCGGCCTCGCCGAGCCGGCGCAATTCGCCGGCTACCAAGGGCAGGCCGATGCACCCTCTGCCGTTTTGCTCAAACATCATGGGCTGCACATCGAAATCCAGATCGATGCGCAGGCATCGATCGGCAAGACCGATCCGGCTCACGTTAACGACATCGTGCTCGAGGCCGCCGTCACGACGATCATCGATTGCGAGGATTCGGTCGCCGCCGTGGACGGCGCGGACAAAGTCGCGCTCTATCGCAATTGGCTCGGGCTCATGCAAGGGACGCTCGAGGAGCGGGTCGAGAAGCATGGCAAAACGTTCACGCGGCGTTTGAACGAGGATCGCGCCTACCGGACGGGCGATGGCGGCACGGTGACGCTGCATGGCCGCTCGTTGCTGTTCGTGCGCAATGTCGGGCATTTGATGACGACGAACGCGGTACTCGACAGCGACGGACGCGAGATTCCCGAAGGTATCCTCGATGCGGTCGTGACCGTACTGTGTGCGCTGCACGACCGCAGCAACCGCCGCAATTCGCGCGAAGGGGCGATCTACATCGTCAAGCCGAAGATGCACGGGCCCGCCGAAGCGGCCTTCGCCGATGAGTTGTTCACGCGTGTCGAACGGTTATACGGTCTGCCTGCGCAAACGATCAAGATCGGCATCATGGACGAAGAGCGCCGCACGAGCGTCAATCTCGCGGCATCGATCGCCGCCGCGGCCGGGCGCGTCGCTTTCATCAACACGGGGTTTCTCGACCGAACCGGCGATGAAATGCATTCCGCGATGGAAGCGGGGCCGATGCAGCGCAAGGGCGATATGAAGCACTCCACGTGGATCGCCGCCTACGAGCGCAACAATGTGCTCGTCGGTCTGGCCTGCGGACTGCGCGGGCGCGCGCAGATCGGCAAGGGCATGTGGGCGATGCCCGATCTCATGCACGCCATGCTCGAACAAAAGGGTGCCCAGCTGCGTGCGGGGGCCAACACGGCGTGGGTGCCGTCACCGACGGCCGCGACCTTGCATGCATTGCACTATCACGACATCGACGTTCAAGCGGTCCAGCAATCGCTCGAACAGATCGACTATGCGAGCGAGCGCGATGCGTTGTTGGATGGGTTGCTGACGGTGCCTGTCGTCGAGCGGGCGCAGTGGTCGCCGCAAGAGGTGCGACAGGAGGTCGAGAACAACGCGCAAGGGATTCTCGGCTACGTCGTGCGATGGATCGACCAGGGCGTGGACTGCTCGAAGGTGCCCGATATCCACGATGTCGGCTTGATGGAAGACCGCGCGACGCTGCGCATCTCGAGCCAGCACATCGCCAATTGGCTGCGCCATGGCGTCATCACGCCCGAGTTCGTGAAGGAGACGTTCGAGCGGATGGCGCTCGTCGTCGACAAGCAAAACGCGGGCGATCCGAACTACCGGCCGATGGCACCCGATTATGCCGCGTCGTTTGCGTTCCGCGCCGCTTGCGCGCTGGCCTTCGAAGGGCGCGCGCAGCCGAGCGGATACACGGAGCCGCTGCTTCATCGATTCCGCCTCGAATTCAAGCGTCACTTGGCGGGCGACTAGCCGCATCGGCCTGCGCTGCCTCGGGAGACAACAACTACCGAAGGAGGAGACAACAAGATGAATCCCGCCGTGGTACTTCCACCGGGGGCGGTGTTCGCGCAACCGCTCACCCCTGTTGCCCAATCGCTCTTGCTCTCGTTCATCGTCGCCGCGCTCCCGATCGCGGCCGCGCTGATCATGCTCGGCGTGTTGCGCCGCCCAGCGTGGCAGGCATCGCTCGCGGGGCTCGTCGTCGGGCTCATCGTGGCGATTGCCGTCTGGGGCATGCCGGCCGGCCTGGCCTTCGACGCCGTCGGCGCTGGTATGGCCCTCGCGCTCGTGCCCGTGATGTGGATCGTGTTCAATGCGCTGCTGCTCTATAACATCGCCGTCAAAACCGGACGCTTCAATCAGTTCCGCCAGTGGATGCTCGATAACCTGCCCGACGACCGGCGGCTCGTGCTGCTTGTCGTCGCGTTCTCGTTCGGATGTTTGCTCGAAGGCATCTCGGGCTTCGGCACACCGGTGGCCATCACCAGCGCGCTCTTGATCGCGCTCGGCTTTCCGGCGCTCGAAGCGCTGACGTTTACACTGATCTTCAATACGGCGCCCGTCGCATTCGGCGCGCTCGGCGTGCCGATCACCGTGCTGGGCGCGGTAACCTCGCTGCCTCCGGTCACGCTCGGCGCCATGGTGGGCCGTCAGTTGCCCTTCTTCGCGCTGTTGCTGCCGTTTTATGTCGTCGGGGTGTACGGCGGCATGCGTTCGATCGGCAAGCTCTGGCCCGCGTTGCTCGTTTCGGGCGGCAGCTTCGCGCTGGCGCAGTTCGTCACGTCGAACTACCTGAGTTATCAATTGACGGACGTGCTTTCATCGCTGACTTCCCTGATCGTGACGATCGCCTTTCTCAAGCTTTGGCGGCCGGAGCCCGACGCGCAATTCGCGATCGCGCGCAGCGGCGGCGATGCGCTCCTCGGAGTCGGCGCCGCACGTCAGCGAGCCGGGTGGGGTGGGTGGCTGCCGTGGATCGTCGTGTCCGTCGTCGTCATCGTTTGGGTGCATGCGAGCATTGCGATGATCGGCGACGTGAAAATCAAGTGGCCGGGGCTGCACAACGCGGTCTATGTCTCGCTCTATCACAAGCCGTACGCCGCGATCTGGGACTTCCAGCCGCTCGGCACCGGCACGGCAATTCTGCTCGCGGCGATCATTACCGCCGCGTGGTCGCGCCTGGGTGTGAGCGATTTCTTCGCTTGCATTGCACTGACATGGCGGCAAACGCGTATCGCCATCGTGACGGTGATGATGATCGTCGGCTTGGCCTATCTACTCAATTATTCGGGGATGAGCTATACGCTCGGTACTGGCGTCGCATCGACAGGCGCCTTCTTTCCGCTGGTGTCGGCCTCGCTCGGGTGGATCGCCGTGTTCCTGTCGGGCAGCGATACCTCGGGCAATGCGCTGTTCGGCAACCTGCAAGTGGTGGCGGCGCGGCAACTGGGCTTGGATCCGGTGCTGATGGCGGCGACGAACTCGTCGGGCGGCGTGATGGGCAAGATGATTTCGCCGCAAAACATCGCGACGGGTGTCTCGACGACGGACCTGAAAGGCCAGGAAGGGCTCGTGTTCGCCCGCACGTTCTGGCATAGCGTGTTCTTGACGCTACTGCTCGGCGTGCTCGTATTTCTGCAGCAGCATGTGTTGACGTGGATGATCCCGGCGATGCCGCAGTAGACGGAGACCGGCGTCGCGATCCTTGGCTTCGATCGGACCGCGACGCGCTTGGGTATCGGCTTCGGTATCGAACAGCGCCGGTGGCTGGCGCGCTCGCTTATGGGCTGGCAGGGTCGGCGGAATCGGCGATGATGGGTACGGTGCGCACGGCCGTCGCGCGCCCCGGCATATGCTTGAACAGGCCCTCGACGTTCGCGCCGCCGAAATGGCGGCCCAACGCCAGCGCTTCCGACTGCTCGGTGCTCGACCAATACCAATCCGTCGTGTCGAATACGTCACGCACCGTCACATAGACGGCATCGAGTTCTCGCTTGGACGGCAGATAGAAGTCCTGATGGCCGTCCTTTTCGTAACTCGCGGCAAAGCGCGCCGCGTCATGCACGTGCTTGAGCACTCGGCAATTGACGAGCGCCTGTGTATTCGCCTGGCCGTCACCTTTATCGCGGGCATCGCGCTCTATCGCGCCGTATCCGCCCCATGCAATACCGATAGCCTCGTCTTCCGCGAGGATCAGCACGCGCGGCTGGTTGCCCGCGTAATCCGGCAAGACGCCCGCATAGCGGCCGCCTTGCCCCTTCCAATATTCGCCGAGTGGCGGTGCGTCGGCGAGCCGAACGCCCTGAGTCGTGTCGATCACGATTGCTCCTTGTTCATGGTTGCGCATGCGTTCCCTCGTGAGAAGCCAGCCTGTCATGCCGTTCCTTCTTCGGCCACGGGTATCGAGCGAGCGGGGCGCGCTCGGCCCTTGATGTGTTTCGGCAACGACGGGACAGGGACGGACTGATCTCCGAAATCACGGCCGTACGCGCCGAGCCTCGATTGCTGCGTGCTGGACCAGTACCAGTCGCTCGGGTCGAACTTGTCGGGGATCGTTTGAAACGCGACGTCGAGTTCACGCCTGGACGGAAGGTAAAAGTCCCGATGGCCATCCTTCTCATAGGACGACGCATATTGCGCCGCCTCGTGCGGATCCTTGCCGTGGCGGCATTCGGTCAGCGATTGCGTGTTCGGCGAACCGTTGTCCGTATCGAGCGCGCCGCCGTCATCGGAACCCAATCCTCCCCATTCGACGTCGATGGCTTCGTCCGCGGCGAAAATCAAAAAACGGGGTTGAGTGCCGACGTAATCGGGGATGATGCCGGCATAGAAGCCGCCTTGCCCTTCCCAGTATTGGCCGACCTGTGGGGCATCGGCCAGCGTTAGACCTCCTCGGGTGGTCGTATCGATCATGTTCGTCTTCCTCGTTGATGAGCCCGCTGCCGGCGCGGGCGGTCGAGCGGCGATCGCGATCTTGCCGCGATGCCGCTTCGCCCGAGCATTCCTCGACGCTTTTAAGACTGGCGGCTGGAGGCGCGACTGAATGCCTTCCCGCCGTGTATTACGCCGGTCCAGAGACGACGATGCGCCTGACGGCGCGGGCCCGCCCGGCGAATGTCTTGAACAGCGTACCGAGCGGCACGCCGTTGAGGTTCACGCCTTGCGCGGTATCGGCTGTCTGCTCGGTGCTCGACCAATACCAGTCTGTTCGAGCGAACTGCGCGGGCAGCGCCGTGGCCGCCATGTCCAATTCGCGCCGGGCCGGCAGATAAAAATCGGTGTGGCCGTCCTTCTGGTATCGCGCCGCCCAGCCCGCGGCCGGGTGCACATGGTCGCAGCGTGACAGTGCGTCGGTATTGGCGTGACCGTCCGTCTTGCTTCGCGCGGCGTGGTCTGGCGCGCCGTTTGGCCCCCATGCCATATTGACGGCTTCCTCGGTGGACAGCACGAGGTGATACGGCGAGGTGCCCGTATAGTCCGGCATGATTCCTGCGTAGATGCCGCCTTGTCCCTCCCAGTATTCGCCCACGGCGGGCGTACCGGTGACCGGATGCTGTGTAAACTCGACCATCATTCGTACTCCTTACTTTCCACGTTTCTACGGTTGAAAGAGATCGTCGACTGATCGAGTAGGAAATTCCTGCCGATGACGGGGGGCGGTGATGGCAGCGCGGGCCATCGATGTCCCTTTCGTCGCTGCGAAACGTCGATGGTGGATAGGCACCTTCGTTCGCCGACGGTGCACCGCGGTAGAAATGGTATGGCCCTGAAGCATGCGGCGTGCGGTGCGCCGCAAATCATGCAGCGCCGGGCGGTTCGCCGATCTTTTGTCTAAACTTTTAGGACGAACGGCCGTTAGCACAGTGAGCCTCGTTCCGATGTATCCGGGGTGCCGCCGGCCCGCTTCCCCTTCTTCGACATGCACGATGAATCGCCAAGCATGACCACTGCACCGATCGCGTATCGCGAGCGCAGCACGCGGACGGGGGCCGGATTTGTGCGCCGCATTTATGTGCTGCGGCTGTTCGGCTTTGGCGTCGGATTTTTCCCACTCCTGCTTTTACTGCATACGCAGCATGCGTCCATCTGGGCCGCCGTCGCTGTCGCGGCCACCTGCTTCCTTTGGCCGCATCTCGCCTATCTGCGGGTCCGTCACGCGCCGCAACCGTTGGTGCGCGAACGCTGGAATTTCATGGTCGACTCGATCAGCGGCGGCTGGTTCGTCGCCGCCGTGCATTTCGCGCCGATCGCCACCGCCGTCGTCTTTTTGATGTTCGCGATCGACAACATGGCGGCTGGCGGGTGGCGCCTGTTCGGCTATGGCCTCGTCGCCATGGCGGTGGGGACGGGGGGCGGCCTGCTGGTGTTCGGCACACAGGTCGTGCATGGCATGGAACCGCATGCCGCCTTCGCTTGGCTGCCTGTTCTGATCGGCTATCCGCTCGTGCTCGCCAAGACGACGTACGACGTCTACTTGAAGCTCAGCGAGCGTTCGACCCGCCTGCGGGACCTGTCCGAACGCGACAGCCTGACCGGCTTGTCGAACCGCATGTCGATCTCGGCGGAACTGCAAGCGATGATGACGCGGGCCGACCATATCCATGTGCTGTTCATCGATCTCGATGCGTTCAAGACCGTCAACGATGCGCTCGGCCACAACGTCGGCGATCGATTGCTGAAGGAAGTGGCCGCGCGGCTGAAGGCCTGCGCGGGCCGCGACGATGTCGTGGCGCGCTACGGCGGCGACGAGTTCATCGTCGTCAGCGAACTGGACGGCAATGACGTTCGCGAGGCGCTCGCCAGCGCGGTGCTGGAGGCGCTCGCCGAGCCGATTTTCGTGGCCGGGCATGACCTCGTCGTCGGGGCCAGCATCGGCATCAGCGTGTTTCCCGAGGAGGGTGAAGATGCCGAATCGTTGATACGCGCCGCCGACATGGCGATGTATGCGGCCAAGGGCCGCGGCCGCAACTGCTTCGAGTTCTATCGCCATCGCATGCGCAGCGACGCCGATGCGCGGCTGAAAATGTCGGGCCGCCTCAGAAAAGCGATCGAAGGCGGCAAGCTGCATTTGAACTATCAACCGCAGGTGGATATGCGCACGGGCGAGGTGCGCGGCCTCGAAGCGCTCGTGCGTTGGCGGGACGACGATCACGGGATGATGGATCCGGTCGATTTCGTGGCCGCGGCCGAAGCCTCCGGGCTCGTGTCGCAGCTGGGCGAATGGGTGCTGCGCGCGGCGTGCGAACAGGCGGCGCAATGGCGCGCGCTGCAGGCGCAGCCCGTGCCCATCTCCGTCAATGTGTCGCCGCTTCAACTGCAACGCGCCGGCATCGTCGCAACGTTTCGGCGCGTCATTGCCGAAACGGGCATGGACCCTTCGCTGCTCGAGCTCGAGGTGACGGAAACAGCGCTGATGATCAACCCGGAAGCGTCGGCCCGCCGGCTGGCGGAATTTCGGCGCCTCGGCATGCGGGTCGCGATTGACGACTTCGGCATGGGCTATTCGAGCCTCGGCCAACTGCGCGCGTTGCCGGTGGACCGCATCAAGATCGATCGCGCGTTCGTGCGAGGCATCGGCGAAGGCGACTCGGGGGCGATCGCAACGGCGGTGGTGACGCTCGCCAGAGCGTTCGGACTCGACGTGATTGCGGAGGGTGTCGAAACGCAGGCGCAGCGGGCGTTCCTTATCGCGCTCGGCTGCGCCGATGCGCAAGGATTTCTATTCAGCAAGCCGCTCGACGCCGATGCGACGACGCGGCTCTTGCTGCAAGGCGCCAAGTTGCCCGTCCCTCCCGCCGTCGAGCATAGCGGCACGCCCAGCGGCGTAGCGGCAGCCTGACCGGTTGCCCGCGCCTGACGCCCGACGAGAACGCTCAAGGCTGCAGGCCTCGATGCAAAAGCGCGGTATCGTGTCGGCTAGTGCGGCGGGCGCCCGAGCGCCAGCCGTTTCCGAGTTCTTTCGTTTTTTCGTTTCGTGACTATCCCCGATCCGGCTTTTCCCCTCATTCATTGGAGCGACAACGGCGCCGAACTGAGCGCGCACTGGCGCTCCGAAGCCGGCGTGGCGCCTCCGCGCCGCGTCGTGCTGGCCGATGACCGCACAACGGCCGATGCAGCCTATCGCCAAGCCAGTGAAGGCATCGCACTGTTGTGGCGCGGCGATTTCCAAAATGCGCGGCAGCTGTTGCAGGCCATGGCCCGCCGCATCGACCGCAAGCGACGCAAGCCGCCCGCGTCGCCGCTCGATGCGTTCAATGCGCATCGGCAGGCACAGGCACAACGGGCGCGCACGCTTGGCATGCTGCTCATCCCGCTCGACGCCGGCTATGCGATTCCGCTTCGGCGCGCACCCGACGTAAAGGCGGCGTGCCAAGAGGTCTACGGGGATGCCGATGGGCCGGACGGCGTAACGTCTGTCGTCTCGCTGCGCGAACTGCTGGGGTTGATCGGCGCGCACGAATGGCGCAAGAAGGGTGTCGAAATCGCCGCACTCGGGGCGCGCATTCATCCGTATTACGGTGTGTTCTCACCTGTGCGGGGCGAGTACATCGAACTCGTCGCGCGTGCGCCGCTGCCATCGTCCGCCTTGGCGTTCGACATCGGGACGGGCACGGGCGTGCTCGCGGCGATGCTCGCCAGGCGCGGGCTGCAGCGGGTGATCGCGACCGACACCGATCCGCGCGCGCTGGCCTGCGCGCGCGAGAACATCGGGCGCCTTGGGCTCGCCGGGCAAGTGGAAGTCTGCGAGGCCGATTTGTTTCCACCGGGGCGGGCTCCGCTCATCGTCTGCAATCCCCCGTGGCTCCCTGCGCGGCCCAGTTCACCGATCGAACGTGCCGTCTACGACCCCGATAGCCGCATGCTGAGCGGATTCCTGGACGGGCTGGCCGCGCACCTCGAGCCGGGCGGCGAAGGGTGGCTGATCCTGTCCGATTTTGCGGAGCATTTGGGCCTGCGCACGCGCGAGGCGTTGCAGACGATGATCGATGCGGCGGGTTTGAAGGTGTTGGGCCGCGACGATATTCGGCCGGTCCATCCGAAGGCGGCGGATCTCTCCGATCCGCTTCACCGTGCCCGGGCGCTCGAAGTGACTTCGCTGTGGCGGCTCGGCGTGAAGTAAGGCAGCGCCCAGGCCCGCGCGCGGCATAGTGCGCGGAGCCAGGGCGGGGCAGCAGCGGCTCAGCCCGGGTAGGCTTCGTCGACTTTCAATCCAGCGAGCTTGAAGATGACGCGCAAGGTTTGCGGGCGGATGTCGCGCCTCGAGGCGAGCGTCGTCAAGATGAAGTCGACGACTTTCGCATACTTGAGCAGCGTCAACATCGCTTCGAGGCCCGGATCGGTGTCGCGCATCGATTCGGCGAGCCGCAGCATTTCCACCGAAATGTCGCGCGCCATTTCGAGTTCGAGCTGCTGCTTCTCCGACCAGCCGGTAGGCGGCGTCAGGAGGTTGGCGAGCATCGCCTGAAACTTTTGCTCCGCGTCTGAGTTCGGTATCGTAGCCATAGCTGTCATCCTTTCGTCAACTTGCCTGCTCGCTGTTCGTTCGCCGAGGGCGGACGGATCGCGCTGGGCGTTTGGGTCGTCGCGGCGTAACGGTTACGTAACGCGACGGCACACGCGTGGGTACCGCGTCGTCGCCAAAGGCGTGAGGGCCCTTGCCGCGCCTTGCTCGCCGCGTAAAGGCGCTGCGCTTCGCGGTAGCGGAAAATGGCGTCCGCGCCTTGATGCAAAGTTCGTTCCCGCACGCCTTTCGCGCGTCTCTCGCGCTTTTGGGTAAACTGACGCGATTGTTTTCGCGCTTCTGTAGGCTGTCGCACGCTGGCGGCGACTTGCCCGAGCGCTGTCCCACATGTCGAACAAGACCTACGAAATCCGCCCCAATCAATCCGTCGAATTGCTCAAGGAGCTGCATATCCTGACGCGCGACGGCAAGATGAACCAAGACAGCCGGCGCAAGCTGAAGCAGGTCTATCACCTGTTCCAATTCATCGAACCGCTGCTCGCGGATGTCGTACGCGAGCGGGGCGCCGTGACGCTCGTCGATCACGGCGCGGGCAAGTCCTACCTTGGTTTTATTCTGTACGATCTTTTTTTCAAGTCCCTGCCGCCGGCTACCGGATCGCGGATCTACGGAATCGAAACACGCGCGGAACTCGTCGAGAAATCGGCGGCCCTGGCTGCGCGGCTCGGCTTCGAGGCAATGTCCTTTCTGAACGTGTCGGTGGCCGATTCGATCGATTCGGCACGCTTGCCCGAAACGGTGGATGTCGTCACGGCGCTGCACGCGTGCGACACGGCGACGGACGACGCGATTCGCTTCGCCTTGGAAAAGCGCGCGCGTTACATCGTGCTGGTGCCTTGCTGCCAGGCGGAAGTGGCAGGCGTGCTACGCCGCAACAAGGGCCAATCGCTCGGCAACGCCCTGACCGAGATCTACCGCCATCCGCTGCATACGCGCGAATTCGGCAGTCAAATCACGAACGTGCTGCGCTGCCTGCAATTGGAGGCGCATGGCTATCAGGTGAGCGTGACGGAACTCGTCGGGTGGGAGCATTCGATGAAGAACGAGCTCATCATCGCGCAGTACAAGGACTTGCCGCGGCGCCGGCCCACGGAGCGTTTGACCGAAGTGCTCGATACGTTCGGCCTCGATTCGCTGCGAGCACGGTTCTTTACGCCGGCTTAGTCAGGAGGAGCGAGGAGCGGCCGGCGGATCGTCGGCCAGGCCCGAAGAGGCGCGCTCGCTCCCCGCCATCCATTCGCGCCAGCCCGCATGGCCCAGGCGGCGCAGCGTTTCCTGATTGCGCTCGTAGATGTCGGCGGCGTCGGGAAACGCGCGCACCGCGCGCTCCACGCTCGCTTCGCGCAGCAGGTGCAACGTCGGGTAGGGCGCCCGGTTCGTATAGTTTTCGATGTCCTCGGGCTGCGTGCCATCGAATTGATAGTGCGGATGAAAACTGGCGATCTGCAGCTCGCCGTCGAGCCGCAGCTGGCCGAGCAGGCGCTCCGCGAAGAACAGCGCGTCGTTGAATGCGAGGAAATCGGCGAACGCGTGTGGAAAAATCAAAAGCGTCGTGTCGATGCGTTCGGGATTGGCTTCGGCGAGCGCCCGCAGCTCGGCTTCCAGCACGATCAACATGCCTTCCAGCTCGCGCGCATCGCTCACCACATAGCGGATCTGCTGCTTGGTATGGACGCCCTTCGCGAACGGGCACAGATTCAGCCCGATCACCGCCCGGGTCAGCCAATGCCGCGTCGCGGCAACCACCTCATCCGCACCGGCGGGCATCGTTGGGCGATCGCTATGTTCTCGTGGAGCGGTATCGGGGCTTGGCATGTCAGTGACGGTGAGGGGGCGGCAGAGGGTGCGCAACAGCCGGCATTCTACGCACCGGGGCGGTTCGGCTGCCCACAGGCGAGCGCAACGAGCTGGGCCGCCACGCGCGGGGCCGCGAGGATCGGGCCGCATCCGGGCCCGAACGTCTGACTGGCCGCGTAGACCCCTTCGATCAGCAGCGCAAGCGCATCGGCAAGGCCCGCCGGATCATCGGCGCCGGCGGCCGTCGTCAGTTCGGTGAGCCGTTCGACCAGCTCCTCCTTGTTGCGCGCAACGATCTCCCGGGCCGGGTGCGCCGGATCGGGAAACTCGGCCGCGACGTTGACGAACGGGCAGCCGCGGTAGCCTTCGCGTGAGGCACGACTCGCCAAGTCCTCGAAATATTGCGTGATTTGACGCGCGGGATCGCCCGGATGCATCGCAATGCTCTTATCGAAGAACGCGAAAAAACAATCGTTCGACTGCTCCAGGTAAGCCGCGATCAGTTCGTCCTTCGAGGCGAACTGCCGGTAAAGGCTCATCTTGTTGACGCCGGCGCGCTCAACGACGGCATCGACGCCGACCGCGCGCACCCCTTCCTGATAAAAGAGCTCGGCGGCGGCGCGCAGCAGTAACTGCTGGGCGGTGGCGCCGTCGGTATGCGGGCGCGTGCGTCCGGCGGCCGATTGGGCCCTGGCGGCGGACTTGGCAACCGGCGCGCTCATGCCGGCGATCTCGACGTGTCTGTCTTTCATGGCGAACTGTCTGAAGTGTCCCTTTGGTCCCGTTTGTCATTATTGGTCGACCGCGATTGTGGCGCCGATCGCTCGATCGTCCAAGACTACGAATGGCCCTGCTTGACATGTTACCGATCGGTAACTACGATGGCAACTCGCACTTGTGACAGGTCTGTAACAAAACTGATCGAACGTCTTGCCGAACCACCCGGGACGGGGCGATCTATCACGCTAATCACGCGCGCCGGCAAGCCGGCAGGGGCGGCGCAGGACGCGCGTCAACAGGAGTGCCGATGAACTGGATTGCAACAAAAATGAATGGGCGCGCGCACTACGGCTGGGTCGTCGCCGCCGTCGTGTTCCTGGTCTTGCTCGCGGCTGCCGGGACGCGGGCGACGCCCAGCGTGCTGATGCTGCCGCTCGAGCATCAATTGGGCTGGAGCCGCGCGACGATCTCGCTGGCCATCTCGGTCAATATCGCGCTATACGGGCTCACCGGTCCGTTTGCCGCCGCCTCGATGCAGCGTTTCGGCGTGCGGCCCACGTTGATGACGGCACTCGTGGTGATGGCGATGGGGGTGGCGGTTTCGTCGATGATGACGGCGCCCTGGCAAATGATTGCGATCTGGGGCGTGATGGTGGGTGGCGCGACAGGTGTCGCGGCGCTGACGCTGTCGGCGACGGTCGTCAATCGCTGGTTCGTTCAGCGCCGCGGGCTCGTGATGGGCGTGCTCACCGCCAGCTCGGCCACCGGCCAGCTCGTGTTCCTGCCGATGCTCGCCGCGGTGGCTCAGCACCACGGCTGGCGGCCGGTCGTCTTGATCGTCGCCGCCGTCGCGGCGGTGGTGCTGCCGCTGGTCGCGTTCCTGCTGCCCGAGCGCCCGGCCAGCGTCGGCTTGCGTCCGTATGGTGAGCCTCACGATGCCCCGCGCACCGATGCGCAATCGGCGCAAAACCCGCTCGCGATCGCATTCGGTACGCTCGCGATGGCCAGTAAGTCGCGCGATTTCTGGCTGCTCTTCTTCAGCTTCTTCATTTGCGGCGCTAGCACGAACGGCTATGTCGGCACTCACCTGATCGCGATGTGCGGCGATTACGGGTTGAGCGAGGTGCAAGGCGCATCGCTGCTCGCGGCGATGGGCATCTTCGATCTGTTTGGCACGACGCTGTCGGGATGGCTCTCCGATCGCTTCAACAGCCGCGTGCTGCTGTTCTTTTATTACGGCCTGCGCGGGCTGTCGCTGATGTACCTGCCCTACGCGTTCGGCATCGACTTCTTCGGATTGCCGCTGTTCGCGGCGTTCTACGGGCTCGATTGGATCGCGACGGTACCGCCGACGGTGCGTCTCACCACCGATGTCTTCGGCAAGGATTCCGCGCCGGTCGTGTTCGGCTGGGTGGTCGCGGGCCATCAGCTCGGTGCGGCGTTCGCCGCGTACGGTGCGGGGCTCCTGCGCTCGAGCTTGGGCACGTACACGGTGGCGTCGATGATCTCGGGCGGATTATGTCTGATCGCGTCGGTCCTCGTGCTGCGCATTCACCGCCGCGGTGCCGTGCGGGCCGTGGCCGCGACGGCCGCTTGAACGAGCCGCGGCGCGCGTCCGCCGCGCGCCCACCGGACGGGAGCGTGCGGGTGGCTTACGGCGTGTCGCGCAGGACCGATAGGGGCGCTGCGACGTGTTCGAGCGGTTTGCGTTCGGCGTCGACGCCCCAAATGGCAGCGATCACGGCGGCGGCCAGCATCAACGCGGAACCCACGAGATAGCCTTCGAAGACGGCGCCGCGCTGCTGGGTATCGATGAGCCGCCCGAAGAACGCGGGCCCCGCGATCCCGCCGAGCGCCGTGCCGAATGCATAGAACACCGCGATCGCGAGCGCGCGAATTTCGAGCGGGAACGATTCGCTCACCGTCAGATAGGCGGAACTTGCCGCTGCCGACGCAAAAAAGAAAATCACCATCCAGGCGACCGTTTGTTCCTCCACGGTAAGGACGCCCCGGGCAAACAGATAGCCGCTGCCGGTCAGCAACAAGCCGGACAGCGCATAGGTCAACGCGATCATCGCTCGGCGCCCGATCGTGTCGAATGCGCGGCCCAGCACGATCGGGCCGAGAAAGTTGCCCAGCGCGAATGGCAAGAGGTACCAGCCGACCCGGCCGCCGGGCACCCCATAGAAATCGGTGAGGACGAGCGCATAGGTGAAGAAGATGGCGTTGTAGAAGAACGCTTGGGCGGTCATGAGCGAGAGCCCGACGAGCGAGCGCCGCCGGTGTGTGACGAACAGGGCGTGGAACACTTCGGCAAGCGGCGTGCTCTCGCGCCGCTGGAACCGCAGCGTCTGCAGCGCCTCGGACAACGGAGCGCGGCCCGCGCGGTGAAAGCGTGCTTCGATTTCCTCGACGACGCGCGTTGCCTCGTGCGGCTGGCTGTGCGTGAGGAGCCAGCGTGGACTTTCCGGCACCCAGAACCGCATGAACACGATGACGAACGCGAGGGCCGCGCCGATGAAAAAGCAGGCGCGCCAGCCCCAATCGCCCGGAAGGACGTGCGGATCGAGCAGCACGATCGAGCCGCCCGCGCCGAGCGCCGCCCCGATCCAGAACGTGCCGTTGATGCCGAGATCGGTCCATCCGCGGACGCGCGCGGGCGTGAACTCTTGAATCGTCGAATTAATCGCCGCGTATTCGCCGCCGATCCCGGCGCCCGTCAAAAAGCGCAGCGTCGCGAAGCTCGCGAAGTTCCACGACAGTGCGGTGGCGGCAGTCGCCGCGAGATAAAGCCCGAGCGTCGCAAAAAAGAGCTTGCGGCGCCCCAGCCGATCGGTGAGCCAGCCGAACAGCAGGGCGCCGAGCACCGCCCCGCCGATATAGGCGCTCCCGGCCAAGCCGATGTCGGCATCGGTGAGCCGCAGCACGGGGCTCGATTTCAGGGCGCCCGCCACGGCCCCGGCCAGGGTGACTTCGAGGCCGTCCAGCAGCCACGTGATGCCGAGTGCGGCGACAATCAGCGTATGAAAGCGGCCCCATGGCAAGCGATCGAGCCGCGAGGGCAAATCGGTGGTAATGACGTCGTCGCGCGAGGTGACGCTCGTCGCGGTTTTCAGGCCGGTCTTCAGGCCGGTGTTCAAGCTCATATCGGCTCAATCTCCTGAGGGATGCGGTGATTGTGCGGGCCGCGCAGGCGGCGGACCGCCCGCCTGCGCCGCACAGCGCGTGCCGGGCCGCGTACGCGCGCGGCTCGGAAGGCGCACCGATTGCTTGTGCAGGGGAGTTCGTGTTACAAAGCCGCTCCCTTCTGTTCGCATAAAGTGAGTTGCGATGCAAGCGATGCCCTATTGTGCGATCGACTTCGGTACGTCCAACTCCGCCGTAGCCCTCCCGCTCGGCGAGACGATGATGCTGGCCCCTGTCGAAGGCGCACACACCACGCTGCCCACCGCCGTCTTTTTCAATGCCGACGAGCATACGCGCGCCTATGGACGGGCGGCCCTGGCCGAATACATCGATGGTTTCGACGGGCGCCTGATGCGCTCGCTCAAGAGCATCCTTGGCTCGTCGCTGGCCGAAACGGCGACGGATCTGGGCGACGGCAGCGCGATCAAGTTCACCGAAATCATCTCGATTTTCGTGGCTTTTCTGAAACGCCAGGCCGAAGCGTGCGCGGGCGTCACGATCGAACGCGCCGTGCTGGGGCGCCCCGTGTTCTTTGTCGATGACGATCCGCGGGCCGATCAGCTGGCGCAGCAGCAGCTCGAAGCGGCCGCGCGCGCGGCGGGCTTGAAAGAGATCCACTTCCAGTACGAGCCCATCGCCGCCGCGTTCGATTACGAATCGCGCTTGCACGAAGAAGGGCTTGTGCTGGTCGCCGATATCGGCGGCGGTACGTCCGACTTTTCGCTCGTGCGCGTCGGCCCGGACCGTATGCGGCGAATCGAGCGTAAGGACGATGTGCTCGCGCACCACGGCGTGCACGTGGCCGGGACCGACTTTGACCGGCGCGTGGAACTCGAGACGATCCTGCCCGAGCTTGGATATCGGACCCTCGATCCCGAAGGCCGGGAGGTCCCGAACCGCATCTACTTCGATCTCGCGACGTGGCACCTGATCAATACGATCTACACGGGCAAGCGGGTGGGGGAACTCGCGCTGATGCGCCATCTGTATCGCGATGTTCAGCATCACGAACGCCTCATGCGCGTCGTGGAGCGCCGCTTGGGACACGCGCTCGCGGCCCGTGCGGAAGAGGCGAAGATCGGGGTGGCGGCCGGCGGAGAAACGTCGATCGACCTGGACGATGTCGAAGCCGATTTGCGAATCGCCTTCGACGAAGCGCAATTGATTGCCGCCGGCTCCGAGGACGCGCAGCGGATTGCCACCGCGGCGCGCGAGACGGTCAAGGCGGCGGGCGTGGCGCTCGGGGATGTCGATGCCCTGTATTTCACGGGCGGTACCACCGGGCTGCATTTTCTGACGAACGCGCTCTGCGCGGCATTTCCCGATGCCAAGCCAGTGTTCGGCGATCGGCTGGCGAGCGTGGCGGCGGGGCTCGGTATCCACGCACAGCGTCTTTTCGCCTAGCGAAGCCTCATTCCGAACGCGCCAAAACAAAAAACCCCGCACGTGGCGGGGTTTTCTCTTTGCGAGGCGCGACGCGTTTCGCGGCGCCTCAGCACACTAAAGCACTTGAATGCTTACAGCGGCTTGATGTTCGCAGCTTGCTTGCCCTTGGGGCCCGTCTTCACTTCGAACGACACTTTTTGGTTTTCTTGGAGCGTCTTGAAGCCATCGACGCGGATTTCCGAGAAGTGCGCGAAGAGGTCTTCGCCGCCGCCATCGGGGGTGATGAAGCCAAAGCCCTTAGCGTCGTTGAACCACTTGACGGTACCGGTTTCCATATTACAAATTCCTAAATTGGGTGAAAAAGGCCGAAGCCTGGGAGCGCACGAAAGTCAAGGAAGGGTAAAAGGACAACCGGAGTACCTGATGGGGGCGACCTACGAAAGACCAATCAACACTCGCCACTTGAAATCCTGCACGGATATTTATACGGCGGAATTGCGCCGAGGTCAACATAATTTTCGCGGCGCAACATGATATTCGTCTGATCAGGCAGTCAGGCTCTCTTACGAAACTTTCATCTCGTGATGTTTTTTTGTTGGTGACGGATCATTTTGCACCAATTAAGTGATTGCAACCGGTAAACTACGCGCCGCGCGAGATGTGGTTGCGCCAAGTTGCGGTTTCCCCTCGCCGCAGTGCCTGCATCGGTTGCACGTTTCTTGCAGAACCAGCGCGTGTCCCCCAACCCGCGCGGCATTCGAATATCCCCAAGGAGAGGTTGTGAAAAGTTCTATTCAACGGAACATCGGGCCATTTGCGCTGATGCTTACCGGCCTGGGCTCGATCATCGGGTCCGGCTGGCTGTTCGGTGCGTGGAAGGCGGCCAAGATCGCTGGGCCGGCGGCATTGTGCGCGTGGATCATCGGCGCCGTCGTGATTCTCGCCATCGCGCTGACGTACGCGGAACTGGGTGCCATGTTCCCCGAATCGGGCGGCATGGTGCGCTACGCTCGCTATTCGCACGGCGCCCTCGTCGGCTTCATCAGCGCATGGGCGAACTGGATCGCCATCGTGTCCGTGATTCCTATCGAAGCGGAGGCATCGATCCAATACATGAGCACGTGGCCCTATCCTTGGGCGCACGCGTTGTTCCTGAACGGATCGCTCACGCCACCGGGATTGTTCCTGTCGGCGCTGCTCGTGATCGTCTACTTCATGCTCAACTACTGGGGCGTGAAAGTGTTCGCGCGGGCGAATACGGCCATCACGGTGTTCAAGTTCATCATTCCGGGCCTGACGATCCTCGGCTTGATGGCGTCGGGCTTCCATAGCGAGAACTTCGGCACCACGAGTTCGTTTGCGCCGTATGGCTGGTCGGCCGTGTTTACGGCTGTCGCGACGAGCGGCATCGTGTTCAGCTTCAACGGCTTCCAAAGCCCGGTGAACCTCGCCGGCGAAGCGCGTAATCCCTCGAAGAGCGTGCCGTTCGCGGTGATCGGCTCGATTCTGCTCGCGCTCGTCATTTATGTGCTGCTGCAAGTCGCCTACATCGGCGCGGTCAATCCGGCCGATGTCGTGAACGGCTGGAGCCACTTCAACTTCGCGTCGCCGTTCGCCGAACTCGCGCTCGCGTTGAATCTGAACTGGCTCGCGATCCTGCTGTACGTCGATGCATTCGTGAGCCCGAGCGGCACCGGCACGACGTATATGGCCACGACGACGCGCATGATCTACGCGATGGAGCGCAATAACACGCTGCCGAAGATGTTCGGCAACGTGCACCCGTTCTACGGTGTGCCGCGCAACGCGATGTGGTTCAACCTCTTCGTCTCGTTCATCTTCATGTTCTTCTTCCGCGGCTGGGGCTCGCTGGCCGCCGTCATTTCGGTCGCGAC
>NZ_JBQCDN010000218.1:0-3197 GCF_051961175.1 Trinickia sp. | reverse complement strand
GAGCGCAGTACGTCACAGAAATGGGCCGTTTCGTAATTAAGTCCACCGCCCTGGAACGGCTCATGCAATTCGACCGTCCGTCCTCCAAGGTAGCGAACCGTCGCTCGAGACGGGTTCCACCAGTTTTCGTGGATCGTGACGGACCCCTTCGTGCCAGCGAGAAAAGCATCGCCTTTGCCGTCCAAATCTAGCCCGCAGAATATTTGCGCGATGCCGTTTTCATGAAGAATGTTGAGGCTTGCGAAGCTATCGACGCCGGTTTGCCCCAACCGACCTAGCGTCTGGATATCGATCGCTTTCCCGAGGAACCGGACCGCTAGGAACGCCTCGTAGATACCGATATTCAGCAACGCGCCACCTCCGCGATCCAATCTAAATGATGGGTGATCGGCCGGTGCGTCCGCGATCGAACAACCGGCGCGCACAAATCCGACGTCCCCTATCGGGTCTTCCGCGAGGTGTTCCATCAGTTTTGTAAACAGCGGATAGAACGGGGGCTTCATCGCCTCCATAAAGAGAACGTTGGAAGCCTTCGCAGCATCCTGCAGATGTTGAAGCTCGCGTGCGCTCACGGCTGCGGGCTTCTCGCATAGAACCGCGCGACCGGCGGAGAACGCACGCGTTGCGTAATGCGAATGACTATCCTGGAGCGTTGCGATGTACAGCGCGTCAATGTCATCCAGCAAGTCATCGAAACTGACGTAGGCGCGTGTCTCGTGCTTCCGGGCGAACGTTTCCGCTTGACTCTGCCGCCTCGCCCACACGCCGACGAGCTCTACGTTCTGTACAAAGCCGAGACCTTCGGCGAATCGACCGGCTATGTGGCCCGCGCCTACGATTCCCCATCGGACGGGCCTGGAGCCGCGCAACTCAAGACCCTCCGGATGCCTCGATTCTTCTGTTTTCACCATTATCAGCGCCGTCCACTGTTGAGTACCTCGATCAGAACGGGGCTGCTGCCCCGCACGACACGCTCATAGGCGGCAGCTTGAACCGGCTCTGCCCCGTTGAGAACGAGGAACCATTATAGAACCACTTTAGCACCAATAAATACCGGCGTTGCCCCTAGGTAAGACCGAGCGCCGCCCGTCGCGGCCCTTGCGTAGCTTTTGAACGACGCTGCTCCTGGTCGACTGCACCGCTCGAAAGGAGCGCCCAGCTCATTGTCCTGGGGCGCAGCCAGAGATTTACCGGACTAATTCGGACCTTCGGCACATAAACATGTGCAACACATCTTTATGTGTTAGACTCGCCGATATCACCCTTGGAGGATTCCGACCATGGCCGAAACCGTGAATTTCACAGGCTCAGTCGATCGCGACCTGCTCAAGCGCGCCAAAATTCTCGCGGCGAAGTCAGACACGTCCGTCAACGCACTGTTCAACGCCGAACTGCGCTATCTCGTCGAAACATTCGAAGCAGCGGAGGCTGGTGGCAACCAAAACTTTCGCACCCTCCTCGATTTTTCGCTTGGCCGCATTGATGACCGCCTAGCAATGAAAACATTGGGCATCGACAGCGACGAGGACTTGTTCCTACTGATGGCACAGGCCCACTTGCCGATGCCGCGCTTGCCCGAGTCGAGCACGCGTCGCATGGTAGATGATCTCAACGCGCTGCGCAGTTAGCACATGGCGAGTAACAAAGCCGTTACCCTGCTTCCTGACGCGGGGACGTTGATCACGCTTGCCTACGCCGATGCGCTCGATCTGCTGCTTAAACCGGGATGGACCGTTGCACTCGTCGACATGGTGCTGCATGAGGTCACGCGCAATGAGACGCCTACCAGCGCTCGCATTGCCGCGTGGACGGGCGCCAACAGCATCCCGGTTCTCGAAACAACCATCTATCGCCGATATAAGCAAGCGAGCACTGCCTTGCCCGTCCGAAAGGCTAATCTCGGGGAACTGGGAATACAAGAAGCGATGAGCGAGTTCGGCCTTGCCGCCGATCAAACGGGAGTGTTCTTATTCGAGGATCACAAGATCGCCCGCGCCAGTTTTCTGCTGCCGGATAACTGTCGCAAGGTTTCTACCCGCGCCTTCCTTATATTTCTCGAGCAACAGGGGTTGATTGACTCAGCGTCTGAAATCGAGCGGCGCGCGATCCAGGCGGGAAGGCAATTCTCCCAGATTCGTTTTCCGCCGTAAAGGCGCCGCAGCGGTTCCGATTCCCTGCGCATCGTCCATCGACGTCAAACGCGGTGGCCTACGAGTGATTTATTACTATCAGGTCAGCGGTTATCAACTTTCTGGTTGTTCACACTGTACGACAAGGATGAAATGGCAGTCCTCTCCAGTGACGAGCGCAAAAGCCTTCGCGAAGCTACTGGAGAGAGGCCACGGTACGGAGCAAGCAATGAAAAGGCGAAATCTGTTTGCTGAATTGACCGAGGGTCTCGATGCCCTTGCCGCCGTGCGCGAAGCCTCTCACGCGTCGCGAGCCGTCATGGCCCGAAGCCCTTCTCTACCCCGCCTACGTGGGGCTTGGTGTTCCCGTCAGACTCAACATAGTTGCGCGGTATGTCGAAAGGATGTTGTCGGCCGCGGTGTCGGCTGGAAGCTCGTGAATCGAGAGCCAACCAAGGATTGCCGCTGACCACACCATCTGCTTCGGGTAACCATTTAGCCGTTTCTAGTGCGCGAAACGCCCCTCGCATAGCGCCGGAGTCCGTACCATGACCACCCTCCGGACCCGCTTTCAACTCGAGGCCGAGGCGTATCGTCGAATCGTATGGTGCCAGGTGAGGCGTGCGGCACAAAAGAGCGCAGCGCTCACCACCACGCAGATGACCGCCATCGGCAGATTCAGCATGCCAAGCAATGCCATCACCGGATAAGAGGTCACGACACCGAGCGGAACGACTACGGTGAAAACGAGACGCCAACAAGGCGTGAACATCTCGATCGGCCAACGTGAAAAATCGAGCATCGACAACAGTACATTCGTCAGGTTTTGAATTCGCACGAGCAGAAAAGACGCGGAGATCGCGATTACGAACAGGGCATAAAGCGCCGCCAGTCCTGCGAGCGACAGCACCACGCAGAGCGCGACGGCTGGAAGCGCCGGGCTGACTTCCAGTTGGACCAGGGCATAGACCATGAGCCCAACCCCCAACATGAAGTCCACGATGTTCCAGAGCCGGATCTCCGCAACAGAACACAGACACAGCGTGCTGGCAGGCTTCATGAGCGTGT
>NZ_JBQCDN010000217.1:0-4622 GCF_051961175.1 Trinickia sp. | reverse complement strand
TTCTTGCCCCGCGCCCGGAAAGGCACGTTCGCAAGCCTGGAATTAGCGTGAACAGGCCCTAGACTGTTCGGTATTTTGACTGAACAGTTCGGCGAAAACTGTTCAGTACTGTGCATGTGATTGTAGTCGCGGCGTCGCAATAATGGCTAGACGAAACATTTTTGAAGGAGTACGGCGATGCGCGAAATCCGGACATTCGAAATGGGCTATGACGAACCGGCGACGGCGTGGCGCGTGGACCGCCCGCTCGTCGTCGAAGTGGAGCAAGGCACCCTTTGGCTGACGGTCGAAGGCGACGCTGAAGACTACTGGCTCGATCGCGGGCAGTCGTTTCTTTTACCCGCCGGCACGCGCGCGTGGATCGGCTCGGGCGACGGTGATGTGCGGCTGACGGTGCGAGGCGCGCTCACCGGGGCGAATGGCGGGCAGGGCGCCGCGCTCGCCCGCCCGCGGCTGCCCGCACCCGCTTCCCGCTGGTGGCTGGCCGCAGCCTGAGCGAGGCGCTTGTACTTGTGCTTGTGCTTGTACTTGAATCAAGATTGCTGGATACGGAACCTTGTAGACTCGTTGACCCTTCGCACCGTTGTTCCAGACTATGACTGCCTTTGGCGCACTCGAACATCTCTGGTCGTTGGCCGGTTGCGACGCGACGGCGTTGGACGATATTCGCCTGACCGGCGAGGATCCGGGCTTGCCGTCCGTCTATCGCGTCGGCGTGCTCGCCGGTGCGACGATTGGCGCGCAAGCATTGGCCGCGGCCGAATGTCATCGCTTGCGGACGGGGAACAGGCAGCGAGTCGAGGTCGAGCAGCGGCGCGCGCTGGCCGTCTTTCGCAGTGAACGGTATTTGCGTATCGACGAAGGCGCTGCGCCGGAGCTGCGCGATCCGTTGATGGGGTTTTACGAAACGCGGGACGGCCGATGGATTCAGCTGCATACGAATTTTCCGCATCACCGGCGAGGCATCGTCGACGTGCTCGGTTGTGCCGACCATCACGCTGCCGTCAGCGAAGCGATTCGCGGTTGGGACGGTGCGGCGCTCGATCAAACGCTCGCGGATGCGGGGCTATGCGCCGCTTTGATTCGTCGTCCTGACGAATGGGCGGCGTTGCCGCAAGCGGCGGCGCTGGAGGCGTTGCCCCTGTTCGAAATCGAGCGCATTGGAGCGGGCGGCGAACCCGATGCGCCGCCGGTTCCGATCGGACGCACGGTGCGCGGCGCGGCTGAGCGGGGCAGCTCCGGCTCCATGGCCACGCGGCCGCTCGAGGGTGTTCGCGTGCTCGATTTGAGCCGGATCATCGCAGGCCCCGTGGCGGGGAGAACCCTTGCGCAGCACGGCGCCGATGTGCTGCTCGTGAATGGCCCGCATTTGCCGAACATCGCGCCGCTTGTTATCGATAACGGTCGAGGCAAGCGCTCGGCGTTGCTCGATCTGCGGCGCGACGATGAGCGGGCTACCTTGCAAGCCCTCGCGAGCGAGGCCGACGTCTTCTTGCAAGCCTATCGCCCCGGTGCCCTGGCTGCGCATGGTTTTTCGCCGGAGGCGCTGGCGCGGGCGCGGCCGGGTATCGTCTACGTTTCGATTTGCGCGTACGGGCATACGGGGCCATGGGCGCAGCGGCGCGGCTTCGACAGTCTCGTGCAATCGGCGAGCGGGATCGCCTGGACCGAACGGAACGCGGCGGGCGCGACGGCGCCCAAGCATCTACCGTGTCAGGCGCTCGATCATGCGACGGGCTATCTCGCCGCATTCGGTGCGATGGTGGCGTTGATGCGTCGGGCTGTCGAAGGCGGCAGCTGGCACGTACGCGTCTCGCTGGCGCAGACCGGACGCTGGCTGCAATCGTTCGGCACGATCGCCGACGGATGGCGCGCGCCCCAAGTGCGTCTAACGGATGTACGCGACTCGATGCAAACGATGGATACGCCGTTCGGCAAAGTGTTGGCGGTGGCGCCGGCCGAAACGATGTCGGCGACGCCGCCCCGGTTCGACCGCCCACCGGTGCCGCTCGGCACCGATGCGGCTAGTTGGAGCGCGTGACCCACCGGCGAATTCAGGCGCGGCGTTCGATCGTTCGGCTGGGCCCGGCAGATGTCGTTTCGTCGCCTTGCGGTTTTGCCGTCCGTTGCCTCGTCGTCACGTCGCGCGAATGATCGAGTCTGTGCCTGCTATTTACGCAGTTCGGCGACGAAGTCGTAGTAATCGTTGCGGCAGTACGTGTCGGTCAACTCGATCGCGCGCTGATCGGCGGTATAGCCGATGCGTGTGATGAGCAGGAGCGCGTCGTGTGTAGCGATGTCCATTTGCCGCGCGATTTCCTCGCTCGCGTTGACGGCGCGGAAATGCTGGAGGGCGCGGACGATCCCGAGCCCGCGCTGTTCGAGATAGCTGTAAAGAGAATCGCCGATGGCTTGCGGATCGGGAATGATCGATGCGGGCAGGGTGGAGTTCTCGACGGCCATGACGATCCCGTTGGCGAGCCGCAGGCGCTTCAGGCGCGTGACGGCCGCGGCGGGCGACAACCCGAGCTGAATCACTTCATCGCGGCTCGCGGGTTGAATCTCGCGGGAAATCCATTTCGAGCTGGGCGTGAAGCCGCGCCGGCGCAGCATCTCGCTGAAGCTCGAGAGGCGCGAGAGCGGATCGTCATAGCGCGGTGTGATGAAACTGCCCGCGCCTTGGGTGCGCCGGATCAGCCCTTGTTCGACGAGCAGCGCGATCGCCTTGCGGGCGGTGATGCGCGATACGCCCAGCGCCTCGGACAGCACACGCTCCGAGGGCAGCGCTTCGCCAGCGTTCCAGCGGTTTTCGTGAATGGCCTGGCCGAGCTTGCGCGCGAGCTGCAGGTAAAGCGGCGTATCGTTGTCCGGATCGGGGCGCAGATCGCGCCAGCGGTCTTCCGCGGAAGCGTGGGTCATGAATTAGGCACGGCGAAGGGCAAGCTGCAAGTTTAAGGCATTGCGGGCCCGGTCAGGGCCGGTTATCGGTGGATCGGGCGAGGGCATAGGCGGTCTGATCGTCGTCATTCGCAAACGGAAGCGCACAGCAGGCCGACGGTGACTATGCTCACCGTATCACTCATCGTTGAGGAGGCACCTATGACGCGCGACGACGCTTTCGTCACACTGCCCGATGGCGAGCGCATTGCTCGGCTGGGGCAAGGCACCTGGGAAATGGGCGAGCGAGCCGAGCGGCGCTCGTTTGAAATCGATGCGTTGCGCGCCGGTATCGAACTCGGCATGACTGTGATCGATACGGCTGAAATGTACGGCGAAGGCGCGACCGAATCGCTGCTCGGCGTGGCGCTGGCAGGGCTGCGCGAGCAAGTGTTCCTCGTGAGCAAAGTCTATCCGCACAACGCGAGCCGGCGCGGCGTCGCCGCCTCGTGCGAGGCGAGCTTGAAGCGCTTGAAGACGGATCGGCTCGACTTGTATCTGCTGCACTGGCGGGGCGGCATTGCGCTCGAGGAAACGGTCGAAGCGTTCGAGGCGTTGCGGCGCGAGGGCAAAATCCGGCACTGGGGTGTCAGCAACTTCGACGTGGATGACATGGACGAACTCGTCGCGGCCGGTGGGCAGGCGTGCGCCACGAATCAGATTCTTTATAACGTGGCGAGGCGTGGGCCCGAGTTCGGCTTGCTGCCCTGGATGAAGGCGCGCGCAATGCCCGCCATGGCCTACAGCCCGATCGATCATATGCGCTTGCCCAAACGCTCGGTGCTCGACGAAATCGCGCGCGAGCGCGAGCTTTCGCCGGTTCAGGTTGCACTTGCCTGGGTGCTGGCTCAGGCGGAGGTCTGCGCCATTCCGAAGGCGGGCAGCGTCGAGCATGTGCGAGCGAATCGCGCAGCGCTCGATATCGTTCTGAGCGAACGGGAACTTGCGGCGATCGACAGCGAATTCAAGCCACCGCGCAAGAAGGCGCCGCTCGACATGCTGTGAGCGACGGCGCTCGGGGCGCGGCCTCGGGCAAGGCAGATCGCTTCGTCGCTATGAGCGCTCGCGGATGAAATCGTCGCGCCTGAAATGCTCGGGGTTTTGAATCCGCCGCGCTCGTCGGTGCGTTGGCGAACGGTTTGCTCGCTGCGCATTCGACTGACCTGGTGGTCGAGGATGACGCATCTTTGAGACGAGGGCCCGCAGCGTCGCGGGGAGCCCAATTGCGAGAGGCGGAGCGTGGTTGTCGCTCATGGACAACCACGCTTTGACGCGAGAGAAGTTGCGCTGGCGTCGATGACGTTGACGATCGACCCAGCGCGTGGAGCGTTAGTGGCCGCCGGCGCCGTGACCTCCGCCCGAGCCGCCGCTGCCACCGTTGCCTCCTGAGCCGTGACCGCCGCCCGAGCCGCCGCTGCCGCCGCCGTTGCCGTTGCCGTTGCCTCCTGAGCCGTGACCTCCGCCCGAGCCGCCGCTGCCGCCGTTGCCTCCCGAGCCGTGACCGCCGCCCGAGCCGCCGCTGCCACCGCCGCTGCCACCGTTGCCTCCTGAGCCGTGACCTCCGCCCGAGCCGCCGTTGCCTCCCGAGCCGGGACCTCCGCCCGAGCCGCCGCTGCCACCGCCGCCGCCTCCGGCGCCGTGGCCTCCGCCCGCGCCGCCGCGGCCGCCGCCGCCTCCCCGCCCGC
>NZ_JBQCDN010000216.1:0-13587 GCF_051961175.1 Trinickia sp. | reverse complement strand
TCTATCTGCACGGCGGCTATGATGGCACGTTCCCTAAAATCGAGGAAGAGCTCGATGGGCACGAGCCGGGCTTCCAGACGCAGATCCAACTCGAGCCTCAGGACGCATTCGGCGAATACGATCCCGAGCTCGTGAAGATCGAGCCGCGCAACCGCTTCCCCGAGCCACTGGAAGTCGGCATGCAGTTCGAAGGCACGCCGGAGGACGGCGACGACGAAATGGATTCGCTGATCTACACGGTCACCGATCTGGCGGAAGACAAAGTCGTGCTCGACGGCAATCATCCGCTGGCCGGTATGGCCTTGCGGTTTGCGCTGACGGTCAAGGAAGTGCGTGAGGCGACCGCCGATGAAATCGAGCACGCGCACGTGCATGGTGCCGAAGGCATCGAAGTGGTCGATGAAGACGATGACGACGAAGAGGACGGCTCAGGAGCCCCCACCCTGCACTGAGTTCGGCTCGGCCGGCGGCAGCGTACCGCCGGGCACCGGCGGCGCACTCGCGGGGGATGCGGGTGTGGCGGAAGCGGGCTGAGTGGGCCCCGCACCGAATGTGTCGGGCAGCAGCGGCGGTTCGGAAGCCGGCAGCGATGGTGTCGAGGCAGGCGGCGCGACGGCGGGTGCAGAACCCGCCGGTGAGGGTGGCGCCGGCATCACATACTGGATGCCCGGCAACGGCTCGATTCCTGTCCCCGGCCCCGGGGCGTTGGTGCCCGAAGAGGGCGCTTGCGTTGGGGCTGCCGGTGAAGCGGGCAGCGCGGGCAACGGCAGCGCTTTAGAAACGCTCCGCACGCTCACCCGAAAGGGCACCGGCCGCCCATAGTTCACGTCGAACACAACCCATTGCGTCGCCGGGTCGCGCGGCGCGATTCCGATGCGCGTCAAATTGTCGACACGGGCCCCTTTGTCGTTATAAAGCGGCTGGTCGATGATGAAACCGGCGGCCGTTGGATGCGCGTCATGATGAATCAAGATGACGGGCCCGCGAAACGTTTGCGCTGCATTCACCAGGCTTCGTTTGAATTCGAGGTAGCCGTCGGGCTGCCGATGTCGTGCGAAGCGCAGCCAGGGAAAGCGATCGGTATGTTCTTCGTAGCGTGAAAAGTTGGGATCGGCTTCGATGAATACCACGAGCGCTTTTGCGCGACGACGCTTGGCGTATTCGGCCGCATGTTCGAGCCAGAACGCCGAGGCGATCGCGCGGTCGTCGAATTCGCCGTTGCGGCCTCCCGCATCGGAATAGTGGTTGTTTCCTCCTACGACGTTCAGGCCGACAAAAACCGTATCCTCGGCTACCCAGCGAACGTTTTCCCGAAACGCGCGAAACCTCGCCACGTCGCTCTCACGTGTCAATGTCAAGGCCGGCCGGCCCAGTGAGCGCGTATCCGAAAACAATGTCTGTCGCAGAAAATCGAGCCGCTCGGCAGCATCATAGTTGCCGCCGGCGGCACTCCCGCAATCGGCCCAATCGTGCTGACCGGGAATCGCGACGAGCGGGACGGCCGACGCTTGCAGCAATTGCTGACGCTGATCGTAAAGTGCATCCGCGCAGCGTTCGTGTGCGCCTTTCAGGTTGCCGTCATAGACGACGAACGAGAGGCGTTGATCGAGCCCGATCGCATTGATCAGACGTTGCGCGGCTGGCTCGTCGGCCGCGCTCTTCATGACGCCGGAGATGACGGCAAAGGCGTAGCGCGGCTCAGCGGCCTTCGCGGGTAAAGATGCCATGACGCACGGCAGCCACGCGAGCGATAGCGCGAGCGCTGCAATCGTACGATGCGGACGAGCCCGCCGGCGTACCGTCACCGCTCGTACTCCCGGCTACCGGGCGCGTCGCCCGCGCGCGCCAGTTCGTGCAATTCGTAGAGCAGATCCAGCGCGTCGCGCGGACGAAGCTCGTTCGGGTCGATGCCCTTCAACCGCTCGAGTGCGGGATGCGGCGTATGGGCAACGGGTTCACCGTATCGATCGCCGGATTCGTCGGGCGCGTCTTCCGCGTACACGGGCGCCGCGAACAAATCGAGCTGCGGCGTGGCCTGTGCCACCGATTGCTGCTCGAGATGCGCGAGATGTTTGCGCGCCGCGCGAATCACGGCTGACGGCACGCCTGCCAGCTGCGCCACCTGCAGGCCGTAGCTTTGGCTCGCCGGCCCTTCGCTGACAGCGTGCAGGAAAACGATGCCGTGGCCATGTTCAACGGCGGACAAGTGCACGTTGGCGGCTTGGGCGAATTCGGCGGGTAGTTGCGTAAGCTCAAAATAGTGCGTCGCGAACAGCGTGTAGCAGCCGTTGGCCGAGAGTAGATGGCGCGCGATGGCCCAGGCGAGTGCGAGGCCGTCGAAGGTCGAGGTGCCGCGTCCGATTTCGTCCATCAGCACGAGACTCTGCTCGGTAGCGTCATTGAGAATCGCGGCGGCCTCGGTCATCTCGACCATGAACGTCGACCGGCCGCCCGCGAGATCGTCGGCTGCACCGATGCGGGTGAAGATGCGATCGATCGGGCCGAAGCGCGCCCGCTGCGCGGGAACGTAGCTGCCGACGTACGCCATCAGCGCGATCAGTGCCGTCTGCCGCATGAAGGTCGATTTACCGCCCATGTTCGGGCCGGTGATCAACAGCAATTTGCGCTCGGTGCTCAGGCGGCAATCATTGGCGACGAACTGTTCGACCTGCGCCTCGACGACGGGGTGGCGCCCTTGTTCGATGTCGATGCCGCCGTCTTCGGAAAATTCGGGTGCGACCCAGCGCAAGGCTTGCGCGCGTTCCGCGAAAGCGGCGAGCAAGTCGAGTTCGGCGAGGGCGGCCGCGACGCGCTGACAGTCTTCGATGAACGGCAGCAATGTCTGCAAGAGCGCATCGTAAAGCGCGCGTTCCCGTGCGAGGGCCCGCTCCTGGGCCGATAGCGCTTTGTCCTCGAACGCCTTGAGTTCGGGCGTGATGTAACGCTCGGCGTTCTTCAGCGTTTGCCGGCGGCGGTAGTCGTCGGGGACTTTATCCGTTTGGCCGCGCGTGACTTCGATATAAAAACCGTGGACTTTGTTGTACTCGACACGCAGATTGTTGATGTTCGTGCGGGCGCGTTCGCGGGCTTCGAGCTCGATCAGAAACTGACCGCAGTTCTCGGAGATATCGCGCAATTCGTCGAGCTCGCTATCGTAGCCGCGAGCGATGACACCGCCGTCGCGCACCATGGCCGCGGGCTCTTCCGCGACGGCGCGCGTGAGCAGATCGACGCAACCGGCCGGCGGTTCGAGCGCGGTGCCGATGCGTTCGAGCGCCGGCGTGCCGGCCGCCATGGCCGTGACGAGTTCGCGCAACGCCGGCAGTGTGGCAAACGTATCGCGCAGGCTCGATAGATCGCGAGGACGAGCCGAGAGCAGTGCGAGGCGGCCTGTGATGCGCTCGACGTCCGCGATTTTGCGCAGCGCGCCGCGCAGCATATCGAGGCTCGTACCGTGCGGCGCATCGAGCAGCGCACCGATCGCTTGTTGCCGCGATTGCGCGACGATAGCGGCGCGCGGCGGATGATGAAGCCAATGGCGCAGCAGGCGGCTGCCCATCGTGGAGCAACAGGTGTCGAGCAGCGAACACAGGGTGGGCGATTCGCCGCCGCGCAGTGTTTCGGTCAGTTCCAGGTTGCGGCGCGTGGCCGGATCGAGGCCGATGTATTCCGATTCGGTTTCGACTTTGAGGCTGCGGATATGACGCAACTGCTGACCTTGGGTCGCCGCCGCATAAAGCAGGACAGCGCCAGCCGCGCCGCACGCGCTGGTGAGTCCTTCGGCGCCGAAGCCATCGAGGCTTGCCACGTTTAACTGATCGCATAGCCGCTGCACGCCGGATGTCACATCGAAGTGCCAGGCCGGCACGCGCGTGAGCGTGCCGGAGGCCGTGCTCGGCATGATGTCGGCTGCGCCGTCGGCGACGAGCACTTCAGCCGGACGGATCCGCTCCAGCGCCGCGCCTGCTTCGTTCGGGGCGACTTCGGCAAGCCGCAATGCGCCGCTGGCGAGATTGAGCCAAGCGAGGCCGATGCCGGTGATCACGCCACGCTTGTTGTGAGCGGGACAGGCGGCGAGCAGATAGGCGTCGCTTTTATCGGAGAGCAGGGCGGCGTCGGTCAGCGTGCCCGGCGTGACGATGCGCACGACTTTGCGTTCGACGGGGCCTTTGGACGTGGCCGGATCGCCGATCTGTTCGCAGATGGCGGCGGATTCGCCGAACTTCACGAGCTTGGCGAGGTATTGTTCGACGGCGTGATACGGCACGCCTGCCATCTTGATCGGATTGCCGCCCGATGCGCCGCGCTGCGTGAGCGTCAAATCGAGCAGGCGCGCGGCTTTTTCGGCGTCGTCGAAGAAGAGCTCGTAGAAATCGCCCATGCGGAAGAAGAGCAGCGTGCCGGGGTGATCGGCTTTGATGCGCAGGTACTGCTGCATGTAAGGCGTGTGCTTGGCGAGCGTTTGATCTGCCGGAGCATCGACGCTGGTTTCGGTTTTCATTCGTGCCAGTGGAAAAAACGTGTTCGGGTGCGGACTTTCGCTTTCGATCCTCGGCGCTTCGCGCAAGACAGTGCGGCGAGTTGGCGAGGGGCGGCGGAGTCCGGCTTACTCTACTTCTCGGCTGCCGTTGGGGGTACTCGTTCGAACGGCCTATCTCGCCTTGCGCGTGATCAGCGCCGCGCAGTCTAACGGAGGCACCGGTCACTGAAGCGAAGTCCAGAGCAAGCCCCGTATTTTAGGGGATTCGGGGATTCAGAACCTGTGTTTGGGTCTGGCGCCCGAAAACTGGCGCATAGGAGAGGGTGGACGGCCCGGGGCGGGCGTCCGGTCGCGCGAGGGCCGTCGACTGCGAGGGGGGCGCTTACGTTGTTTCGCTTTAAGCCCACGAAATTCGCGCGACACACGCTACTGCCTCCCGCAATCCGATGAGCATGACGGAAAGTGCACAGTCGCTTGCACTGAGTATTTTTCTCCAACGGTGCTTATCGGTCACTCGTCATGCGTATCGGATCAGGAACCTCGGACAATGCCCCCGCGGCTGACGCCCCCGCGCCGCGCGGGAAAACGGCGGCGGCCGATGCCGCTTTGTCCGAAGCCGCCAGCGTCGCCCCGGCACGCAGCGGTGCGCTCGCGCAGTTGAACGTGCGCCGCAGCGCATCGGCGACGGAGGCACCTCAGCCCGGTCGGGACGCGAAGGGAAAACGGGCGTTGGGCTCGTCGGCTGAGGCCACCCCGGTGCCAGCGGCCAAGCGGTTGCGTCCGGCCGGCACAGCCCCAGCCCCAGTCACAGCCCCAGGCGCAAAGACGGCCAAGCGTGAACCGCCCGGCGAAGCCGCGAATGCGTCTGCGCGCGGCGCCGGCCAGAGCGCCCAGTCGCTTGCCAGACCCCCCAAGGGCTCGCGGCAGAATACGACCGCCGGGATGGTCTATGACATGTTGCTCGAACGGTCCCGCGGCGGCTCGACATCGGTCATCGCGCGCGCCGTTTCCGTACCGGACGGCACCGTCGGCAGATGGATCAACGCCAAGCGTTGGCAATCCGGCGAACTGCAACGCGCGCTCGCGAACATGCAAGGCTATGAGCAGCATCGCGACGCGATCGACAAGCTCGCGAAAGCGATGCGCCTGACGACGGAGGACTTGCCGCCGCCCGCCGCGAAACAACGCGCCCAAGTGACTGCGCCTCTCCTGAAGGAAGCGCTGCAACTGATGCTCGCGAAGCAGGGCGAGGGCCTTGCCGGTCGCGGCCGCACACCGGGAGTGCTGTCGGCCGTGGCCGGGACGCTCCAGATCGAGCGCAGAACGCTGGGCGCCTGGCTGAATCCAGACGGCTCACCCGCCAAGCCGCTCGACGCGTTCGAGCGGCTGCAGGGATTCGAACAGGTGCGCGTCGAGCTGCAAGCGCTGTTCGCACGCCATGGGCATCAGGAGGTGGCCGATAGCCTGCATGTCCCCGGCGATGGTGCCACGCATAAGATGACCACCGCGTTGCTCGTGGACATCCTGCAAAAGATCAAGACGGACGGCGCCGGTTCGTCCGGGAAGATCGCCGGGGCGCTGGGCCTTCAATCTTCATTGGTCCGCAAGTATGTCTCGCCGGAGGATGCCACCCTGCGCGCGCCCGATCTCGTGCGGATGATGCCGGATTATCCGCAGCATCGCGAAGCACTGGCCGCGGCGCTCAGCGCGCACGGACACGATGAGCAGGCCCGCGCCCTGCCGCTCCCGTTTGTCGATGCGGAGCGGTTATTGAACACCCTTCGTGATGACATGCCGCGTTTCATCGACGCGATAAAAGCCATGCGAAGCGACGCTACGCTCACGCCACGCAACGCGGCTGAACAGGCTGGCCTGCTTCCCGAAGCGGTGACGGCCGTGATGGATGTGGGTGGCGCGCTGCGCGGGCGCGACGAGGTGTACGACACGCTATCGCGCCTGGGCAACCATCTTGTGCCGGGCCTCGACGAGGAGCTTGCGCGGCTACGCTCGGTGGCACTCGGGAAGGCGCCCGTCGCCGCCGCGCCGCGTGAGATGGCCCGCTTCGAGCTTCCGGCCCGCGGCACGATCCCGGCCAAGGTTTTTATTGTCAGGCCCAGCACGGGCGACCCGGGGCCAAAGGCGAAGAACCGCCTCGAAAAGATCTACGCCAACAACGCAGACTTGGTTAGCCTGCCGCGCTCATACGCCATGGAGCGTCCGCGTCAGATGCTGCGCTGGCTGTCGACGGTCCTCAAAGCCCGGTTTGCCGATGCGCGCGAGATTCAATGTTATTTCCATGCCGCCAGCCAGCAGATCGTCGTGGCATCGAACACCAATGAGGCGAACGCTGCCCTGGAGAAGTTTTTCGCCGAAGGCGGGGCGCAGGCACTAGCCGAACACGCAGGGGCTCCATTGGGTGCACGCGAAGCGCGGCATGCGGGCAAGCTGCGCCGATCGCTCGCGCGCGAAGGCAATTCCGTTGCAGGAAGCGGCGACGCGTTGCAAGAGCAGGTGCGGGCGGCAATCGCGGCGGGACGATTTCATGTGCCGCGCGACAGTTTCAACGAGCATGGATCGCAGGTCAGGCTGCATGCCGAGCGCCGCATCCTGCACTACGTGCGAACAACGTTCCGCGAGTTGCTGGACCGACGCCTACTGGCTGGCACGATGCGGCCCTGCGGGACCTGCGCCGACGAGCTCGAGCTCGACGAGAATGAGCGGCGCGGGCCGTTCTGGATGTCCCAGTCCGCCCAGGCGCTCACCGATACGCGCCGGATCATCGAGCGCAATATCGAGAAGTCGATCGGTACGTACGTGACGAAAACGCGCGAAGGCAGGGTGACGACCGACTACGATACCGATAGCGGCTCCGACATCGAGGACTCGAAAGGGAAGGTCGCGCGCAACCGAAGGTGAGCGCGCACCTCACGCTTCGATCATCGGGCCAGCGACGAAACGAACTGCGCGGCAATGATCGTGTAGAAGCCTTTTTTTATCCGGCGAGCCGAGCGATACGGACGCTCGGAAACAGGAGAAAGAGACCTGCTTGCTGCTTCCAGAAGGCAAAAGGCGGCCGAAGCCGCCTTTGTCATACCGTTTTGTCGCGCCGGGAAGGCGGCAGCCTGGGGCCGCTCGTCAGTCGCCCTTCGACACGCGAGTATGCGCGCTCAAGATCGGCACCATCTGCGCGTAGATCTTGGGATTGCCGGCGACGATTTCGCCAAGGTTCAGGAATTCGGAATCGCCCGTGTAATTGCCGACGAGCCCGCCCGCTTCCGTAATCAGCAAGCTGCCCGCCGCCATATCCCACGGGCTGAGCCCTTGCTCGAAGAAGCCGTCGAGCCGGCCCGCCGCCACGTTGGCAAGGTCGAGCGCGGCTGCACCCGGGCGACGCAAGCCCGCGCACGAACGCGTCATGTCGGCGAACAGGCGGCAGTAGGCATCGACGCGGTCGTCTTCGCGGAACGGGAAGCCGGTGCCGATCAGCCCGTCGGCCAGGCGGTCACGTCGGCCAACGCGGATACGGCGGTCGTTCAGATACGCGCCGCGGCCGCGCGAAGCCGTGAAAAGATCGTTGCGGGTCGGGTCGTACACGACGGCTTGCGTCACGATGCCCCGGTGCGCCAGTGCGATCGACACGCCGTAGTAAGGCAGGCCGTGGATGAAATTGGTGGTGCCGTCGAGCGGATCGATGATCCAGACGTAATCGGATTCGTTCTCGGAGCGGCCCGACTCTTCCGCCAGGATGGCGTGGTCGGGATAGGCCGTTTTGAGTGTATCGATGATGGCCGCTTCGGCCGCTTTGTCGACTTCCGTGACGAAATCGTTGTGCTGCTTCTTGCTGACCTGGAGCAGATCCAGATCGAGCGAGGCGCGGTTGATGATTTGTCCGGCACGGCGGGCAGCCTTGACGGCAATATTGAGCATCGGGTGCATAAAACGGGTTCCTTGTGCCACGGCGGTACGAGCGCTGCGGCGAATGGGCCAAACCGCCCGGAATGGGTGGGCATTCCGTCGACGAAAGCGAATTGAAGAAGAGCAGTGTGCCTGCGTGCGGGCAGCCTGCGCGCAAGACACGAATTGCGTGATTTTACCTGAGTCCGGCGGTGCCCGGCTCGAACGTTGCCGCGGGCATGCAACGCGAACCGTCGCCGGGCGCTCGCGGCCTGCCCGGCTTGCTCGTCCGGTTCGCATGAAGGCGGGGAGCGCGATACCATATCGGCACGCAGGCATCCCCACGCTTTGGCCTCTTTTCGTTCATCCGCTGCTCTTGTCTCTTGTCATCTTGAATCCTTCCGCACCGCATTCGCCGTCCGCCACCGTTCATACCTCCGCGTCGGGTCCCCACGGTGGCTTCACCTCGACCCGGTTCGTCCTCGTCGAGCCCAGCCACCCCGGTAACGTGGGCGCCGCCGCCCGCGCGCTCAAAACCATGGGTTTTTCGCGGCTCGTGCTCGTTGCGCCGCGGCTGGTGCATGTCCAGACGGATCCGGAGGCGATCGCCATGGCCAGCGGCGCGGAGGATGTGCTGGCTGCGGCTCGCATCGTGCCGACGATCGCCGATGCCCTTGCCGGCGTGACGTGGTCGGTCGCCCTGACGGCGCGCATGCGCGAATACGGCCCGCCGCAATTAGCGCCGCGCGAGGCTGCGAGCGAGGCGCGCTCGCACGCCACCGGCGGCGATATCGCATTTGTCTTCGGCAACGAGCGAACCGGCCTCTCGAACGAGCATGTCGAGCGCTGCAGTGCGCTCGCGCACATTCCGGCCAATCCGGCCTACAGCTCGCTCAATCTGGCGCAGGCCGTGCAAGTGCTCGCGTACGAGCTGCGCATGGCCTATCTCGCGGACACAGGCGCCGCGACGCTGTCCGAGCCCGACGAGCCATCGGGCGCCGCGCGGGCGCCGAGCGACGATATCGAACGGATGTATATCCACCTCGAGAACGCCTTGATTGCGCTTGAGTTTCTTGATCCGGCCAATCCGAAGAAGTTGATGTCCCGATTGCGCCGGCTCTTCGCTCGGGCCGGTCTGGAGCGCGAGGAAGTCAACATCGTCCGAGGTATCGCGAAGCACATCCTGCTCAAGGCGCATGCCGGTGAGGACTCGTCTTCGTCGTAGATCGCCATTGGACGAGATCCCGGCGTAAAAGGGCGGCAATTCGGCGGCTACAGCCGCTAATGTCCCTCACTTCCAAAGGGACGATCCGCGTTCCGCCTGCGCGTTCTGTACGATGCCCCTACAATCGAACGATCCGTGATAAGCAAATCGCACGGACTGATATCGATGCGTCCGCCAGGCAGCCATGACTGCCCCCGCGTGCCGATAATCGCCCTCATTGAGCGAGACCAACCATGTTCAAGAGACTTCGCGAAGACATTGCCACCATTCGTCAGCGGGATCCCGCCGCGCGCAGTGCTTGGGAAGTGCTCACCTGTTACCCCGGATTGCACGCGCTTGTTTTACACCGGCTCGCACATGCATGCTGGCGCGGCCAATGGCGTTGGCTGGCGCGTTTCATTTCGCAGATCGCGCGGTTCCTCACCGGCATCGAAATTCATCCGGGCGCGACGATCGGGCGGCGCGTGTTCATCGATCATGGCATGGGCGTCGTCGTAGGCGAAACGGCCGAAGTGGGCGACGACTGCACGATCTACCAGGGCGTGACGCTCGGTGGCACGCTGCTCACGCGCGGCGCCAAGCGCCACCCGACGCTCGAACGCGGTGTCATCGTCGGCGCGGGAGCGAAGGTCCTGGGCGGATTTACGATCGGCGAAAACGCGAAAATCGGCTCGAATGCCGTTGTGGTCAAACCGGTGCCGGCCGGCGGCACGGCGGTCGGCAATCCGGCACGCATCGTCGAACCGGCGGAGCGCAAGCGTTCGCCCGAGCACGTGGCGTTTTGCGCGTACGGCATCACGCCGAATGCGGAAGATCCGGTATCGCTCGCGCTGCATGGGCTCATCGATCATGCGGCCGCCGAAAAGCAGCGTGTCGACGAAATCGTCGCCGTGCTGGAGCGGCTCGGGGCACGGCTCGAAGCATTGCACGGCGTTGATACGGCGAGCATCGATCTGCAGCGTCTTTCGGCCGCGATTCAAAGCACGGTGGTGCATATCGATGCCGAGATCCGTGAGAGCGGACGCTGATCGTGTTCTGATCCGCGGTGGCGCACGGCGGCGACCCGCGCCAGCCTGAAGTTAGAAGTCAGCAGATCGAATGGCCAGCACGCGCAACACGCCGCGCGGCGGCGATCGGCCATCAAGCCGACCGCGTCAGTCGAGCGGCAGGGCGTGAATGCCCTCGGCGTCGATGCGCAGATAGCCGCCGCGGCGCCTACCGTGGTCGAGATCCCAATCCGGCAGCACCCAGCGCGTGCCACTCGTTTCCTGATGGCGCGCCGGTTTATGCGTGTGCCCGTGGATCATCGTTGTCGTACGGCTCGAACGGAAGAGGGCCTCGACGCCTTGGTGCGTCACGTCATAAAGCGGCGAGGGCGGCCGTGTGCGGCCTTCTTCGCTCGAAGCGCGCATGCGCTCGGCCAGTGCATGGCGCCATTTGAACGGCCATGCGAGAAACAGGAGCTGCGCCGCCCGCCACCGCGCAAGCCGTCGGAAGGTCTGGTATTTCCGATCGGCCGTGCACAGCGCGTCGCCGTGAGCGAGCACGATGCGCGCGCCGAACGCGGTCATCACGAAGGGATCGGGCAGCCAGATCGCCCCCGCTGCCTGCATAAAGCGTTTGCCGAGCAGAAAATCGCGATTGCCGTGCATCACGTACAAGGCGATACCGCGCTCGGACAGGGTGTGCAAGAGGGCGGCGATGCGTGCCGCGAAAGGATCGGCTCGGAGCATGTCGTCGCCGATCCAATACTCGAACAGATCGCCGAGGATAAAAACCGAATCCGCGCTATCGGCCGTGACTCGGATGAAATGCTCGAACGCGTCGACCGTGCGCGGAATCGACGTGCTCAGGTGCAGATCGGAGATGAGCAAGAGCGGCCGCGGCGCATGCGGCTGCGCGTGGCCATGCTCGTGCGGCACGCTGGCCTCGACATTGCGAGGCCCCGCGTCTTGCCGCGCCGAGATGCCGGCATCTCGGATGACACTCGTGTTCAATCGACCACGACCGCTTTCTCGATGATGACATCGTCGAGCGGTACGTCCTGATGGAAGCCCTTCGAGCCCGTCCTCACCTTCTTGATCTTCTCGACGATGTCGAGCCCATCGACCACCTTGCCGAACACGGCATAGCCCCAGCCTTGCGGCGTGGGCGACGTGTGATTGAGGAAGTCGTTGTCGTTGACGTTGATGAAGAATTGCGCCGTAGCCGAGTGCGGATCGTTCGTGCGCGCCATCGCGACCGAACCCTTGACGTTCTTCAGACCGTTGTTCGCTTCGTTGTCGATCGGCTCGTCCGTCGGCTTTTGCTTCATGCCGGGTTCGAAGCCGCCGCCCTGGATCATGAAGCCGTCGATGACGCGGTGGAACACGGTGTTGTCGTAGTGGCCTTTTTTCACGTAGTTGAGGAAGTTCTCAACCGTTTTCGGAGCCTTCTCGGCGTCGAGTTCGAGTTTGATGACGCCGTGATTCGTGTGCAGTTCGACCATGATGCTTTCCTTTCTAAAAAGCCGAGCCGGCGCAGGCCGCGCCGGCGGGGGAGTTCATTACTTCGACACGACCGTTGCCGATTGGATCACGATCGGCTGCTGCGGCACATCCGACATCGGGCCGCGCGTCGTGGTGGGGGTTGCCTCGATTTTCTTCACAACGTCCATGCCCGAGACGACCTTGCCGAATACCGCGTAGCCGTTGCCGTCCGGATTCGGATAGTCGAGCCCCGCGTTATCCACCGTATTGATGAAGAATTGCGCGGTGGCCGAGTTCGGATCGCCCGTGCGCGCCATGGCGATCGTGCCCGTGGTGTTCTTCAGGCCATTACGGCTCTCGAGCGGGATCGGGGCGCGCGTCGGCTTTTCCGCGAAGCTGGCCGTGTAGCCGCCACCCTGGATCATGAAGCCTTTGATCACGCGATGAAAGATCGTGCCGCTGTATTGGCCGGATTTCACGTAATCGAGGAAGTTTGCCACCGTCTTCGGTGCTTGTTCCGGGTAGAGCTCGACCTTGATATCGCCGTCCGACGTTTTCAGCAGCACTTGCGGATGCGTAGCGGAACTTGTCTGAGCGAAGGCGGGCGCGTTCGCAATGAGAGCGGCGCTGCCGAGCGCCAACCAAAAGCTTTTCATGGGTGTCCTCAACGTGGAAGAGATCGGAGCGAACGCCGCGCTAGCGCGACGGCGCGAGGTAAGGCTGGGTGGGAAATGGGCCGTTGGAGCCGCCGAATTCGACGCCCGGCGAGTTTATTTCCGGCACCGGAATGTTGGCGGGCCCATGGTGCGCGCCAGCGCTGGCGGCGGCCTTCGACTGCGCGGGCGACACGATCTTCCCGATCGCAGCCATGCGCTGCGCCGCCACGGCGCTTGCCTGGCCGAGACTCTGTGCGCGCCGGTACGATTCCTCGGCCAGGTGGAGGTACAAGTCGCCGAGGTTTTCGTAGCCGAGCCCGTAGCTCGGGTTCGCTTGCACCGCGGTTTCAAGTGCCTTACGCGCGTCTTCGTAGCGCCCGTGCTTCGCGTAAAGTGCGGCGAGATTGTTATACGGTTCGGGCAGCTCGGGGTACAGCTGCGTCAGTTCCTGAAACTGACGGATGGCGTCGTCGTCCCGGTTCAGGCGGGCGAGGACCGTGCCGCGCTTGAACTTGGCCTGTGCGTCGTGCGGGTGCGAAGCGATGCGCGCATCGAGTTCGGCCAGCGCGGCGCTCCAATTTTGCGAGGCGATCGATGCGTCGATTTGCGGCGTATCGTCGGCCACCGCCTGCGAGGTTTGCGCCGACGCTGCCGTGCTCGTGAGAGCCGCGAGCGCAAGGCTCAAAACGGAAGCGGCGAGGAGGGCCGCGCCACGGTGCATGCGGCCGCTGGAAGGTTTCATAGGCTCGTGTCTGGGTGTTATACTCCGGCCCATTCTAACAAAACGTTTGCTGGTTTCCTCGAACGGCAAACGGTCCTCCGCCAGTCGTGGTCGCCTTCGCGCCGCTCGCCTCGAAGCACTCG